>JBEKMB010000049.1:0-39852 GCA_050008735.1 Syntrophobacteraceae bacterium
GGGATCTTAAAGAGCCAGAAACAGTATTTCACTCTCGGCATGGACGTTGGAAAACCTTTTGATGTTCCCGTGCCCTTCCTGCTGATCGATCACCCAAAGGGTAAGATTCTTTTCGACACCGGCAATGCTTTTGAAACCATCCACAATAAAGAGGAACACTGGGGTGGGATACTGGCCGCCTATGATCCCGTCATGACCGAAGACCAGTGGTGTGTGAACGCCATCAAGAAGGTTGGTGTCGCCGCCGAGGACGTCAAATACGTCATCTTGTCCCACCTTCACCTGGATCATGCCGGCTGCGTTGGCCATTTCCCGAACGCAAAATATGTCGTTCAGCGCGACGAACTTCACTTTGCCTACACCCCTGATTACTACATGAAAGGTGCTTACATCCGCAAGGATTTCGACAAAGACGTCCCGTGGCTGATTTTGGACGGCTGGCGCGACGACAAGCTCGACCTCTTTCTTGACGGCTCTATCATCATCTACTTCACCCCCGGCCACACGCCCGGGCATCAGTCCATTTTGGTGAATCTGCCCAAAGTCGGCCCGATGTTTTTTGCCGCTGATTCCTGTTACACTCAGCAGAACATCGACAATGTTCTTCCAGGCCTCATGTGGAACGCCGGCGAGACCGTGCGCTCGGTGGAAAGGATGAAAAACCTGCGCGATTTTTACGGAGCAACTATCGTCACCGGACACGACCCTGAAGGGTGGAAAGCATTTAAGCAGGCCCCCCAATACTACGATTGACCTAAAAGGAGCGGCTCAAGCAACTGAAATAAAAGGAGCGGCTCAAGCAACTGAAAGTCGAAGCGTTCCACATCTTTTGACTCATCCAGGAGGATGACTACCCCCTATCCCCGGCGCATAGGGGGTTTTTTGATTACCAGCTTCCCCAATGAATACGGTTTGGTGTTGGATCTGTGATGGTTTGAGTTCATGAAATCGGTGGATTGCACGTTTTTGCCGGCTTTCGGGTTGTTCCAGAAGTTTTTAGGGCTGAATGAGACCTCACAATGGGGTCCCGGGCCATCGTGCCTTACAGGGATGCTCATCCTGCTCCTCCGTTCAGCAGCTTGTAAGCTTTTTCATATTTGCGGTACATGGCGAAGTCTTCCTCGGTAGCCTCGGGCAATCTCCGCAGGTCCATGTTGTCCCAGAGGTCAGCGAGCTTGATCTTCTTAGCGATCGGGTTTTGCATGACCCGCAGGATGAACTCGGCATAAGACTCGGATTTCCGGTGGGTGAGATGGTCCAGGACTGTCAAGATTTCCTGTGAGGCTCCCCGCTCTCTCAGGCTAAGAGAGCTCAAGTCAGAGTCTTCCAAAACGTCGTGAAGGACTGCGACGATCTGCTCGACTTCCGTATCCATCTGAAGCATCACCCGAAGAGGGTGAAGGATATAAGGCTGGCCGGCTTTATCGACCTGGTTCTTATGGGCGGATAAAGCGATCTCGATTGCTTTTTCAAGAATCATAGACTCCTCCCTGGTTTACTCTATGGCCGCTACGTCGAATCCAACTCTGACCTGGTACGTTCTTTTGCGCGTGGCCGGCTCGGCAAACAGGCGCCAAACTCCAGGTACTACCTTGGTTGCCAGGCAGAATCGGCCACATTCGTTACAGCCCGCATAACTCCGCAGCACATGAAAGTAACTGCCTTTCCCGGCAGCAGAATGGTCGGCTCTCCATTCTGGAAATTTCTGCCTCTACGTCCATGCTTCTCTTTCACTGAGAGTTTTCCGAATCCGCTGATGAGAACATCTTCGTCGTTTTCCAAGGACCTGCATATGCCGCTCAAAGCCCTTCATCCTGTTTCCAACCCTTGCCCGATCTACCTTTTCACCCTAATGCTTATCAATTGAAAATTGCGAAGCGTGGCCCTCGTAACCCTAACCCGCATTGAGCCAAAGAGCTATCAACTGTGGGAATAATGGCATTCCTGAGAGCACCCCAAAGCAGTCCGATCGGTATTTCCACTTGCGTGTTTTGATGGGAATATCGTATAATTTATAAATCTTGCGCATTCCAAGAGCTTTTTCGGGTGGAATCCGACCCGGAAAGGCTCCTCTGAATCTGTTGGTGTCAAGTTCTCGCATTATTCAGGTCAATACTTATGGTAAGGACGATACGAAAGTTTTTCAAACATGGCCGGATCTATTCACGATGGATTGGGTTCAAGGAGGCGGTATTTTTCGTAATCGCGGAACGTACCAACAGTACAAGCCTAAGACTGATAAACATTGCAAATGAACAGCTTTATGTTCGTACAGCAACACCAGACCTACGTATCGCTGCAAATTGGTTGGTAGCGGCTGAGTACGATAACATTGAAAGCTCCAACGCTTCGGTGATTATTGACGCCGGAGCGCATATTGGAATCTCATCAATATACTTTGCAAAAAAGTATCCGGGTGCAAAAGTATTTGCGATCGAGCCAGAGCAAGAAAACTATGACCTTCTGTTAAAGAATATCAACAGATACAAGAACATTATCCCTATACATGCAGCACTTTGGGGTCAACAATCGATAAGACCCATTCAGAATCGCCTCACCGGTTCTTGGGGATATACTGTTTCCGAGACAACTAATAAGACATTGCCAACCGGTCAACAGGTCTGTTGCATAACAATCGGAAGATTGGATTGACAAAGTCAAAATTATCACCGCCGAGTTGCACGATCGAATATGTATGGGGTGTGATAGAGCATTCTACCTTGCTACCAGAGAATTCGCCCGTTTTGAAAAAGACGGTGAAAAAGTGACCGCATATAGGAAATGATGCCCAACAAGGCGCTCCACTTGACCGTTATTCCGCTGCTCTCCTTCCCTGGCATTGGCTGCGAACGGCAAGCCGTTTGCCACCTTCATCGAGTACGGCCACCTGCAGGGCTTCAAGGTCTTGTTTGCTACAAAAAACGTATTTTTGCACTTTCACGGTAGTAGCGTTTTTGAGAATATAGCCTTTCTTAGAAAAGTCAAAAGAGCGGGGGCACAGCCCCTCCCCGGCCGGCACCTCGGGGGACGCGGGGGAGAAATCATTCCCCCGCGGTCTTGGAAATACCTTTTCGGGTAAAGACCCCGATGAGATTATATGCGCCCTTGCAAGTTGCATCTGCCCCGTCCATATCCCTAACTGGCAGTTCCGCCACAACAAAAGAGTTTGGGCCAGTTGATGTGAGGCAGACCGCCGGTACAAGTTGCCTCTGGCCTGTCCACATCCTTATTGGCAGTTCCGCCACAATAAAAGAGTTTGGGCCAGCTGATGTTAGGCAGACCGCCGAAACAAGTTGACTCTGCCCTGTCCACATCCTTATTGACAGTTCCGCCGCAACAAAAGAGTTTGGGCCAGCTGATGTGAGGCAGACCGCCGAAACAACTTGTCTGTGCCGTGTCCACATCCTTATTGACCGTTCCGCCGCAACAAAAGAGTTTGGGCCAGCTGATGTGAGACAGACCGCCGAAGCCGCAATCAGCCTGTGCGCTAAAAAAGCCACCGCTGACTAAAACGAACGCCAAAGCCAATCCAAAAATCAGTGTTTTCTTCATTTTTGCCTCCTGAAAATTGGAATGTACATTCTCAAAAAGTTTTGTACTCAGCTGAGAGCGCATCGTAAACTCTCAGGGACAAGTTAAATTGACTCCATGGGCGAGCATGGTCTCTTTGGAACCCAAAACAAAAATATACAATTCGTCTTTAACAAACATTCCTTTGGGATGCGTAAAATCAGCCAAAGCGATCCTTTTACCAGAAGCTAAGTAAAAGTTCCCAGCCTCTCCAATCTAACCCTTCGCGTCCGGTGTTTTCAGGCTCATTGCGTCCTCCTCGTTTGTTTAACTTAGGTCAGGAAATGCGGGTTCGGCCTCTGCTGGAGGATTTCCGCGTTTTTTCGATGAGAACAAAAGGAGGTAATCTCGGAGAAAGGCATTGGCGGCGTGGAAGAGAACCGACTCGAAGAGTAGTTAGACTCCAGCTTTGCACTTAATACTATAAACGACATAAATTGCTATGGGGTAACCACGATATTTCAGCCGGTATTTGACCCCATTCGTTTATGGGGTGGATGGGAGCATTTCAGGACATCGTGATCAGATCGAAGTAATCGTCGGCGGAAAATCACCGCTGTCAAGTTCATCAGCGCCGGGAATTGGGGCTCAACTCAGCGCACGTTTACGTGCTTTGTACACCTGACAAAGGGGCCGGGGATTACCCGGCCACTTCGTCACCCGTATTCGACCGCAAGGGGGGGCTTACCTGTGCGGCGCACTATCGAATGTCTCCCTGATCTTGAAAAAAATTGCCTGTTTCTGGATTGAAAACTGCTTCGTGCCTGTGTCTCATTTCAGGATGGGCAGTAAGCAGGGAACAGTGATCAAAGGTGCGTATATACGGTGCATTTTTCCTTGCCTATAAGCAAGGGCTCCAGTTCCTGCTGGAGTTTGACACGCTCGGGGCTCTTTTCCCATGCTTTCCAATCCTGAGCACTGTTCCAGTTGCTGAGGACTATGAATTTGCTCGGGTCGTCTAATGCCCTGAGCGTTTCTCCGGAGATGTAGCCTTTTGCATTGGTGGCTTTTGCCCGAGCCTGCATCATCAAAAGCCCTAATCTGGCTTCCTGCCCCGGTTCGACGTGCCTTTCGATAATTACTCGAACAGTCATGGCGGCCTCCTGTGAAAAGCGGGTTAATTGCGTCTGCCCCGGAAACCTCATTTTCTTTTCTAATAACCACAATCCGCCCAAATGCAATTATTGTGAGCCTGAAAATGCCTCAACCGGCCACCAATTGATCTCGATGGACATTTTGCGATTGTGCGCAAAAATCTGCAAATTTCGAAAAGCTCGAAAGAGCGGGGCAAGGGTTTTTCTAATACCAACACTCATGAGGAAGGGGCATTTGCTCAGCCCCGGAGATGAAAATTCCATCGAGTTTTTTTGCTTTGTTGCCGGCGACAAAGGCAAAGGACCGAACCGCGACGACAGAGGTGTGTCCTAACACTGCCCAAGTGGTCTGAGAGCCATTTCCGTTTAAGTCTTTTGATTGGGATACCGTATGATTTAGAGACCATGGGTATTTCACGAGCCTTTTCCGTGAAATCCGAGTCCATTGATCCACTTCGGTAGCCCTTGGCGGTCGAATTGATGTATGATTGAGCATTGTAGCAATGCAGGAAACGGGGCGGCAGTAAGATAAGAAAAACCTCCAGGTTACGAAATCCGCGCAAACCGGGCCTGATGGACTAAGTACAGCTCTACACAGCACGGGGGTCAAACTTGTTCGTCATTCCGGTTACTTTATTGCATAGACCTTTTTTAAGCATTACTGAATTGGGATGAATCCATGAGCAGATTAACAAAGTTCGTAGCTCCTGAATTTGTGTTTGGTGAGGGGGCAAGGAAACTGGCAGGACAGTATGCCTGCAACCTGGGAGCACGCAAGGTGCTGCTTGTAACAGACCCTGGTGTTATTGCGGCTGGGTGGTTGGATGAGGCGATCTCAAGCCTTGGAGAAGAAGGATTGCCGTGTACTGTTTTTTCAACGGTCACACCTAACCCCAAGGCCGAAGAAGTAATGGCAGGAGCTGAAGTCTATAGAAACGAAGGTTGTAACGCCATAGTAGCGCTGGGCGGAGGCAGTCCAATGGATTGCGCCAAAGGCATAGCCATTGTCAGCACAAATCACCGGCACATTCTCAGTTTCGAGGGGGTAGATAAGGTTGAGGCGCCTATGCCGCCTTTGATTTGTGTTCCTACAACCGCAGGTACCTCTGCCGATGTTTCTCAGTTTTGTATAATTAATAATACTCAGGATAAGGTTAAAATAGCTATTGTGAGTAAAGCTGTTATTCCGGACCTGGCATTAATCGATCCCATGGTGACGAGCACAATGGATCCATATCTTACAGCATGCACGGGTATGGATGCATTGACCCACGCAATCGAGGCATTTGTATCGACCGGCAGTTCAATGATTACCGACATACACGCACTCGCGGCTGTTAGAATCCTGTCAGGCAGTTTAATCGACGCGGTTAAAAGGCCTGATGATATTGTTCTGCGAAACAAAATAATGTACGGCAGTTTGGAAGCCGGTCTGGCGTTTTCAAATGCCATTTTGGGAGCAGTACATGCCATGGCGCACAGCCTTGGAGGCTTATTAGATCTGCCCCATGGAGAGTGCAATTCTGTTTTATTGGAACATGCCATGGCGTTTAATTTTAATGTCGCGGCCGAGAGATATAACATGATCGGAGAAGCGATGGGCCTCGACTTGCGAGGAATGAACACGACTGAAAAGAAGAAGACTATTTTGTCCTTTGTGAATAATTTGAAACAATCTATAGGCATTAATAGAACTCTCAGTGAAATGGGTGTTAAAACGAGCGACATTCCCAGTTTGGCTAACAAAGCGGTAAAAGATATATGTATATATACGAACCCCCGAAAAGCTACTAAGCGGGATATCGAAGTCATTTATGAAGAGGCTCTCTAATTATTATGGCTGACAATATAGAAGATTTTGATTCCCTTCGTGATAAACTCTTAGGACTAGGCAATCGTTCCTTTCGGAAAAGCTATTATCCAGAGCTTCAGATACGGATTGAAGAATTAGAAAAAACTCAAAAGGAGTTAAGAAAATACAAAGAACATCTAGAGGAGTTGGTGCAGGAGCGCACGGATGAGCTAAGAATGGCAAACGAACAACTTCAACAGGAGATCTCCGAGCGCAGGCGAGTTGAGGAGGCACTGATGAAAAACAGGGATCGACTGGAGAGAATTAACAATGGTCTGCTTCAGCTCGGCCCTGACCACGATTCGAACCTAAACCGGCTAACCGCCCTGTGCGGTGAGCTCCTTGGGGCCACCTGCGCTCTCTATAACCGCATGCAGGGCGGATTGCTTTGTCCTGTTGGCCAATGGCACACTCCGCCGGATTTAAAAGCAGAGGATGCCCCCGCGGGGCACATCTGCTTCGACGTGATCTGTGATAACAAAGATGACGCTGTCCTGATCACTGATTTGTCCAGGACGTCCTATGCGGAATCCGATCCGAATGTGCGTCTATATGGCTTGGAGACCTACTTCGGCCAGGTGGTCAGGTGTGAGGGTCAGCCTGTGGGATCGCTCTGTGCGGTGTATCAGACTGACTATCGTCCCAACGACGAGGATCGACGAATTCTCGGGATTATAGCCTGCGCGATTGGCAATGAGGACAGGCGAAAGCAGGCCGAGGACGAGTTAAAGGAATCCCAGCAACTGTTTATTGACATCATCGACTTCCTGCCTGATGCGACCTGTGTCATCGACAGGGAAGGAAAGGTCATAGCATGGAACCGGGCCATAGAAGAAATGACGGGCATCAGCGCGGCGGCGATGTTGGGCAAAGGCGGCTACGAATATGCCCTGCCCTTTTACGGTGAGAGGCGGCCTACCCTCATCGATCTCGTCCTTGACCCCAGCGAGGAAGTCGAAACGAGGTATTCGGCCCTGGAAAGAAAGGGCGGCATCCTGGCCGGGCAGTTTTTTATACAGTCGCTTAAAGGATGCCCAACCTATCTTTTCGCAACGGCAAGCGCTCTGTACGACCCCAGGGGAAATGTCGTCGGGGCGATCGAATCGATACGGGATATTACAGGCCAAAAGCTCATGGAGGAAGCTATTGGCAGGGCCGAAGAAAAATACAGGGACATGGTCGAGAATTCCGTAACGGGCATATATCAAGCTACCCTGGAAGGGCGTTTCCTGAGCCTCAATGCGTCTATCGCCCATATGCTGGGCTACGATTCCCCCGAGGAGCTGTTAAACTCCGTAAGCGATGCCCGGCAGCTCTATGTCCATCGCGAGCGCCGCTTTGAGCTGCTCCGTATGATCGAGGAGCATGGATCGGTCCGGGACTTCGAGACGGAGTTTTTCAGGAAAGATAAGAGCGTTGTATGGGCTTCCCTCAACCTTCGAACCGTTCGCAGCTCAACGGGAGAGATCGCCTACCTGGAAGGCACGGCCAGCGACATCACCGACAGGAAACTCCTCAGGGCCCAGCTCGATCAGGCGCAGAAGATGGAGGCTATCGGGACCCTGGCCGGAGGAATCGCTCATGACTTCAACAATATTCTGACGCCGATAATCGGCTACACCGAACTTTCGCTCAATACGGTCCCCGAAGACGGCAGGCTGAGCCATAACATGACGCAGGTCCTTCTTTCAGCCAACCGCGCAAGAGACCTCGTCAGGCAGATCCTCACCTTCAGCCGCAAGACGAGCCAGGAACAAAAGCCTGTGCAGGTCAGCCTTATTGTGAAGGAAGTCCTCAAGCTGCTCAGGTCTTCGCTGCCTTCCACCATCGATATCCGCCAGTCCCTGCATCCTGATGCGGTCCACAGCACCATGATGGCCGACCCGACCCAGATTCACCAGGTGCTCATGAACCTGTGCACGAATGCGGCCCACGCCATGCGCGCGAAAGGCGGAAAGCTGACCATAATCCTGGAGAATGTGGAGATCGGCCCGCGCGCCGGGAGAAGGACCCCGGATATGGGACCCGGACCTTACCTGAGGCTCTCGGTCGCCGATACGGGACACGGGATGGACGATACCGTAAAACAGCGAATCTTCGATCCATACTTTACCACCAAGGGACCCAATGAGGGAACCGGCCTCGGCCTTGCCGTGGTCTACGGGATCGTAAAGAACCTGTCCGGAACAATTGCTGTATCAAGCAAACCAGGCGAGGGGGCCACTTTTGACGTGCATTTTCCGAGGACCAAAACGATTCCGGCTCCTTCGACCGATCTGCCGGAGCTTCTGCCTACCGGACATGGCCTGGTCCTGGTGGTAGATGACGAAAAGTTCATTGTCGATATGGTCAAGGAGATGCTCGAGACCCTTGGTTATGTAGCAGTCCCGAGGTACAGCAGCCCCGATGCCCTCGAGGCTTTCAGGGCTCGGCCAAAAAGCTTTGACCTGGTCATCACCGACATGACGATGCCACACATGACCGGCATCGACCTGGCCAGGCAAATCTTAATGATTCGCCCGGATACCCCCATAATCCTTTGCACCGGATTCAGCGAGACGCTCGATGAGAATAAAATTAAACCCTTGGGGATCAAAGAGCTTCTCATGAAGCCGGTATCGATGCATGACCTGGCCGCTGCTGTGAGCAAAATCATGGTCAGGGATAGACACACGTGATCTGATGCTTTTCGAAGAGAGACCTCGCTCCAGTGATCGCCACCTGGCATCAGGCGTGCACGGTAGCTTTGCGCTCGAGTTTACCCCAGCCGACCAGCACACCCCTCAGGGAATCCAGGGTGCTTTTCATTGCGACGTAATACATCAGCTGGCGGTAGAAAAAACGCTGCCAGAATAGAAAGACGAGTAGCCACCAGTTTTCGTGGTGTTCCAGAGTGAAGGCCAGGATAGCGGTCAGGTAGTCAACCGTTACGAACAAGGCGTAGTAAAACAGCACGCGCCACAGAGCGTCCGGGGAGTAGTCCATGGGGTGATGCCAGTAGTTCACAGCCGCCATCCCCAGGGTCCCGGCCAGCAGCAGGTCCATCACCGGCGAAATCAGAGGAAAAAGTACCTGGAAGATTATCACATTGGGCAGGGCGACAAAGCCCAGGGCGCCGTAGCGTGGTCGAAACAATGCATCGGCATGCTTCCAGGCCGCCTGCATGGTGCCGAACATCCAACGGTAGCGCTGTCGGATAAACCCACCCACGGTATCGGGGGCCTCCGTCAGGGCCACCGCCTGGTCATCGTAGACGATTGCATAGCCGAGCTTGCGAATCGCCATGGTGAGGTCGGCATCCTCCGCCAAAGTGCTCTGGTCAAAACCGCCTGCGAGTTCTATCAGTTCGCGCCGCCAGGCCCCCACGGCCCCGGGCACCACCGTGATGCAGTTGAGGATGCTGAAGGCGCGCCGGTCCAGGTTCTGACTGGTGATATACTCCAAGGCCTGCCAGCGGGTAAGCAGATTGATGCGGTTGCCCACCTTGGCGTTGCCGGCAACGGCCCCGATTTTGGGATCGGCGAAGTGCCGGATCAGCTTGGCGATAGTGTCGCGGGCAAATACCGTGTCCGCATCCAGTGCGACCACTATTTCCGCCTGAGTCTGCGCAATGCCGAAGTTGAGGGCCGCGGGCTTGCCGCCATTTGGCCGGGTGTACACCCGCACCCTGGGATGGCCGGCGAAAGCGGCGCTCGCCACGCCGTAGGTGGCGTCGCCGGATCCATCGTCTACAACGATGATTTCGAATTGCGTCGGGATCTCACAGGCAAGCAGGGAGGTGACAGTCTGAACGATCACTTTTTCTTCATTGTAAGCAGGCACCACGACCGCTACAGAAGGCGAATATGCTTCATCATAGACCGCGCGGCCCCTGGACCAGCTCTGGTAGATGGCCAGCACCCCTATGAACGTCAGTCGCGCAATCCCCAGCACGATGCCCAGCAGGAACAGCCAGTGGATGGTCACTGCCACCAGGTTGAGCGCACCGAATGCCAGCCTGTCCGTCCAGATCTGCCATAGGCTTTCGGGCGGCACGAGCGGCATCAGCTCATCGCGGCTGCGGCCCAGCAGTTCGGAAACAGAGACGAACTGGTAACCGCGGCTGCGCAGGGTTTCGATGAGCAAGGGGACCGCCTGAACCGTCTGCCTGCGGTCACCGCCGGAATCGTGAAGCAAGATCACGTTGCCTTCGCCGCGTTCGACCGCCGCCACGGTCCGTTGCACAATCTCGTCGACCCCGGGGCGCTGCCAGTCGTCCGGATCGATCGGTATGCCAACGATGACATAGCCCTGTTTGCTGGCCAGCTCGATTTGACGAAGCTGATCGGCGGTTTCCGGCTCGCTATCCGTACCGAAAGGCGGGCGAAACATGAGCGAGTGGCGACCAACGACGGCGGCCAGCAGGCGTTCGGTCGCGGAGAGTTCGAGCTGGAACTGGGCGGGGGAGATGAGTGAGATATTGGGGTGGGTGAAGGTGTGATTGCCGATCTCGTGGCCCTCGCCGACTTCACGACGCAGCAAGTCCGGGTTCAGTTCGCCGTTGACGCCGATTATAAAAAACGTTGCCGGCACGCCTGCTTCGTGTAGAGCATTAAGGATCTGCGGCGTGTAACGGCGATCCGGACCGTCATCGAACGTCAGTGCCACTTTGTGTGCCGCACCGCCATAGCGGGTAATGACGTAGGGTGAGGGAAACACCGTAAAGCGTTCCGCTGTAATCAGGCCGCGCTTCGAGTCAAATTCGAGGTCTCGGCTTCCCGGATGAGGCTGGGCGGTGATTTGGAGGATTTCGCCCTTGCCCTCGTAGTCCAGTCCATACCCGAACTGAATCTCTTGCAACTGGGCGGCGCGTTCCGCGTTTAGCGGGCCACTCTTGCCAAACACCCGCCATAGCGCGGGATCTTCGCTGCCAAGCCGCCACATGGCGACGCCGCGCGGGCGCACCGATCTGGCTATCACCAACTGGTTGAAGGCGGTCACGGCATCCAACATCCACACGTGGTGGATATGGTCGTCATCATCGGCGTAGTCGAAGGTGGGGTTGAGCGACCCCGGATCGAGGCCGATATTGCCCTCCGATTCCTTGGCGGTGAGGACCGCCTCCTCGAAACTGCGCTCCTCGGCGGGATGACCCACCTCCCAGTCATAGGCGTAATTGCCTATGGCCAGGACCATCTTATCGGCGGGCACATCACGCTGACGCTGGTGCAGTATATCGGCGAACCAGGGCAGGCCGGCGATTGGACCGGCCGGGCCGGTCGACCAGTGCTCGTCGTAACACATAAGGATGAGGTAGTCGACCTTACGGGCCAGACTACGGTAGTTAAGAGACGGATCGCCGGCCGGCAGGTTCACCGACACCAACAGTCCCTTAGGGTTTAGAGCTGCGTAGAGTTCAGCTAGAAATCGCTGAAAGTCGGGCTGTGCTTTGGCGGGGATATTTTCGAAGTCAATGCTGATTCCGGCGAAGTGGTTGCGCTCCGCGTAGACGACCAGTTGTTCGATGGTGCGCTTGCGTGCCGCCGGGTCTGAGAGCATGCGGACCAGCTTGGCGCCCTCCCATTCCTTGCCGTTCCAGTTGTTCACCAGGGGCAATATCGGAAAATCGGGGCGGCGCAGGCGAATGTATTCGGTGACCTGGGCCTGCCGGTTCGAATCATCCTCCCGCAGCAATCCGTTGTCGTCCGCGAGATGCAGCCATTCAGGGATAATCATATCCAGGCTGTCCAGATGCTGCTTGAGCGAACTCATGCTCGAGTCGTCCCAATTGACGAAGAACCCGATGGAGAGCTGTTGCTTGGTGAGGTCGTGGGGCGTTTTATGGGCCTTGGCGATCAGTTGCCGCAGATTGCGCTCGCGCTCGTGCGCCAGCTTGGTCTTGGCGTTTCGCAACACCCGCTCGCGCCGTGACAGCGTCCGCTCGGGAGACAGGTGTGGAACACCGGGCACGGAGTGAATGCCATGCGGTAAAAAGCTGACGCCGGGCAGATTGAGGGTCGGCAGCGCCGGGCCGGCCAGGATGCCGAGGATGAGCGTTCCCAAAATCAGGGTCAGAATCAGCGATATAAGCGCCATCCCGAGCCTCAGGCGCGGCCAGCGTTTCTTGGCAGGGTCAAAAAAGATCGGCTTCACCGCGGTTGCGCCGGATACCCGGGTAAGCGCTGTGTGGGGATGGTCGTCCGGTCTAACTAATGACTGGGGCATACCTTGATACAGTCAGTCCAATATCGACTTTGAGCAGATTACAGATCATCTTCCAGGTTCTCACCTAAGTTGAGAGCATACCCAGGAAGCGATGAGTTGTCAATGTACCGGACGCACGCACAGCTTGCCGTTCACTCCGGCAGGCGCGACCCCTCGGCCGGCGTATCGCGAGTTAAACTGAAAATTTTCACTGACTGCACAACATGAGGGGGAGGCCGTCCGCCACGAGAAAACCCTTGCGGGTGGGTTGGATCCTTCCGTTTCTCACTTTTACCAGACCCGCTCTCTGTAACTCCGCTAAAGCATCACCCGCTCTCAAAGCGCCTCCCGGCGCGTGAAGATCGGCGCCATCGCTCGTCCGTAAGCCAAGATAGAGCGATTCAAGGTCGAACTGCTCCTCAGAGAGGACCTCGGAGGACTCGACCGGCGCTTTTCCCTGCGCAAGCAGTTGACAGTATTTTTCTACTGATTTCACGTTCCACCATCGGCGGCCTGCCTGGAACGAATGGGCCGAGGGGCCCAAACCCAGGTAAGGAGTATGGCTCCAGTATTTTCGGTTATGACGGCACATGAATTCCCGGCTTTTTGCGAAATTGGATACTTCGTAGTGAAGATAGCCGTGTTTCTCAAGATAGCGGGAAGTCCAAATGAAAAATGCGCTTTCCAGCTTCTTTCCAATGGGTCGAACCTGGCCGGCCGCCTTCATCTTCCATAATGGGGCGCCTTCCTCAAAGGTCATCTGGTAACATGAAATGTGCTCCGGCCTGAATTCAAGGACCCGATCCACCGTCCTTTTCCATCCTTGCAGACTCTGGGTTTCCAGCCCATACATGAGGTCCACGCCCACATCGGCAAATCCGCAGGTGCGTACCATATCGAGTGCTTTCAGCGCCTGCTCCGAACTATGGCTTCTTCCCAGATATTTCAGGTCCCCGTCGTCAAGCGACTGGACGCCAAGACTGATGCGGTTAACGCCAAGACCCCGGATGGCTTTCAGCTTATCCATGTGCAGACCGTCAGGATTGGCTTCCATGGTCATCTCCGATTCGGGGCAAAAGGCAAAATACTTATGAACGCACTCCAGCAGTACGGCGAGTTCCCGCTCACTCAGAACTGTAGGGGTGCCGCCCCCGAGGTAGAGGGAATCGAAGACTTGAAATTGTTCCCTGTACAGAGATATTTCCTTCTGAACGGCTCGCAGCCATGCGGGGACCGCGGCAAGGCACTCAACGGAGTAAAAGTCGCAGTAGAGGCATTTTGAGCGGCAAAACGGGATGTGAATGTAGAGCCCGGGGTGATTCCTTTTATTCATCTCTGGCTTTCAGGACGGAAACGAATGCACTCTGAGGAATCATAACGGAGCCTACCATTTTCATCCTTTTCTTTCCTTTCTTCTGCTTTTCGAGGAGTTTGCGTTTTCGAGAGATGTCCCCGCCATAGCATTTGGCGGTAACATCCTTTCTGAAAGGGGAAATGGTGGAACGAGAGATGATCTTTCCCCCGATAGCACCCTGAATGGCGATTTTGAAGTTATGTCGTGGTATTTCCTCTTTCAGACGGTCGCAAACCTGCAACCCCCACTCTCTCGCACGATCACGGTGCACGATCAGAGACAATGCGTCGACCTTTTCTCCGTTTACCAGGATGTCCAGCTTCACAAGGTCGCTCTGCCGGTATTCGATCAGTTCGTAGTCAAATGAACCGTAACCTTGAGTGACCGTTTTCAATTTGTCATAGAAGTCGAAAACCACCTCGGCTAGAGGCATATCGAAGGCGATTTCAACCCTGGCCGGGGTCGGATAGGCAATCTTTGGATTGGTCCCCCGCCGCTCCAGACACAGCTTGATCACCACGCCCATGTAGCGCTCGGGGATGATAATGGCGGCCTTTATGTAAGGTTCCGCCGAACTTTTGATAAGAATGGGGTCGGGGTAGTACTGAGGGTTTTCCACGGTGACTTCAGTACCGTCGAGCAGTGTAAACTGGTAACGAACGCTGGGCACCGTCATGATGATGGACTGATCGAACTCACGCTCCAGCCTCTCCTGGACAATCTCCAGATGAAGAAGCCCGAGGAATCCGCAACGGAAACCCTGCCCGAGTGCTATGGAAGAATCCTTCTGATATACCAGGGCCGCGTCATTGAGCTGGTACTTGTCAAGCGAATCCAAAAGAGACGGATAATCATCGGAAGATATGGGATAGATGGAAGAAAAGACCACGGGTTTTATATCCTTGCAGCCCGGCAGGGGAGACGAAACGGGATCGGAATCCAAGGTTATCGTATCACCGATGTGGACGTCGGCCACGGTCTTTATCCCCGCAATCACGTACCCCACGGAACCCGCCGAAAGTTCTGTCCGAGATTCCCTGCTCAGCCGGAAAACACCCACCTCTTCCACTTTATGCACTGCCCCGTTGAACATGAGACGCATCATGTCTCCGGGCCGAACCGTACCGTTAAAAACGCGGCAGCTCACAATCGTGCCCCGAAAGGGGTCGTAATGGGCATCGAAGATCAGCGCCGCAAGAGGTTTTTCAGCATCGCCCGGCGGTGCCGGAATCCGGTCTACGAGAGCTTCGAGAACCTCTTCAATTCCAGTCCCCTCCTTTGCGGAGCAAAGGATTGCATGCTCCGGATCAAGTCCCAGATCATGTTCTATCTGCTCTTTTGCCGCCTCGATATCCGCCGAAGGCAAATCAATTTTGTTGATCACGGGAATAATTGCGAGATCGTGCTCCATGGCTGAATATAAATTGGCTATAGTCTGCGCCTGCACCCCCTGAGAAGCGTCCACGAGAAGGAGGACACCTTCGCAGGAAGCCAATGCGCGGGATACTTCGTAAGAGAAATCCACGTGACCGGGGGTATCGATTAGATTCAGCTCGAATACCTCACCGGATCGGCTCGTGTAGGAGAGCACCACGGTCTGGCTCTTGATGGTAATGCCTCTTTCCCTTTCGATGTCCATGTTATCCAGGATTTGATCGCGAAACTGCCGCTCATTTACCAGGCCGGCGTGCTGAATCAATCGATCGGCCAAAGTGGATTTCCCATGATCGATATGAGCGATGATACTGAAGTTTCTTATCTGCCGCATGTTCAATTTCTTTTTTCCCTTCAGCGGAATGCTCCGTGAGAACCAAGGACTCAAACTCGCGAATATCCTACCCCAGAACTTAGACTTCGAACAGTTCTACAGCAGAAATATCGCCGGCCGCAGGCCGCGGGCGGTATCTCGACGCTCCGCCGGGCCGGCTCCCGTGCCCGTTCTAAGCGCTTCGCTGAATATCGTGTATCAGCCCTTTTTTTGATCCAAGCGCCCCTATGCCTTCCAGGAAATCCTGGCGGAGCAAGGTACCGGGGTTCATGGTAAAGATGTATTCCCATGGCTGAGAGGTGATCAGTGATGAAGAATTGTTTTTTGGAGGCACTTCAATAACAGGTGCTCCAGAGGAGGTCAAGAACATGTTTCAAAGGAGGGCCCACCATGCATGAAGCATATAACGTCCGTGAGCCATACGTACTGATGCACCCTATCGTTGCGATCCGCCCCAGGCATCCTCTACGCTGCCGCCCGTGTGAGCGCCGCGACCAAAGCCTCGAATCCCAGCGTATCGTCATAACGCACACCATTGATAAAAAGGGTTGGCGTGCCGTTGACCCCGCCTCTGATCCCACTCTTAAAATCCTCCCGTATGCGATCGTAGTACGCGCCGGAGAGAATTTCACCGACCAGTCGATCCACATCCAGGCCTAAAACCTTAGCGTATCGTGCGAGGTCCTGATCTTCGAGAGCACTCTGGTTTTCAAACATTAGATCATGCATCTCCCAGAATTTCCCCTGAGCGCCGGCAGCCTCGGCGGCTTCGGCGGCGTGTTCGGCATGCGAGTGCATAGTGGTTAGCGGAAAGTGACGAAAAGCCAGGCACAAGCTATCGCCAAACTCCTGCTGAATCGCCTTGATGATGGGATAAGCCTGCCCGCAGGAAGGACATTCAAAATCACCATATTCGAGCAGCTTGATGGGAGCATCGGCAAGCCCCTGGATGTGATCGCGTCGAGCGACCGGAAGAGTCAGTATCGCCTTCGGCGCCTCAGCGTCCAATGTTCTATTCATCATTTTGCCTTTCCATGTTTGATCTCTTCAAGGGCTGCAATAATTCCATCGGCTCCCGGGTTCACGCCGATAGGTGAAACGTAGCTCCAGTAAACGATGCCCTCCGGGTCGATCACGAATAATGCGCGCTCACTGATCCCTTCGCCGTCACGGTACACTCCATAAAGGCGGGCCACCGCTCCCTTTGGCTCGAAGTCGGCAAGGAGCGGGAAATGCAATTTGCGGTCCCTGGTAAAAGCGGCGTGACACCACGCGCCGTCAACCGAAATCCCTAAAAGTTCAGCGCCAAGTTCCCGGAACTCCGGCAGGATTTGGTTATAGAGCGTGATCTGGTCGCCACATACGGGGCTCCAATCAGCTGGATAGAAAGCGAGTATCACCGGCCGGCCGCGGAATTCACTCAGTTTGAGCCACTGGTCGGGAGTGCATTTGAGGTTGAAATCGGGCGCCGCTTCGCCGCGTGCCAGCAGTTCCCGACGGTCTTTTTGGCGCAATCCGTAATCTGTTTTCTCTACGCTCATCATTCACCTCTGTTGAGATTTTTTTCCGGCACATATTCGATGTTCGGCTGAGGGGGCAGTATTTCGCCCCGGCATTCCAATAGATTTTAATCACACTCCACGCGCTCCGCTATCTGCTCGACATCGGCCTGCGCGGGCATCGCGTTTGCGTCCACCGCTGCTTTTTTCAACGTTTTTTCTATAGCCCGGTCGTGAGAACGACTCGAAACCGGGCCTTGCCGCTCATCATGTATTCATAGGCCTCTGCCGCACGCTCCAGCGGGAAGACTTCCGTCATGGCCCGCACGCCCGTTAGCACGCTGTAGGCAAGAGCATCCTGTGAATCGATGGAGGTGCCTGAGGGCCACCCGGAAATCGACCGGCGCGCCATGATGAGTTGAGTTGCACTTACCTCTATCGGGTCGGCGGCGGCGCCCAGGACGATCAATTTCCCATTTACGCCCAGACCCTCCACGACTGCTCCCATCGCTTTGCCGCTCGTCGCCGTCGCGACGATGACCCTGGCGCCGCCCAATTTGACAAGTTCGGCGACAACATCCTGAGCCTGGCTATCGATATAGTGCAGCGCGCCAAGCTTCCTGGCCAGCGGTTCCTTGTCCTGGCCTCGTGCGATGGCAATGGTCCTGAAACCCATCTTCGCGGCGAACTGAACGGCCAAATGCCCAAGTCCGCCCACTCCGAGCACGGCGACGGTATCGCCGGGCCGGGCCCCGCTGTTCCTGAGGGAATTGAAGGTGGTGATGCCCGCACACATTATCGGCGCGGCGTCCACGGCTGAAAGCTCTTCCGGTATCAGCGCAAGGGCTGCCGAGGGAGCGATCATGTATTCGGCGTAGCCTCCATCATATGTGACACCGGTTATTTGAGGCGCGGTTTGGCAGGTAAGGAAGTCGCCACGACGGCAAGAATCGCAATACCCGCAATGTCCGCCGTACCAGCCAACTCCGACCCTCTGGCCCGGAGTCCATCCGGCAACACCTGTGCCGACAGCATCGATGATTCCTGCCACCTCATGCCCAGGGACCCGTGGGTACTTTATCAAGGGCCAGATTCCATCCTTTGTTAAGGAGTCGCTGTGGCAGACGCCGCAGGCTTGGATTTTGATGCGTACGGCCCCGGCGCCCGGCTCCGGGACTGGTCGTTCAACGGATTCAAGCGGGCCCTTCGGCCCGGAGACTTGCACAGCTCGCATAGAAGTCATGATGCTTGCTCCCTCGAATTTTTAAACAAGGTGAACTACAAAAGCGCCAAGCCAATCCCTGGCTCCAGCCTATTTCCGCCCTGGTGCGTTGAATTGCATCAGGCAGCTTTGAAAAGCGTTTGAGCCGATGAGTGTGCCTGCCCGAGAAAGCTCAGCAGCTCGCTGTTTACTATATCGGCATGGGTCCAGGTGATGCCGTGCGGGCCACCTTCCACAACCTCCAACCGGCTCCCCCTGACAAGCTCATGAGTACGCTTTCCGGTAGCGGGGAAGGGTAGAATCCTGTCCGAGTCCCCATGAAGCACCAACGTCGGTACGTCAATACCGGCGAGATCTTTCCGGAAATCGGTCAGCCAGGCCGAAACGCAATCCAGAGTACCCTTGGGCGAGGCGCCGGCTGCGACGTTCCAGCTGGCCTGGACAACCTGGTCGCTGATCAGCTTGCCTCCGAGGACGTCGACGTTGTAGAAATCGGACAAAAATCGGCAGAGAAACGCCAGCCGGTCGGCTGCTAGAGCTTTCTTGATTCCATCGAAAATGCTGCCGTCCACGCCGTCCGGATTATCAGGCGTTTTCAGCAGGAATGGCGGGACTGATGAGATGAAGACTGCCTTTTTCACCCGTTCGGGTCCGTAGGCGCCCAGATAGCGGGCCACCTCACCCCCTCCCATCGAGAAGCCGACCAGCGCGGCGTCGCGGATGTCCAGTCCCGTTATTAGCTTATGCAGGTCCTCGGCAAAGGTGTCATAATCATAGCCCAACGTCGGCCTGCTGGAGTTGCCGAATCCTCTGCGGTCGTAAGTGATGACACGGTACCCGGCGTTTAGCAGGACCGGCACCTGCTTTTCCCAGGAAGCACCGCTTAGCGGCCAGCCGTGAATCAGCACGACAGGTTTGCCCGTACCGTGGTCTTCATAATATAGTTCAATAGGCCCGGAGTTTTCCCGGCCGACATTAATTTTGCTCATCTTGTCTCTCCTTGCTGTTCCTTGAGTAAATTACCTCGAATTTTGCGGGCCCCCCTCGGATGCGCCGCCGCAAGACTTCGCCGTCGCTCCCATCGTTCGGTGCTCAAGCGCCGGCAAAGCCTCCCCCAAAACGCTATTTTCGTTCGAGGGCATCTCTTCAACTACCATGGCTCTCCACAACGGCCGGACGCCCTCAGCTCTGAAAACTGAATCCAGGTTCTTCATCTAAAAAAAGGTTAAGCATTCCGGGGGGTTTTGTCGGCAAGTCGGCTCTACCCGGCGTTCAGGCGCATTGCTGCAAAGGCGATGCAAAACGCGGCACTATGTATTGACTGTCCCTCAGGCGTATCTATTTTCTCCTCATCCGGCCGATAAGGCTTGAAACTCCATAATCACCCGGCGTGATAAAGTCCTGCCCGACTGATATGTCCGAAATCAGAGTCTTATCGCATTGAGTACACTTGGCACGGTATTGATAAACTCGATCGTCGGTGTCTAATCCTGAACTTCCGGGAGACGTAGCCATGAAAGCAACGAGTCCGCATGACGCAACCCTGCTGCTCTCAGGAGCTGTCATACTTCTGGCGTTGGCTTTGGCGCTAAGCAATTCAGATCTTTTTGCTCAAATGGAGAACCCCAAAAAACTCGTGGGAAAGACTCGGGACCCGATCACTCGTACCGGCAAACACACCGGCAATCAACCTTCGCCCGTTGGGACAGCGTTTGGTTCGTGGGACGGCAATCCCGGCGTGTTTCTTTCTCCGGCCATGCTCGATTCTGTCATTTGGGTGGGCCCGGTCTGCGCGCTGCCGACGTCGAAGGATTCAGTCTTTGGGAGCAGCATATGGAACGGAGATCCTGCGTTGGTGGTGTTGGGCATACAAGGCCCACTGGTTTTTGGCGCTACGGTGGGCAACCGCTGCCTGTTTTCCGATTCAAGTGACAACAGCAATTCCATCTCCGGGCTCATCCAACCTTTTATCAACTACGCCCTGCCGGGGGGATGGTATGTGAATGTGGTCCCAATCTCCGCGGAGGAGATGTGCTGCGGTAAACACCTAATCGTCCCAATTGGCCCCTGCGTGGGAAAAGTCCACTGTTTCGGCAAACTGCCGGTAAACATGCAACTGGGCGCTTATTATAATTCGGAGAAGTCGGAGGATGGTCCCAGTTGGCAGTTTCGCTTTCAGCTCCAGTTCCAGTTTCCCCAATGATGCATCCGCGCGGCAGCAACCCCATCCCTGTTTTCTATAATTTTGGCCCGGTATTGCAGCAAAGCCCGTTTCATTTTCACGGTGTCTAGGCTGCTGAGGAGCTATTAAATCTAAGCCGGGCACTCACCATCCGATCATCGACATTATCTGGAAAGCACCCCCGCGAGGCAGGCATAAATATGCTATCGTGGAGTGTATTGCACAATTATTACAAGGGCGGAGGTTCGTACAGGTTGACCGCCTGCACTGGATTGTGTAGATTCGCGGCAATCCCGGAAGTATGTTGGGTTGGCTTGATTTGAATCATCAATGCTTCTCACACAGGCACAAACAGTTCACAAGAGGAAAACACACAAGGGTGTCTTTATTCGGAAGCCGTTACATGTCCCAACTTCGCAATCCTCTTTTATTGGTTATGATTCTTAGCCTGCCATTTTTTATGACATGCGTCGGACATCTTGCCCTCAGCGATAGTGACGCAATGTATCCGGAAATCGCCAGAGAAATGCGCCAGACAGGCGATTGGGTCACACCCCGTTTGAACGGCGCCCCGCATTTTGATAAGCCCCCCCTGGTCTTCTGGCTGACCGGCCTCAGCCAGTACCTGCTTGGCGAAACCGATGCCGCCGCACGCCTTTGGCCTGTACTAACCGGTTGGGCTACGGTTCTCGTAATCGGCGGCCTTGGGGCCTCGCTCTATGGAAGGCGTGCCGGATGGCTAAGCGCGCTGGTGTTGGCAGGATGTATCGGGCCACACATTTTCACCCGTGTTGTCAGCACTGACTCCATCCTTTGCTTCTTGTGCGCCCTGGCTATCTTATCCTACACCAGGGCGGTGGTGATAAACGGCAAATATAGTGGGCTCTGGCTGATGCTTATGTTCGTCAGTTTGGGTCTGACCGGATTGACAAAGGGTGTGCTGGGAATAGGGTTGCCCGCTTGTATTATTTTTCTGCATGCTGTTCTCAGCGGACGATTGGAAAGCTTTTTTTCATGGCGCACTGCCTTGGGGATCATTGTGGCGGCCGCCATTTGGGCACCCTGGCATATTCTCATGGCCAGGGCCAATCCGGACTTTCTTTGGCATTACTTCATCAGAGAACACGTTTTGCGTTTCACCGGACAGCGTTACCCCAGGGATGAGTTTCTTTCAGCGCCGGCTTTTCTTGGCTTCACTTTCCTGTGGGTTTTTCCCTGGATGGGCGTGCTGCCTCAGGCGCTGACAGGGGCCCTGCGCCGTATGAAAGCGGCGGGGTGGACCAAAGGGGAAGATTTACTTCCCTGTTTGTGGTGCCTGGTGGTCATCGGAGTTTTCACGGCATCGCGGTGCCGCATGGAATACTACTCCATTCCCGCGATTCCTGCATTTGCTCTCTTGATAGGCAAGGTGTGGGATGAAGTCCTTCAGGGACATAGCGCCACTTCGACCCGTTTGATGTCGATCGTTCTTTCTTTTATGAGCCTCATCCTGTTGCTGGCCGCGGTTGGAGCCTGGGAAGTGCTTGGCCCTTCAAAGGAGGCCGTTTTCCGGATCCTGGCAGCCTGGTGGCCGGGTTCGGGCTGGTCTGGCGCCGCCGAGCAGATTGCCGCTCTGGAACGAATACGGATGCCAACGGCGGTTGTTTTGACCGGGTCTGCCCTGTTTGTCCTGGGGGCCTCGATCGCCGTGTGGGTATCCCGCCCAGGTTTGGCTTGCGGTCTGCTGGTTGGAATTATGGCGCCGATTTTCCTGATGGCCCATTGGGGCTTTGTGCTTATGGCGCCGTTCATGTCCAGCCGGCCCGTGGTCGAAATCTTTGAGAAAGCCGAACCCGTTGAAGCGGTCGTTATCCAGGAACCCCATGAATACCAATCGATAAGTGGAATGGTTTATTACAGCAAGAGGATTGTTTACATCCTGGAGGACTCGGCGATTGACAATCCGGCTTTGCGTAACAGGGATACCGCGGCAAGATTCTTGAGCCAGGAAGAGCTTGGAGAGCTGTGGAGGTCAGGCAAGAGGGTGGCGTTTGTTTTCGACCACTCAGTGGAGAGTGAAGCCGCAAAACTTTCACGGTTTGGCCCAATGGATGTGATAGGCAAGTTTGGCGACAGGGTAATTGTGGCTAATGCAATAAACCCAGGTCCGGTCCACAAACAGGGATACGCCGGTCGACAAAATTTCAAGTGAATGATGCCCCGATTGAAACACAATATTCGCGACATTTAGCTACGTTGGAGACTTACCCTCGGCCTGATTGCCGCTTTCTTATTAAAAAAAGGGGGCCGTTTGCTTTTGGGTATTCGGCCCCCTGTTCCTGAAAACCGGGCGACAACGCGCGGAAATGATGCACTAGTCACCAAAGTCGATGATCATGTCGGCTTCATTGCCGCATACTTTGCATGTTCTGGTTTCTTTCTGTTTTTTTTGGATTTCACCGGATGCCGCCTGCACGTCCACCCATTGGCAGCTTATGGTCATCTCGGCTTCATTCCCACATTTTTCGCACATACACACTTCGACTTTGTCAGCCATTTCCGTCTCCTTTTGAATTTTCTTTTAAGATTTTATCAGATGAGGGTGAGGAACGGGGTTTTTCCCGTCATAGCGGTTGTAATCATTGCTGAACTCAAGTTCCAGTACTTCGCCAATCGTTTTCAGAACAGCCAGGGTCTTGTACACAGTGGAGATCGATTATTAAAAGATACTGACCCGCCGTGGAAATATATCGTCATTGAAGAATGTATGTCAAGTAGGCAAAAATAGTAATAATGCACCAAGCGGCACTGGATTTGAGCTTTGCGGACAACAGTAGGGGTAACTTGACTTTGGGCGAACCCGTTCATACAAGTACAGTGGGGATAGCGGACGAATCGGTCCACGTGCCGGGAATGTAATATGAGAGGACAAACCGAATTGAGTGGTGACGTACAGGGGGCTTTGGCCCTGATAAAGGGTGAACAAGAGGCCGAGGAGCCGCACCGCCGCTGTGAGATCAGTGCTCGAGACAATCAGGACGTCGAGCTTCTGGATGCCTATTCGCGGGCTGTCATAACGGTGGTGGAAGCCATTGGACCAGCTGTTGTCGGTATATCGGCAAAAAATAGACAGCCGGAGGGAAAAGCGGAGCTGGTCGGGTCGGGCTCCGGGGTGATCATCACCCCGGATGGCTACATCCTCACCAACGATCATGTCGTCCGGGGTACAAACCTCTTGACCGTAACGCTCCAGGATGGAACAAGTTTCGATGCCGTGTTGATCGGCACCGATCCTCCCACGGACCTTGCGCTCATCAGGGCAGGCGCATCGAGTCTGCCTTATGCCGCGATGGGAGACTCATCGGCCCTGCGTGCGGGGCAGCTCGTGATCGCCATAGGCAACCCCTTCGGCTTCCAGTCAACAATTTCGACAGGTGTCGTGAGCGCACTCGGCCGCGCCCTCAGGAGCGGAGATGGACGGCTGATCGAAGACATCATCCAGCATACGGCTCCTCTCAATCCTGGAAATTCAGGGGGGCCGCTCGTCGACTCCAGAGGACGGGTCGTTGGCCTTAACACGGCAATCATACCGATGGCCCAGGGGATAGGCTTCTCCATCCCCTCCGATACCGCTAAGTGGGTAGTTTCTCAACTGCTGACGCTTGGAAGAGTGAGGCGCGGTCATCTGGGAATAGCTGCCCAGCAGCGCCCGCTTGCACGGCGCATGGTGCGCTTCTATCAACTTGGCGCAGATTACGGCGTAGAGGTCATGGCGGTAGCGCCGGATGGTCCGGCCTCGCTCGGCGGCGTTCTGAGAGGCGATGTCATTGTAGCCATAGAAGGGCACGAAGTGGCCAGTGTGGATCACGTCCACAAGTTCCTCGCCGAGTGGCCCGTAGGGGACCCGGTAAAGCTCACTATAATTCGCGGACAGGATCGCATGGAGGTCGAGGTCGTTCCTGTTGAACCGCCATCTTCTGGTTAGAAACAGCGCAAATTATCGCATCCCTCGTGAGCAAAATCTTTTCCGGGTCCTTGTCCACTATCAGCACGACGCGTTCCTTCGGTCCCATAACACCACTCCCCAAGCTCGCATGCCGGAAGGCCGCGCATCCAGCTAACCTAAAAAAACCCAACCGAAACTGGCGGTTTTGATTAAATCACAGCCGGCGGGAGACTCTTGTCTGCTGTGGACCGCAAGGCTGCAAAATGCTTTCCCGGATGGAGTTTATCGTCAGTACGCGAAAAACGCGGGGAATTGCGTTTTTCCTGCGCCTCATCTCTTATGGCAATTAAAAAACTTGCTATGGAGACCGGGCCTGAATTATTGTACCTTTCCTGGGACGATTGACTCAATCCGTCCAAAATTTAAGAAATCGTCAAAATTTGAAGCTTTTGCGGCAAAGACAGCCGATATCGCCGTTTGGTTCCCAACATCGGCAATCCAGGCCGGTATGCGGCTAAGATAAATGTTTATTCAGTCGGAAGGAGACTGGTATGTTAGACACGAAAACCGTGATCTTGTGCGCTCTACCGTTATTGTTTCTCACGTGGTTCGCGGCGCCCGGCATGGCCGCTGCCCCGGCTGGGGAGACCGGACCTGCGAGAGTGGCGATATTGCCCTTTGCCATGAACACGCCCGCAAATCTGAATTACCTCCAGAGCGGGGTGCGCGATATGCTCTCGTCCCGGCTTGCCTGGCAGGGCAAAGTGCAGGTGGTGGATAAATCGGAAACGGACCGGGCCTTCACCAAGGGAGCAAAGGAAGTATCGCTGAGCGAAGCCTTGCGGGTCGGCGCAACCCTCAAGGCGGATTTTGTTCTGTACGGAAGTATAACCAGCACCGGCCAGTCGGTAAGCATAGACGCAAAAATGGCGTCCGTGTCGGGGAAAACCGAGCCGGTCTCCTTTTATGCTCAAACGAAGAACCTCGATGAGGTGATGCCCCAGGTTAACCTCTTTGCCCAGCAGATAAATCAAAAGGTTTTCGGCAAACCCGAGGAAAAAACGCAGACCGCCTCGGCGGAAGCCGAAGCGCTGGCCACCCGCAATCCCGAATTGCTGCTTCCTGGCGCTGCGGCCTCCGGAGACAAAATATCCTACCTCAACCCTAATTTCGTCGAGGTTACCCCGGAAAGTGCCATGAGACAGTCCGGCTTCTGGAGAAGCCAGGACTTTCAGGGCGGAATCCTCGGAATGGACGTTGGCGATCTTGACGGTGACGGTAAAGCCGAAATCGTTACCATTCAAATGAGAAAGCTGACCGTATACAAAAAGGAAAATCAGGGTCTCCGTGTGGTGGGCACATTCGAAGGGAGCAGTGTAGACCGCTTTACATGGGTGAGCGTAGCTGAGACGAGCAGTGAGGGAAAATCCTATATCTATCTGACAAACCTGCGGACAAAGAACTCATCCATGCCGGCGCCTGCCGACCAGGCCAAAGACCCCATCGCTCAGGGCGTGGATGTTTCCTCCTATGTACTGTCGTATTCCGGCGGCAAGCTCCAGGTGATCGCTCAAACGATTCCATACTTTCTGAATGCGATTCATCTCGGACACCGGGGCAAAGTCATCGTCGGACAAAGGCAGGGAGACAAATACACGAGTGCCTTTTCCGGTGGCATATTCGAGATGCAGCTTCGAGGCAGCTCTCTTGTCCCCGGCCCTGAGGTAAGCGCGCCCAAGGAAGCCAATGTATTCAATTTCGCAAAGGCCGACATCAACAACGATAGAATCGATGAAATTATATTGGTGGATGATTCTCATAGACTGCGCATCCTCAACATGTCAGGCGACCAGATTTGGAAAGGCGGCGGTATCTGGGCCGCCACGACCAACGCCTTCGAATCCAAGGTCGAAGATCGCCGGTGGGGGATGTCGGATTTTTATGCCATTCCATCGCCTGTGCTGATTACGGACCTGCTCCGGAACGGCACCCCCGAAATTGTGGTGAACCGCAATACGACCTCTTTCGACAAATGGCTGCCCAACTCAATGAAGTATTATGACCAGGGAGAAATAGTGTCCCTTTCATGGGACAATCTGGGACTGACCGAAAACT
The DNA here is from genome assembly GCA_050008735.1 of Syntrophobacteraceae bacterium. Lineage (GTDB taxonomy): Bacteria > Desulfobacterota > Syntrophobacteria > Syntrophobacterales > Syntrophobacteraceae > SbD1. The sequence continues at coordinate 26,765 of JBEKMB010000049.1, forward strand.
GGAAGACGAGAGAATTAAACGGACAGGTTACAGCCGTACGCATAGGGGACATCGAGGGGAGCGGGAAAAAACAACTGGTGGTCAGCATGGTCTATGCCAGGGACTCGCTCAAACTCTATGATTCCAGAAGCGTTATCTTCACCTATGATTTGAACGTGAAAGCAGCACCTGTCAAACCTGCCCCCGACGAAAAAGAAACTGTCCCGATACAGGCGGAAAAGGCCCCGCCGAAGCCCGACGACGCTCCGGCCACTACTACCTCCGGCAGGCGGAAAGGCAGTTTCTAGCTTCCAGCTCCTGCAATCGCTCAAAAGACAAAATCCTCCGAAAAGGAGGATTTTGTCTTTTGAGCCCCCACTGCTGAGGGAGTTGAGCACATTTTGGTGAATACAGCTCTCCGGCCGACCCTTACCCTGTATTAGGCCGAAACAGGGCCACAGCGGCCCTTATCCGTTCTGCAACCTCGTGCATCTCTGCCTGGTCTGCGTACCGCTGTCTTGGCCAGAAAAAACCTCGCAGCCCGTCTCCTTTTTTCCTCGGGACCACATGCACATGAAGGTGAGGAACGCTCTGGCTGATCTTGTTGTTGATCGCCACAAAAGTTCCCTCCGCGGCCATGCTTTCCTCCACAGCCCTGCAAAGAATCTTTGCGCAGCTGAAAAAAGGCCCCGTAAGAGTGCCGGGCAGGTCCATCAGTGTCTCGTAGTGTGTCCTGGGGACCAACAGGCAATGACCGGGAAAGAGCGGGCGGTGGTCCAGGAAGGCCACGCAGGATTCATCATCCAGCACAAGTGAGGCGGCCGGTTCGTCTGAGATGATTTGACAGAATTTGCATGTCTTTGTCACCTCGCGCTGCTCCTGACCAGTCCGGATTCCCCCTCAAAAACTATCTGCAGAACTTCCTGAAGGGAACGAACACCTATGCAGCCGGCATCCATGTCCCGAGAGAGCTGTTCGGAATTGCTGCCGGGCATGAGGCAGGAGGTAAATCCGAGCTTGGAAGCCTCCATGGCGCGAAGAGCACTGTGACCGACTCCCCTTACCTCACCGGCAAGCCCCACTTCACCCCAGACCACAAGGTCCTGTGGAAGCGGCTTGTCGAGATAGCTGCTCATAAGAGCAGTGGTCATAGCCAGGTCGACAGCGGGCTCAACGAGCCGCACTCCGCCCGCCACATTTACGAACACGTCCTGCTGCGCGAAGTTGAATCCGGCCTTTTTTTCGAGCACCGCGAGCAAGAGGGAGAGCCGGTTAGTGTCGACTCCAATACTGGTGCGGCGCGGCTGCGTCCAGCCGGTCGCACTGACAAGGGCCTGAAGTTCGACAAGGATCGGGCGCGTGCCCTCCACCGCACAGGTCACAACCGAGCCCGAGACCCCCTTGGGGCGCTCGGCCAGAAGTAGCTTGGAAGGATTGGGGACTTCCTCGAGGCCGCCTTCCTTCATCTCAAAAACTCCGACCTCGTTTGTAGAGCCGTAACGGTTTTTGACCGCCCTAAGCAGCCGGAAGGTATGCGTCCTGTCCCCTTCGAGGTATAAAACGGTGTCCACGAGGTGCTCCAGGGCCCGGGGACCGGCGATGGCGCCCTCTTTTGTAACATGGCCGACTACAAATACGCTGGTCCCGCCTTCTTTGCCCATTCTCATAAGCCTCGATGCGCATTCCCGCACCTGGCTTATGGAACCCGGCGCCACGTCCAAGACTTTCGTATACATTGTCTGGATCGAATCCACCGCCACGACCAGCGGGGGGTTTTTCTCGATTTCGTCGAGCACGGCCTCCAGCGAGGTTTCAGAAAAGATCAACAGGTCGCGCGAGCACAGCCCGAGTCGCTGAGCACGGGATTTCAACTGTTGAGGGCTCTCTTCTCCCGAGACATAGAGAACGTGACCGTCCCCGGTCATCCCGGAAAGGGCCTGGAGAAGCAAGGTCGATTTTCCGATGCCGGGATCTCCCGCGAGTAAAACGATAGAGCCTTTTGTCAGACCGCCTCCCAATACCCGGTCCCATTCACCGATACCGGTATGGAAGCGAACCTCGCCGTCAAACTGGATTTCATCGAGGCTGATCGGATGGGTTGAAACAGTCTTCGAACTTCTCGAACCGGATCTGCCGGCCCTGCCAGGCGCCACCTCCTCCGAAAAGCTGTCCCACACTTGGCATTCGGGACATTTGCCCATCCATTTCGGGCTTATGTAGCCGCACTGCTGGCAGCGGTAGATTGATTTCCGTTCGGCCATTTTCCGCCTCTAAAAACAAAAACGGGGAGCAAAAAGCTCTTCTCACTCCTCACTTCCCGCTTCCTGAAGACTGCTACTTCTTATTTATACCCTTCTCCATGCCCTTCAAAAATTCGCCAACCGCCTGCCCGGCTTCCCCGGGCTTCATCTTATCGATCTCGCTAAGCTTTTTTCCAACCTTGTCCATTTTATGCTGGAAGCTTCTCGCGGAGTGCTGCAATGAAATACAGGCAAACGATAGGATGATAAAAAGAGCGCCAAAAACGATCCAGGCGGACTTTGGCCTTATCCCGTGCACTTCAACCGAAGCGCAGACGTAAATGAAGGCTATCCAGGCCAGGCCGATCAGGGTCCCAAGATATGGAATGATACCGATTGCCGCGGTAATCGGGGAGATCGCCAGCGCGTAGGCCGCGCACCGGTAAGAGACCTCATAGGGCTGATGCGACCCCATGAGCTGCCAGATTAAAAAAAGTATGCCGGCGGCCACAAAGCTTAAAAGTCCGGTCATTATAGGGGTGATAATGATAATGGCCAGGGCCGTCGCGAAAAATCCGTGAGCCATGAAACCCAACGGACTAAGTACGGCTCTGACGATACCGGCGGCCAGGCCCAGTACGACAGCAAAAATCAAGGGATCGGAATAGCCCCCCGCTCTTGGCATTTGCCGGTAAAAGGAAACGGGATCGCGTATAACGGCCTGAACGATTTCGATCACAGAGTTTAAGACTGCTTTCGGATCGATTCCAGAATCTTTGTCTTCCATTTGCTTTCCTCTCGTTGGGCTGGGATCGATAAAGAATAAGGTAAGGGACGAACGCCTCCGCACCCGGTCATTCTAGCAGCTTCAAGGAAAATTTGAAATAATTCCTCGGATCGGGCAGGCGATTGTCGCAAGGTCCGGGCTCATTTCTTGCAGTGACCGGACGTAACCCTGAGGCGTGTCTGTTTTTAAACCTGTGCCAAGCTAAGGTCCCGATTTCAGGTCAAATTAGGCTACCAGGAGTTCCCGGCCCGCCGCTATCCCGGCCTGCCGCTATTGACATAATTGGACGAGTCAATTAATCTCGGGTATTAATTCCTGTCTTTCAAGTCATCCCCAAGTGCAGGATGGCTGATCCTAAGGAAATAAAATGAGGCTGACAATTTTTTCCAGGGTGATGATCGCCCAAAGCACCCTAATCCTGCTTATTCTGGTTGTGAATCTTTTTGCCGTAAATAAGCTCCGCCTTGTTTCACAGCTGAATACGGAGGCCCTTACGGTTGACGCCGCCTGCATAAACGAGGAAAAACGGCTCCTTAAGTCCTTTCTGGCCGAGATGCGCAACGCTGAGAAGTATCTGCTGATTCGGGATTTGTCGTTCCGGGGTGAATATGAACGCAACAAGAACGACTTCAGCGACGCAATAACGAAGATCAATCTCACTGTCGACACCGAGCGCGAAAAAAGTCTGCTAAGCGAGATCGGCGTCCTCCATGACAACTACGAACAGGAAACCGACCTGATCAACTTTGGCGAAAAGGGATCGGAAGCTTCGAAAGCCGCTCTGAGCGACGGCATAATAGAAAGGGCCAACGAGCTTATTCGACTCCGGGACCAGGCAGCCTCTTTTAAAACAGGTATGGCTCGAGACGAGGCGGCACTGGCCGCCGAGGTGATGTTTTGGCTGATGATATTCGGAATCGCGGGCGCCCTGGCCATGGCTTACATGCATGCGCGCGGAATAAGCCGCCCCCTGAACGACCTGGCCAGGGAGATGCGGCGTATCGGGCGGGGCGAATTCTACCGTACGGCCCACTTAAACGGGCCCAGAGAGGTCGGCGAACTGGCCGAGGCCTTCAATTTGATGGCAGAGGAACTCGAACTTCTGGACCGTCTTAAAGCAGATTTTACGGCCCATGTTTCCCACGAATTGCGTACGCCTCTGACGGCAATCCGGGAAGGCACGGCTCTATTGCTCGAAGGAATACCCGGACCGCTTACCAATAGCCAGCGCGAAATACTCGATGTGGTCCGAAATCACAGCCACCGCCTGTTCCAAAGCATTTCGTCCATCCTCGATCTGTCCAAAATGGAGGCGCAGATGATGGATTATGAATTCACCATGTGCGACCTCAAAGAACTGATTCAAAAATCAGTACAAGCTGTTGACTTGATCGCCCGCAAACGGGACATTAAGCTTCTGACCGATATAGTCGGGCCGATCCCCATGTTTCTCGTGGATGAGCGCATGATTCAGCAGGTCCTGGATAATCTTTTGAGCAACGCTTTGAAGTTTTCTCCAAAAGGCGGAGAGATCAGGGTGGAGGCCCTTCCTACAGGGAACGACAACGGGCGGCCCTACGCGGTTGAAATCCAGGTTTCGGATGATGGCCCCGGCATTGCGGCGGCGGAAATCCAGAGTATTTTCAAACACTTTTATCAGAGTAAAAACCAAAAAGCCAAGGGACAGCAAGGGACCGGCCTGGGCCTGGCGATAGCTCGGCATATCGTTGAAGCTCACAAAGGAAGGATTTGGGCCGAAAGCGAAACCGGGTGCGGATCGACCTTCCATGTTCTTTTGCCGATCCGCTTGGAAATAGATGACAATGAACTATACTCGACAATATCGAAGTGAGCCAATAATGCGCAGAAAATCAAATTTTTCCTTCGGTGTGGCTGTTTTTGTATTCTGTTTTCTAATAACCGGATGTGCGTCGCCGCCAAATCAGCCCGTTCGGGAAATAGTCCAGCCGCCACCATTATTTCCTCCCCAGACCGCCATGCAAACCGGGAACTATGCCGGTTTTTTCACGGAAAACTCCGAAGCGCTCAAATCGTGCCAGGATCCGGAAAAATGCGCGATAGCGCTTTTCAACCTGAGCTTTCTGTATTGTTACGCGAAAAGCCCTTATTACAATCCCCAAACAGGTCTCAAGTACATCGAAGATCTGCTCAAGGGCTCACCGGAAAGCGTTTGGGCTTACCAGGCGACGGTCTGGCGGGACAACATTTACAGTAATATGAAGAAAAAGATCAAGAAGCGCCCGGTGCGTGGGGACCCCAAAGCAAAGGAAACGCCTGAACCACAGATAGAGGATCCAGCCAAGCCCGAAGTTTCCCAGGAAAACGATGGGGAGGCGGACCGGCAGGCCATGGAAGAACGGATCAGGGCGCAGGAAGAGACCATCGACAAACTGAGCAAACAACTCGAACGCTCGCGTGAAATTGACATCGAGATGGAAAAGAAGGAACGCGGGCTTTTGTATGATACCAAGCCGCATCAAAAGTGACAAACACAGTATTGTGCGAGAGGGCTAATGGCAGGCGAAAAAATACTTGCAGTAGATGATGATCCGGGATTGCTCACTTTAATGAAGGCCCGCCTGGAGGCGGCCAAATACCAGGTCACCGTTGCGGGCGGCGGCGAGGAAGCACTTGCCAATGCCAGTGACAATATATTCAGCGCTGCCATTCTCGACTACAAAATGGAGGAGATGGACGGCATCTCCCTGATGGAACAATTGTTGAGAATACAGCCCTATCTTCCGGTAATCATCCTTACGGCTTACGGAACCATAGAGCGCGCAGTCGAAGCCACCAAGAAGGGGGCTTACGACTTTTTGACAAAACCATTCGAGGCCAAGGACCTCTTGTATCGCATCGAAAAGGCCCTCGAAGTCGGCCGGTTGAAGGTAGAGGTCGACAGGCTCCGGCACATTGTAAAACAGAAGTATCGCTTCGAAAACATCATTGCCTCGAGCCCTAAGATGCAGCATATCCTGAGCCAGGTGGCTCAAATCGCCGCAACGGATTCTACGGTCTGCCTCTATGGCGAGAGCGGCACCGGCAAGGAATTGATGGCAAAGGCCATTCACCTGAGCAGCCCCCGTTCGAAAGGGCCCTTTGTAGCCATAAATTGTGGGGCTATTCCTGAAGGACTCCTGGAAAGCGAGCTGTTCGGACATGTTAAAGGCTCATTCACCGGGGCTGAAGCGACAAAAAAGGGCCTGCTCCAAATGGCCGATGGCGGCACTCTTTTCATGGACGAGATCGGTGAACTCTCCCCGGCGCTGCAAGTCAAGCTGTTGCGCGTCTTCCAGGACCGCGAGTTCTATGCCGTCGGCGGAATTCGGCCGGTAAAGCTCGACATCCGCCTTATCGCCGCCACCAACCGCGACCTTTGGAAAGCCATTCAGGAAGGCAAGTTCCGGGAAGATTTATATTACCGTATTCATGTAATACCGATTTTCCTGCCTCCGCTCCGCGAGAGGATAGAGGATGTGCCGCTGCTGGCCAATCATTTCCTCCAGCACTTCAGTCGCGAGATGAACAAGAGCGTCCAGGCGTTTTCTCCTGAAGTGATGCAGCGGCTGATGCTCCACAGTTGGCCCGGAAACGTCCGCGAGCTGGCCAATGTGGTCGAAAGGGCGGTGGCCCTCACGACCCGCACCGTGATAAGCCCTGAGTACCTGTTCCTGGGGGGAGGTGAAACGCCTCTGCAAACAAGGCTCATGCCGCTCGACGATGCAAGAGAAGAACACGATCGCGCGTATCTGACCCAGGTGCTCATGGAAACAGGCGGAAACGTCTCGCGCGCCGCGGCCGTGGCGGGCAGGTACAGAGCTGAATTCTATAAACTGATGCGTAAATACGGGATTAACCCTGCGGATTTCAAGGCTAATGCCGGTCAATAGCCCATCCCGTCCCCATTCCATATAATGAAGACCCTCCGTGCTCACAAGGCGCTAATCCAGGCAATCACCTTTTTGTCTTAGGCATCAGGGAAGATGCATGTCCTTGATTTCCTTCGCCACTGTAGTCAAAATACTACAGCAGGAACGGCTAAATTAGCCTGGATTGGCCCCCCGCAAGAGTATCCAGACCTGGCATATCTATTGCTCATAATCGCCCCTATCTGAAAGAGGTTCTTTGAGAAGATGAAGATGAGGAATTAGCAATTCGTTATTCCGCTTAAATCCCAGCCCATAGTTCCTGTCCGCAAGACGTTGAATACCGGTTTTTAAGTTCTTTTTCCATGTTTTGACTTTTTTTCGACAAATTGCTAAACGGCTGCAGTACGCGGGGGCCCGGAGCGGAATTGAAAAACCTGCGTGCAAACAACGGTTGGAATTGGAATCAGCCCGACCGCCTGGACCGCTGATGAGAGGGCAGTTATGTCAAAATCGATTCTTAACTCTTTGGGATACGTCTCGGTGGCTATCTATCTGGTTTACATTCTTATAGAGGGCTGGAACAGGTTGACCCCTATCTTTTAGGGCAGACAGCGCCGCCCGTGAAAAGGAACAGACATGGGTAGAGTATTGATAGTAGATGATGATTATGATCTCCTGTTCATTATCGGAGAATATCTGGAGTCGTATGGAATCCACTTCGATTTGGCCCGGAGCGCCACCCACGCGCGCAAACGCTTGAACCATCGCGAATACGACCTGGTCATTTCCGATCTCAATATGCCCGGTGAGTCCGGTTTGGATCTCTTTCGTTACGTCTCATCCAGACACCCCGGACTTCCCTTCATCCTTATGAGCGGGAATCGGGACCCCCGCACGAGGCGGGAAGCGGCCGCCATGGGCATCTGCGAGTTTGTGGAAAAGCCCTTTCATCTCGCCCAGTTAAAGAGTCTCATCACCGGCCGTGACAGATGTGCGATTCGAGCCGGAATTGGGGCGCCGGCTGCATGAGGTTGTGGCAAGTTACAGTTTGGTCCTCAGGTTTTGATCCGGGAGAAGGCGTTTTTTGATTCGGCAACAGGAGGGAAACGGTATTTGAAGTTTGGGGGTTTTAAGGAGGGGGGATAAGATGAAGGTGCTAAAGGTATTTTTGATTGTGGCCCTGATTTGCAGCGCCTACGGCTGCGCCGGCATGAACTCGACAGAGCAGAGGGTTTTGAGCGGCGGGGCGATCGGTACCGCCGCCGGTATTGGGGCCGCTGCAGTCATTGGGGCCCCCTTGCTTGTGGGGGCTGCCGCGGGGGCGGCCGCCGGGGCCGTGGGGGGCTTTGTAATCGACGAAATGCAAAGACACTAGTCTGGTTTTACGTGCGGAAACTCCTGATGTCTCATCCTGTGATTATTGATGATTACCAGGTTGGGAAACGTACTTAGCAACATTTTGTAATTAAGATGTCCGCCTCGCTCCACCTTCCTCAAGCCCCAGGTTCCCCAAAAGGAGCGAGGCTGGATCGCAAAAGGGCCGCTCAACCCAGAGCCGGCCCTTTTAATTTGGTGCGCCCGGCCGGGCGCGCACTGTATAACGGTTTTGCAGAGCGAGATTTTCGATTTTTATTGAATGTCACAGAGTTGCAGCGGGATAGCCCTTTGTTAGACTGGACAAGGGTTTATCCCGCTTTTCAGTTACTTTGAAAGTTACCAATTTTCACCGCCGTTAGACACCAATGTGGACACCATGGACACTTATATGGACACCTAGAAATGCTCTGAAAACAACAGCAACCATGCTGTCCTTCAACAGATCGGCTGGTCCAAAAAGAGAGATCTTCACCCACGCGAGAGAAGCAACATTACCGCAAGAGATCTCCATATTCCCGATCAGTTGAGTGATGAATGCCGACTATGTAACACAGCAGCCATTGGCTGCTAATCTCTCGAAGAACCGCACTGACATAGACTCTCAAGCGTTAATAGTTTCCTCCCTCTATGTTCTTTTCCCTCAGTCAGTGAAGGCTTTGCCATTTCAGCCAAGGGCTAGAGCGTAAAGTGGCCGGACCGCAACCTATGAACATTGGACCTGTTCCGAATGCCCCTTTGCTGCATCCGGAGGCTGGAAATCCTTCTGCTCAAAATATGATCTGGAGGACTTGAGAGGAGACCAGGAATTCTTGCCATGTTCACCTGAGAAGGCAGGATAGCGGTTGCCGCACGGAAGACACCATTGACGCGTTGCGAGTCGAAGATTCCCCAATGTCCACCTAAGGCACGGAAGAAGCCGACCTTATCGTCATTATGTGAGTCTCCCAGTGACTTCCGGGTCCAGCATGTGTTTGCTAACGAGTGGATATTGCAACGAAGTTTGCTCCGGCCCCATAGAAGATGATCCGTCCGTAATCCGGCTGTTGCTGGACAGGAGAGGCCTGGATCTGCACAGAAATGCCAAGACCGTTGGTAAACGACTTCACTTTACCCAAGTCCAACGTGAGGGTATTTTCCCCAGTCCAACTTCCGGTGAATTCCGCAACCTTGATCCCGCCGTTGTATATATGCACGGCAGTTACCATGGACTGGCTAAATGCTTTAAACTTAATTTTTACGTATCGAGCACCCCGACCTCTGGTCCCATCGGTGGGAACGGCGAAATGCACCCAATTCGTTGTTCCGAACGTCTGTTGGATGTCCAATCCCCAGCCTAGGTAGACAACGGGGCTATCGAGATTGGCCTCAGTCTCAACGTGGCCGCTATGTCCATGTGTTACATACCATGTTGCATGGGCTGAACCCGTTGAAATGAAAGTGCACACCACGAAAATACCAAAAAGCAGCATGAAACAATTAGTGTATGGAAGTTTTCTCATAACAGCTCCTTCGGCTTGAGTCTTTTTCGTTTTCTATTAGATACAGCCGGCTATCACCGCCTAACGTCTACAATGCCGTCAAAGTGTAGAGAGGAGGCAGTTCCCGCGGTGTAAGATTACGGACTCCGGTGTCTGATTTCTTATGAGTGGAGCATCCAAGGTGCAGATATCGTGAGGTTAAGGAAGCTTAGCGAGCACCTACTTCACCGCGGTTTTGGCAATCTCAGAGGTGGGAGCGGCATTCTCCCATACTAAGATTTGCCCAATGACGTTGCCTTTGACAAAGATGAGGGTCGAAATCATATAGATCGAGCCCGGTTCGGGCACGATCTTGCTCTCCAGGAGAAAAGCCGCATTCCCCTTTCCGTTGAGAGGCGTGATCTTATCAGCAGAGAAGTTTTATCTTCCCGGTTGTAATTGACCGTCCAAGGCCATCGAGCAGGGTCAAATCACGTCGTCTTAAATCTGGATCATTTCAGATTGTCACAAAACCCACGGCGTATCAAGAGGTATTTTATAGGGGACGTTTGTGGAAGATAGAATACCCGATATAGTGAAATATTCAGGGAATATAAGTGTATCAGGCCGCAATCGAATGACCTATAGTTCGGTCAGCAAACCAGCGCCCGGTAAGCAGGACACCCCCGTCGGATTGGAGTCCCGTCGGAAACCCTGCTGTATACCTGACATCGCGGGATCCCTCCCACTTATATAATGGATCTGAGTAATAGTGTCTGCTCACGCCCCCAGAGATAATGCATGTTTCTTGCCAAAAGCTGTATCGGCCAGCCACTCAGGTTCACGTTCACATATGAAACGCTGAGTATTTCGGAGGTTCATTTCTCATAGATCAGGAGAGATTTGTTAACTCTAGGCCTAATTGGAAATGTTAAGGGCAGAGCCATTCCTGACCCTGCCCTTGGCTATTAAGCAATATCCTAAAAGTTACACCCAATATCCTCAGCCTATACTAAATCCTATAGGCTGCCTTTTCCAAGTAGCTCCTTGGCCTTATCAAGCGTGAGCAAGGCTCGCGGCGTACTCCGCCCAGTCGATCTCGTCTACGGGGACGCAGTCCACCGTGAGGTAGTCGAGGAACTTGCCCAAGGCTAGCACGACGTCCTTGGGGTGTTCAGCCTCCCAGAGGCAGAACACGTAGTCTGTGCGTCCGTGTGGGATGGGGTTCCACGTCTTGATGCACTTGGCAGGCGCCTTCCCACTCGCATTGACCTTGGCGAAAGGGGGCGACAGCTCCCCAAAGGCTTTCATGACCTCGTCCGGGCTTTTCAGTAACGTGTGTACTGCAATGAACTTCGCCATTGCGGCCTCCTTTCTCCGTCAAGAAGAAATTACTTTTTCAGCTTCCAGACTGATCGTCCAATTCAAGTTCGACCACTCAGACAGACCTACACCAAAAAGCAGAAGAGCCCCAATGAGACGAGGATTTCCCCTTCTCTCGTTGAGGCTTCATTGGGGGCATTTTGAGGAAGTATCCTCGCATGGGATCACCTCCCAGGAGTTGCTTAACGCTGGTGGCTTGATCACATCCACAGAGAAGGCCAATGGTTTCTCCGGTAGTCGAATTTCTCCAGAGGATGTCAAAGTTTCCGTCCCCGTTGAAGTCTCCCAACCCTGCAATGTTCCACGTGCCGCTTACCCTGGCAATGGTATCCTGACCGGTCACCTCCAAATCTTTCAGATACGAGATGCGGACCTCACCAGTTGGCTTATTCCACATGAGAAGGTCAGAAAGTCCATCTTCATTTAAATCTCCCACCCCTGCTATAACCCAGGCTCTATCAGATGCTATTTCAATCTTTTGTTCTAAAATCAGGGTATTCTCGTGCATGTACCATAGCGTAACCTCACCAGTTGTCCGACTTCTCCAGAGAACATCCTGACTGCCATCCCCGTTGAAATCCGCGACCCCAGCGATGTCGCATCCTGGACCGCTCACAAGGCAGGCTTCGGCCAAAGGAGTGAGTATGACCGCCGTGATGAGAAAGACCCAGAGTGAGATTAAGCTGAGCTTCTTCATCTCAACCGAGTGCCCTCGAACGATTGTTCAGGAAAATCGTGTGCCTACACGCGGTACCCCCTTAATGCCATTAAGCTCCATGCCTTTCACTCCATTTCGGCGCGTTCAAAATGCCAGATGTCTGTCGAGAATCCTTCTGCACCCGCGATTCTCGGAAAAAATACCTTTTGCAGGCCACCGGCTGACTTGATAGTTAGCGCGCCGCTTGCCGTCCGGTTTGCCTGTTTTTCAGGCAAGAGTCGCGCGCGGTCTGATGTTCCTGCTGACCCAGCCTATGATGTCCTTAAGTTTCGAGTCGTATTCAAACAGTTCCTTGACGCCGATTTTTTTGAGCTTGGAGATGGCCTTCCGAGGAAATGCTCCTCCACCTATCACCGATATGTCCTGAGCGCCGTACTCCCTCAAAAGCGCCATGATCCGTTTAAATGAAAAGGTGTGAGCGCAAGCGCAAGCGCCAAGAGCAATCATATCCACATCTTCCTGGATGGCACTGCTGACGATCTGGCGCGGATTCTGATTGCAGCCCGTATAGATCACTTCATAACCGGCATCGCGAAAAGCCAGGGCAAGAGCCATTGCGCTTAACTCATTCCCATTCCGACGACCCGGCTTCGCGACCAATATTCGCGGGATCCTTTTCCTTTCCATGGCCGGACTTCCTTTTTTTGGGGCCGTAGCAGATTGTCGAACTCCATCCTGGCGGTCAGATAAGCAGACACTGTCCACCCCATCTGCGCGTGAAAGGTGTCCACGGTGGTTGCCATGTTTCCCCCAAATTGGGGCCGTTTCGAGACTGTCACTTGGCCTTATGGAAAGTCCTTTACCCAGTTGTTCCCATTAGTTAGGGTTGAACCAACTTCGACCTGGGATTAGGACAGTTTGTACAAACTGTACGAACGGGCAACTAAGGGGGCAATCGAGAGAAGTACTCTTTTCCTCTGAGGATTTTTACCTAGGGAGACTAGAGGAAAATACTCAGAAAGGTTCACGAATGCGGGATATCAGGTGTCAATATACCCCATCGAGAGAGCATACCTTACGAGGTCAATGTTCTTGTTAACGTTCAGTTTTTCATGATTTTGCTACGCTGATTGTCAACAGTTCTAATGCTAAAATGTAACATGCCCTGAGACTCGCTAAAGGAACACTCAATGGATCTTGCCACTGTACGTAACAAAATAGATGATTGACCTTTGAATGTTCTGGGGCATTATCTGCCTGTTATTTCTGGTGAAAGCACAGAAAGGAGGCAGTTTATGTTCCCAGGGTTTTCTTCAG
>JBEKMB010000005.1:0-96592 GCA_050008735.1 Syntrophobacteraceae bacterium
AAAGCGGCGCCCATAGGCCCGTGGCCCGACGCGGACGTCTTGAAATGGTACTGGTTCGATAACGTGTGTTTCATGTTGTTTTCTCTCTGGTGGTGCTTTTTCTTCGCCGCCGTGGGGATGTGGCCGTTCGACAAGATTCAGAATGCCTTCTCTCGGGGACTCGTTGCGACAATAGTATGCTGGATCTTGGGCTGGTTTTCGTACAAAGCCGTATACTGGTTTGGTTTGGACGCCGGGTGGGTCTTTCCCATTGTTGGCAGCTTGTACTTTATCCTGGTTTTTTTGTCATTTACCGGGGAAAATTGGCTTGTTGCCGGCTTCGCCGCTCCGCGGCAGTTCGGCACACTTCTCCTGATTTGTGTAGCTCTCACCTGGCTTTTCACGATGACTTACGTTCGTTGGGTCCCGCCCTGGTGGTTCCCCTTCTGTCAGATGGGTCTGGCCACAGGTCTGTTTGCATACCTGTTCAGAAAAATGCGCCAACCCACGAAGGGAATCGCGATGTGGCTGCTGATGTTCCTTGCCGTGGCTGTGTGGTTGATGATTTCAGCACGACTCGGAATTTGGGATTTCAAACTGCCGGACGTGTCCAAATTCTGGAACATCGGTTCTTACGACCCCTCCAACGTTTGGCTGCTCCTGTTCATGGTTAGCTGTTCTTTCATTTATGGGGTGTTGGTGCCGTTGCACAACTGGCCTTTCACTAAGATTGCCATGCCCTGGGGCGGCATTCTTGCCAGCGCGTTCACCGCAGTGCTGTCCATCATCTTAACCCTTGTAATCAAGGGTCTGATAGGTCCCGTGTTCGCAGACATGAATTCGGCTCTCACCTACGGGTATATGGGCGTAGCGTGGTCCTTTTTCATTCCACTATTTTTTGGTATCGGCTTCGAAAAGCCCTACTTGTGGGTGGGACAGAAAACCCCCGGGACTTGGGAAGACGTGGACTAAGGGCAGTAACAGCCGGGTCCGGCTTCCGGCGGCCGGAATTCGTACCCGGTGAGGGTACGGTGATCCGAGCGGCAAAGACAGTGATGGAGTCGCAAACAAGGGGAGTGATCGTGGGAATGTCGCTTTTGAGGAGGGAGTCGCCTTGTCACTAGTTGGAATCATTGCCAACCCGGCATCGGGAAAGGACATCCGGAGGCTGGTGGCGTACGGGAGCGCCTTTGACAATCAAGAAAAGGTGCGGATGGTGCGCCGTATTCTTCTTGGACTTGTTGCAGTCGGTGTGGACCAGGTCTGTTATATGCCCGACTATTATGGGATCGTCCCAAGGGCCCTGGACAGCTTGAAAGTCAACGTTCCCGTCTTACCACTCGACTTCGATGCCAAGGCGGACCAGAGAGATTCCACCGAAGCAGCCAGGATCATGGAAAAAAATGGGGCAACGTGCATCGTTACCCTGGGAGGAGACGGGACCAACCGGGTCGTGGCCAAGGGCACTCTCAAGGTCCCTGTCCTACCCATTTCGACAGGGACAAACAACGTTTTCCCTTTCATGGTCGAGGCCACCATAGCAGGAATGGCTGCCGGGTTGGTGGCTGCAAATCTTGTGCCTGTGGAGGAGTGCGCTTTTACCTCGACCAAGTTGGAGATCAAGTTGGATGGGAAGGTCGTTGACCTGGCTCTGGTGGATGTGGCCGTCTGCGAAGACCTGTTTGTGGGGTCCAAGGCGGTCTGGGACATGCGGAAGGTTAGCCAGATTTTCCTGAATCGGGCCGAACCGGGCAACATCGGTCTTTCCTCGATAGGGGGACATCTCCACCCCGTCAGGGCCGAAGAGCCGCAATGTCTTTGTCTCAAACTTGGAGGCAAGGGGCGTTTTGTCAAAGCGGCGGTAGCCCCAGGTATAGTCGAGAAGATATTTATATGTGAACAAAGGGTCATGAATGCAGGGGAGGAAGTGGAGATCGCAACCGTGCCCTCCGTTCTGGCCCTCGACGGTGAAAGGGAAGTGGAAGTGAGGCGCGGACAACATGCTCTGATATGCCTGGCAAAGGAAGGCCCCCTGGTGGTGGATGTAAGGCGGACGATGGACAGCGCGATGAAGAGGAAAATTCTTGCCCCGGTATTGGACGGCGAAGTTGCCGATTCGATTTAACCGAATGTGCATCCGGAAACTCAGGGTCTGCTATCGGTCTGAGAGCAGGCTTTCCTAAAATCACCGCCGGCCCTCCTCAATATATGAGGGGGCATTGAGGGGGGAGGGCGAGACTCATTATTCTTCCTCCAAGTTCGCAAGACAAAAAACCGCAATATCTCATCCGGTGTTTCCGGATCGAGGCCGGCTAAGGAGCTTGCTGAAATATCATGCCTGTGGCTTACGCGAAGAAATATGATCTGAAGCTATTCCCATGGGTCATTATACCGGTGCTGACCGTTCTGCTTGTCCTGTTCATGACGCCCCGTGGTGAAGCCTCATGGTTTATAGATTCCGGACGGTTCCACGCTTCCGCCCATGGGCGGATTTCATGTCTCGAATGCCATGCGAATATTTCCAGGGAAAGCCTTCACCCTGACCCAATCGCCGTCGATAAAGGGCTGAATGAGTTCTACGGGCTCGATCAATGTGCGAGCTGCCATGAGGATGTGGTCGAGGAGTTGAAGACCGGAGTTCATGCCGGCAAGCCGATTAAAGACCCCCGCGAAATCAGGGTTTGCATCACTTGTCATGACCCGCATTACCAGTTAACCGAGGCAAAGCTGCCGCCCGCATTTGACCGCTCAAAGCCCGTCAGCCGGCAGTGCGGCGTATGCCACGCAAATAAGACAGACTTGCCCTCACTGTCCTCTGCTGATGAGGGATGCATGGTTTGCCATCGCGTGGTGGAAGCGGGAGATCCAAACGGAGCGAAAAAGGTTGCGGCGTTTTGCTTCAAATGCCATGGTGACTACAAAAGCGCCGCTCTTTTGTCTTTCCCGGCAATTGACCTGCAAGCATACGGCTCCTCCACGCACAGCAAGCAATCGTGTCTTGCCTGCCACCCTAAGTCCGCGGAGTTTAGCCATGGCGGGCAGGAACGGACCGCATGTCTGGCTTGCCACAACCGGCACGATGAAAAGGTCGCCCATGACGCGCACATAGGGGTCAGTTGTGAAGCCTGCCACCTTTCGGGGATCACCCCGATCAGAGGACCACAACCCGATAGGGTTCTCTGGCGGATTGACCTGAAACCGGACCAGCCGAACGACCTTCACAATATGACACAGAAACTAGGGGAAGGCCCCTGCGGGCGGTGCCACTACAGTGGGAATCCTTTGGGCGCGGCGGCCATGGTGCTTCCCCCGAAGAGCATTCTGTGCATGCCGTGCCATGCCGCCACATTTTCTGTCGCAGATATGACAACCATTATTTCGCTGTTTATTTTCGTGGTGGGTATGGCGAGCCTTTGTATCGTCTGGTTTTCGGCTGGGCGTCCAATCCTGGTGGAATCAACTCCTGGGACCGAGGCGCATAAAGCTGCCGGCAGCAGGACCGCAATGGGTTTCCTGTCGAAAACGCTATACGTGCTCAAGATCACGACCCTCGACGTTTTACTGCAAAGAAGGCTCTTCAGGCAGTCTGCGCGTCGCTGGTTCATTCATTCTCTGATTTTTTGGCCCTTCGTCTTTCGTTTCCTGTGGGGAATGACGGCCCTGCTTACGTCGCTATGGACACCGGAATCCTCCCTTCCATGGACAATGCTCGACAAAAATGACCCTCAAGGCGCTTTTCTGTTCGATTTCAGCGGCTTGATGATCCTTTCGGGCCTTATCTTTACAGTAGTTCGAAAAATCAAGGTGCGATCTGAAGACATCAGCGGTCTGCCGGGACAAGATTGGCCGGCTCTCTTCTTGCTTGGCGGCATCGTAGTCGTTGGCTTTATCCTGGAGGCAATGCGCATTGCCATGACAGGATCGCCGCCTGGTTCGGGATACGCTTTCCTGGGATATGCTCTCAGCCGTTTGTTTACGGATAATTTAGCGGTGCAGGGAATTTACGGATACATCTGGTACCTGCACGCGATCGCGACCGGCGCCTTGGTGGCCTATCTTCCATTCAGCAACTTGCTCCACATGATCATGGCGCCGGTCGTCATGGCCATGAATGCCATGTCGCGAACGGGAGAACCGGACTAAGAGCGCGGTTGGCTGGAGGCTTATACGAGGTTTATACAATGCACTTCACACTGGAATAAGGAGGAAATCATGTCAAAGGTCAGTATGAGTACTCGCATCAATGCTTCCGCGGATAAAGTGTGGAAGCCTCTCAGGGACTTCAACGGGCTCCCCGTTTTCATCGCTGCTATAAAGAAGAGCACCATGGAAGGATCGGGCGTAGGGGCTTTGCGGACGCTCACCATAGAGGGCGGAGGTCCTCCCATTGTGGAAAAACTGGAGAAATTCGACGACCAGGCAAAGACCCTGAGCTATTCCATTGTTACATCCCCCCTGCCGGTGACAGAGTATTTTTCTACCGTGGAAGTAACAGACCTTGGTCCCGGGCAGTGCGAATTGAAGTGGTATTCCACTTTCCAACCCAAGGATGTTCCTGAACCCGAAGCGGTCAAGATCGTTGAAGGAGTATACTCCGGGGCTTTTGAAGGGCTGAAGAAACTGTTTGGCTAGTAAGGGGTTCAAATAGGCTCAACAGATTATAATAATGCGAGGGCACAGGAGAAAAACATATGCAAATACATGGCTACGACATGCCTGATGACCTCTACTACGACGAACATCATTTCTGGATCAGGTCTGAAGGAGACATCCTGGTCATGGGTATGAATGATTTTGCCCAACAGCTCGCGGGGCAGGTCGTATACGTTCAACTTCCTTTCGATGGGAAAATCCTCCAGGCCGGGAAAAAATTCGCAAGGGTGGAATCCGGGAAATGGCTGGGCACCGCGTACTCTCCGGTGGATGGTGCAATAGAGTCCGCCAATCAGGAACTGGAAGCGGACCCCTCTTTGATCAACCAGGACTGCTACGGGAAAGGGTGGATGTTTAAGATCCGCCCCAAGGACATGGCGCAGATCCAGAAGCTTATCCACGGGCGGGAAGCCGTGGAGCCGTGGCTTATAGCCGATATCAAAAAGTATAAGCAGGAGTGACGTGAGCAATCGAGACTACAGTATTAGACAAATGCTGGAGATGGAGGCTTGTACACAATGCAGGCTATGTGCCGATGTTTGCCCGGCGGTTTCTGCCTCGAGGGACGGGATGCTCTCTGCACTTTCCCGCATGAAAGGCCTCAGGCAGGTCCTGAAGGGCCGCACTGCGCTCTTCCGGAGGCTTTTCGGGAAAAGAGGCCCCTCTGACGAGGAGTGGAAAAAATTCAGCGGCGACGTCTTCCGGTGCACTCTTTGCGGCAGTTGCCAGGAAGTCTGTCCCGTGGGCATCGGCCTCAAGGACCTCTGGCTTTCCATTCGCCGGGACATGGCACATTCCGGCAGTTATCCCGGAAAAATAGAAACGATTCGCGATAACCTCGCGGAAAGCCACAATGTCTTTGCGGAAGACAACCAGGAGCGGGCCGACTGGGTCGACGATGTGCGCGATGCCCCGGAAGACCGCTATGTAAGGGAAAGGGCCGAGACAGTCTATTTCACCGGCTGCGTCGCGGCCTACTACCCGTTGGCGCAGAGGATTCCCATGGCGCTGGCACAAATTCTGGATGTGAGCGGCGTGGATTTCACACTGCTGGGCGAAGATGAGTGGTGCTGTGGCTTCCCGCTGCTTGGGGCCGGCCTCGGGGAAACGCTCCAAACGTTTATAACCCACAACATCGAGGCGGTGCGCCGGAAGGGGGCGAGTAGGGTGGTGTTCGCGTGCCCATCCTGTTATCAGATGTGGCGTGAATATTATCCCCACCAGTTCGAGATCTTTCACGCGTCGGAGTTCCTGAGCCGGCTGCTCAAGGAAAACCGGGTCCCCTTGAAACAGCTGCCGGTGACCGTCACGTATCACGACCCGTGTGATCTTGGCCGAGGGGCCGGGGTCTACGATGAACCAAGGGAGGTGATTCGATCCATCCCCGGTGTGAAGCTCGTTGAGCTGCCCAACAATCGGGAGAAGTGTCAGTGTTGCGGCGGAGGCGGCAACCTGGAGATGTTCGATGCAGGTCTCGCCTCGGCCATCGCCGCGCGGAAAATGCAGGAAGTGCTTAGCACCGGCGCCCAGATAGTGGTCAGCGCCTGCCAGCAGTGTGTCCGCACCATGACCACCTATGCCAAGAGAAATGGGGTGCCGGTCGAGGTTATGGATCTCGTCCAACTCGTGCAGAAAGCACTTGCCGGCCAAGATGCTTAAACCACCTCGGAAGAAAGGGGAAAAGCCATGGAACTTGTGAGCCCGGCCAAAGTCAAATGCAAGGGGATCAATCAAATCGCCATTGTGGTTGAGGACCTGGAGTTGGTGGCGGAAAACTACTGGAAAATACTGGGCATTGGACCATGGGCTGTTTTCAATTGGGAAGCTCCTCTGGTCTATGATCGCAAATATTACGGCAAAACAGTCTGGGCCAGAGAAAAAATCGCCTTGACCCAGGTCGGCGGCGTTCAGCTTGAGCTGGTCCAACCGGTTGACGGGCCGTCCATTTATGGGGATTGGATCACGGAACGGGGTGAGGGAATCCACCACATGAATTTCCTGGTCGACGATGTCGACGAGACAGTGGCAATCCTGGAAAAGGAAGGGTTCCCCAGTCTTCAGGGCGGCAAGTTCGGCCCCCGGGAAAAAAGAGGCGCTTTCAACTACCTTGACATCAAGCCCCTTCGCGCGATCTGGGAGCCGGTTTATTATGAGGAGATAGGCGCCGAACCGACTATGTTTCCCGATACCAGGGAGGAAAGTCCGGCCAAGGTCAAGTGTAAGGGGATCAATCAAATCGCCATTGTGGTTAAGAACCTGGAGTTAGTGGCGGAAAACTACTGGAACATACTCGGCATCGGACCATGGGCTGTTTTCAAGTGGGAAGCGCCTCTGGTCTATGACCGCAAATATTACGGCAAAACAGTCTGGGCCAGGGAAAAAATCGCCTTGACCCAGGTCGGCGACGTCCAGCTTGAGCTGGTCCAACCGGTTGACGGGCCGTCCATCTATGGGGATTGGCTCAAAGAGCGAGGCGAGGGAATCCACCACATGAATTTCCTGGTCGACGATGTCGACGAGACGGTGGCAATCCTGGAAAAGGAAGGGTTCCCCAGTCTTCAGGGCGGCAAGTTCGGCCCCCCGGAGATGAGAGGCGCTTTCAACTATGTTGACATAAAGCCCCTTCGCGCGATCTGGGAACCGGTGCACTATGAGGAAATAGGCGCCGAACCGATTATGATTCCGTAGTGTCATGAAAAGAACTGTATTTTCGATCGGAGCGCTGAACCACCAAAGGAAACTCTGAGGCAAGAGCATGGAAACCTGGCGGCTTTTGGACACTCCTCCCATGCGCGCAGCTGAAAACATGGCGCTCGACGATGTCCTGGTCGAACTGAAAGGGCGTGGCTCGACCCGGAACACCATCCATTTTTTGCAGTTTCGTCCGAAAGCGGTGCTGGTCGGATTTCATCAGTCGGTTCAGGAAGAGATCCGCACCGAATACTGCCGGGACCATGGCATGGACGTCAACCGGCGCATTACCGGAGGAGGGGCGATCCTCTTTGACGAGACTCAGCTCGGATGGGAGGTCATCTGTGACAAGTCCTTCTTTGGCCTGAAGCTCCCGACCGGAAGGCTCTTTAAGGCGCTCTGCGATCCGGTGGTCACGGCGCTTCGGATTCTGGGGGTGGAATCCGGGTTCCGCCCGAGAAACGACATCGAGGTTAACGGGCGCAAGATATCTGGTACCGGCGGGACTGAGAGTGATGGTGCATTCCTTTTCCAGGGTACGATGCTCATTGACTTCGACGTCGATACGATGCTGAGGAGCTTGAGGATACCCATCGAGAAGCTCAAAGCCAAGGGAATCGACTCGATAAGGGAAAGAGTCACGTGCCTCAAATGGGAGCTGGGTCACACGCCGCCTCTGGAAACGATCAAAAAAGCCATCCGGACCGGGTTTGAGGAGCACCTGGGGATCAGGCTCGAGCCGGGGAACCTCACGCCTGCCGAGCGGCGGCTCTTTAAAGAAAAGCTGAAGTACTATCAGTCTTCCGAGTGGATCCACCTGGTAAAGCCCACTTATGAAAAGAGTGAAGTGGTTCAGGCAGCCCACAAGACGGATGACGGTCTGGTGCGATTCACTCTGGTGGTAAACCTGCCGCGCAAGAGGTTGAAGGATGTCTACATCACCGGAGATTTCCTCTCGTTTCCAAGCCGGGCCCTCTTCGACCTTGAAACGGAGCTGAGGGGGGCCCCGTTGGATCTCGGCCATATCCGCCGGATCATCGCTGATTTTTTCGATACGGGACGGATTATCGTCCCGGGCATGTCGTGCGAAGATTTCTGCAGGCCCATCGACCAGGCGTTGCAGAAGATCGCCATCTCCGACTACGGTGTTCCTCTGGAGTACTGCAACCTGATCTCAGTCACGAACGGTTCGTTCGTCGAGATCATGCGCAAGAAGCCCTCGGTTCTGCTCCTGCCCTACTGCGCCAAGTTGCCGGATTGCGAATGGCGGTATCGCAAAGGGTGCAACATGTGTGGAGAGTGCTCCGTGGGGACCGCCTGGGACATGGGCATCGAGAAGAGCATGAAGAACGTCTGCATCACCAGTTTCGAGGACCTGACGGTTGAACTGGAACGCATGAAGGCATCCGGTACGCAAGCCTTCATCGGCTGTTGCTGCCAACCCTTTTTTATCAAACATGCTGACGATTTTGAACGTGCGGGAGTGCCTGGAATCCTTTTGGATATCGACAACACGACCTGCTACGAACTGGATCAGGTGAAGCAGGCCTATGCGGGTCGGTTCACGAACCGGACGGATGTGAATCTGGATCTGCTTCGCACCGTACTAAATGTCCATCCGGACTGAAGCTGCATGGAAACACTCACGTGCGACATACTCGTCGTCGGGGCAGGACCGGCGGGAACATCGGCTGCCAGGGAAGCAGCCTCAACGGGGGCATGCGTCATTGTCCTGGAACGCCGTGCCGTGATCGGCGTTCCGGTCCAGTGCGCCGAGTACATACCCGCGGCCCTTCTCGGAGAGCTTTGCCTGCGCCCCGACTTTGTGGTCCAGCCTCTGCGGGGGATGAAGACCTTTCTGAACGGGCGCCCGATTCAGGAAATCACTGCCCCCGGTTTCACCATCCGCAGGGATGTTTTCGACCAGTCACTGGCCGTGGAGGCAAAAAAGGCCGGGGCCTCCATTTTGCTCTCAACCAGGGCCGTGTCCAGAGAAGGCGATGAGGTGCTCATAGTTGGGGAGGGACTTTCGCTATCGAGGGTCAGGGCCAAAGTGATCGTTGGGGCAGACGGGCCTCGTTCCATGGTCGGCGGATGGATAGCGTCGGAAAACAAAAACTTGGTACCCGCGGTACAGGTGAAAGTGCGTCTGGACCATCCCCTGGAATTCACCGAGGTCTTTTTTGACGACCGGATCTACGGGGGGTACGGCTGGCTCTTTCCCAAAGGCGATGAGGCCAATGTCGGTCTCGGGATGAAGAATCGCGGCAACGGGAGCCACAAAATCGGCATGGTGCTCCTCGATCTTGTGTCATCGCTTGCCGCAGAGGGCAAAATCAAAGGGAAACCGTTCGACATTGTGACAGGAAGGATTCCGGCAGAAGCCCCAAGAGCCATAAGGGACGGCAACATTGTGCTGGTGGGGGATGCAGCCGGACACACTCACCCCATAACAGGCGCCGGAATTTTTCAGGCTGTGATAGGTGGCCGTATGGCGGGTAAGTGGGCTGCTCGGGCCGTTGGATCGGGGGATATGAGTAATTTGGCCAATTACGAATCCGAATGGTTGGATCTTTTCGGGGAAACACTCGAACGAGGCTTTTCCCGCCGCCGGCTGCTGGAACGCAAGTGGGACCGGCTCGAAGAAATCATCAAGTACTGCTGGGTCACATTCAAAGAATATCATGAAGCATATGAACGAAATAATGGAGTTGGCCAGAGAGACAACATGGAATAGATACGGGAGGCGGATAACCTTCTATCTTCCAGGCATGTTCTCCTGCAACGGGATTTCAGGGAAATACCCCGCCATATCGATTACGGGTCCGGAGTGCAAGCTTCAATGCGAACACTGCCGGGCTAAGATCCTTTCCCCCATGATCCATGCCCCGGAACCGGACCTGCTGGTTGACAAATGCCTCCAACTTGAAAGAAAGGGGGATTTGGGAGTTCTCATTAGTGGCGGTTGCGATGAGGAAGGCCGCCTGCCCTGGGGGAAATTCATCCCAGCCATACGTGAGGCGAAAACACGGACTGGACTCAGGGTGTCGATACACAGCGGCTTTGTCGACCACACGACTGCGCACCTGCTCAAGAGTGCAGGGGTTGATCAGGTGCTCATCGACGTCATCGGCGACGACGAGACCTATCGGAAGATCTACCACCTGGAGTCCGGCGTCGCGCGCCTGCTCGCTTCTTTGGACGCCCTTGAAAAGGCGGGGCTGCCGATTGTGCCCCACCTTGTCTGCGGGATATATGACGGAAAGATCAGGGCGGAAAGCAAAGCGATCGAAATCGTTTCAAGGTTCAATGTGGGGCTTCTGGTAATCATCTCTCTCATGAGAATCCCCGGGACGCCCATGTGGGATGTCTCCTCCCCACCGGCTGAAGCAGTGGCCCGATTAGCAGCCGAAGCTCGGCTGAGGATGCCTGATACGGAGATCAGCCTGGGGTGTGCCAGGCAGAGAGGAAACACCAGGCTTGAAACCCTGGCGATCGATGCCGGAGTAAATCGCATTGCCCTGCCTTCGGAAGCGGCACTGAACCGCGCCAGGTACTACGGACTGGAGGTGAAATACCAGAGGACCTGCTGTTCGGTATACGAAGGCATTCATGAGAGTGAGTGGAGGGTCTCTTGAGCACGCTACACGATTCCCGCGAGAGTGATGCGGGACGTCCGGACCACAATGAACCAGGGAGAAGCATGGGACCGATGGAAAGTCCTCAATACATGAGAATGAGCCTGGCTGCGGCTATGACCCTTGGCTTCCAGCCCGGTCTTTTTTACCGCAACGCCAGGCTCTATTGCATCAATCTGCTGCTGACGTACACAAAAGGATGTGCCGCCAGATGCTCTTACTGCGGCCTCTCCAACATCCGCCCCGGCGCTCCTTCGGGAAGGAGCTTCATCAGGGTCGCCTGGCCGGCGTACTCTCTGGAAAACATCGTTCAAAGGATTGCCGAACGGCGCAACGCCGTTAAGAGAATCTGCGTCTCTATGCTGACTAACAATCGCTCGGTGGAAGATGCAAGAAAAGTCTGCGCTCTTTTGCGGTCAAGTTTTGACATCCCGGTCTCCGTGCTCGTTTCTCCGACCGTTATGGTCCCCGAGGACCTGGCGGCTTTCAGGTCCGCGGGAGCCGATAAGATCGGCGTCGCCATCGACCTTGCCACGCCTGGATTGTTTGATCGCTATCGCGGGAGCGTTGCAGGGGGCCCTCATAGGTGGGAAAGGTACTGGGGCTGTTTATCCGATGCCGTCGAAGTCTTTGGTGAGGGCAATGCAGGGGCTCATTTCATGGTGGGAATGGGGGAAACCGAAGAAGAGATGAGTGAGGCGATCCAGAGAGTCAGAGACATGGGAGGCAGAACGCACCTTTTTTCGTTCTTTCCTGAAGCCGATTCTGTAATGTCAGATCACCCGCAACCGCCGATGGACCAATACCGCCGCATTCAGTTGGCTCGATTCTTAATTGACAAAAAGGTGAATCGAGCAGAAAAATTTACATTTGGCGCCCACGGGCAGATTGTTGACTTTGGCACCTCCGGGGATATGCTGGAACAAATTATTGATTCCGGGGAGGCTTTTCGCACGAGTGGTTGTGCCGGCTACGACGGGGAAGTCGCCTGTAATCGGCCTTATGCCAACTCCCGTCCGGGACCCGGGATCCGAAACTTCCCCTTTAGCCCCAACAAGACGGACATATCGCGGATTCGCAAACAAATGACCCGGTCGGGTCATAAGGGGCTAAAAAGGGGAAAAGAAGATTGACAGCCGCATGAATCATGTTAGCATATATAAATGATTTTTACGGGCAATTGCAGCTGCCTTCACGTCAGGAGTATTTTTGATGCTGGCGTTTATCTCATAAGCGGTAGCCGGGTCTACTTGTCATAAATTATTTCAATTTCTTTTATGTGCTTCTCTTCATGTTCCGATACATCCGTCCCTGCCCGCTTTGGATATACGCCAATTCCAGGATCGCTGCGTGGGCTGCTCCATAGTGGTTCGGAAATAGCGGGATCGGCGATGCATCGATTCATGCCGGATACGAAACCCGCCAACGGGGAGCGAACATATGTATAAACTCGTCCGAGTCGACGATCAGCTTCAGGTGATCGAGCGAAATTCAGCCCCGGAAGCGCCTGCTTTATATCGTCTGCCTGCATCTGATTTCCACGGTTTGGTCCCTCCGCTCTGGAGTCCCTGCACTCGAATGGAGAAGCAGTTCTGGAAAAGTTTCGTTAGAACCGGAATCGCCGAAGAGGCTCACGTAGCCAAGACAATCATCGAATCCTGGAAAAGATGCAAGAGTGCGAGTGTGGAATTTGATGGCAAATGTAGAGACTTGATTTCCGCCAAGGAACTGGAGGAAAGAAGAGGACTGCTGTGTGAGATTTCAGAACCGATCATGGAAACATTGCATCAATGTCTAAGAGGTTCGCGCTCTGTCATCGTGCTGGTGGACAAGCAGGGATACGTCCTTGCAAGTCTCGGCGATTTGGAGTCGCTCAGGCAGGCTGAAAAGCTGAACTTCGGTCCTGGAGCCAACTGGTCCGAATATAGCGTCGGCACCAACGCCCTCGGCACGGCCATGGAGATCGGGCATTCCATGCAGGTGACAGGCTGCGAGCATTATTGCGAAGATCACCACTTATGGACTTGTGCGGCCACTCCCATCAGGAACCCTGAGGGTGAGATCATAGGATGTCTGGACATCTCCGGCCCCAGGGAGGAAGCCCAATCTCTCAGCCTCGGAATGACCGTGGCGGCTGTACGCGCCATCGAAGAACGATTACGTTTGGAGCAGTCGCATCGGTATTATGTGAACATGAGCATGCACCTCGCCGCTGTCTTTAGTTCAGTGAGGGAGGGACTCATCACGATAGACAATACGGGGCTGATCTCAGGGATCAATGCATCTGCAGCCAAGCTCCTTAAGTTGCACCCCAAGGACTTGATCGGCACTCCGGTTGATAGCGTTATACGGATGGATAATAAGCTTCGCAGTTTTATTCATACGGGCCGGGAATATTCGGAAGAGGAACTCTTACTGAAATCCGAAAAAGGCCAGGTGCGTTGTCTTGGGTCGGCACATAACATATGTAGCGAGAGTGGTTCAAAACTGGGCACGGTTTTTACCTTCACCAAGACGAAGGAAACGTTCTCATCGAAGGGTGCGGCCGGTGGGAGCAACTTGAGATTTATGTTCAAAGACATCATAGGCGAAAGCCTGCCGATGCTGGAAACCTTGGAAAAGGCAAAAAGGGTTGCCAGGAGCCCATCTACTGTCCTTCTACTGGGTGAGAGTGGAACCGGGAAAGAATTGTTCGCACAATCTATTCACAACGCAAGCGATCGGAGGGATGGCCCTTTCGTATCCGTGAACTGCGGCGCCATACCGGGAGAGCTCATTCAAAGCGAGCTGTTCGGCTATGCAGAAGGTGCGTTTACCGGTGCAAGAAAGGGGGGGCGCCCTGGAAAGATTGAACTGGCCATTGGAGGCACCGTTTTTCTTGATGAGATTGGCGACATGCCCCTGCAGATGCAGGTGAATCTTGTCAGGGTATTGGAAGAAAAGGCCATTGTTCGTGTTGGCGATAACAACGTTGTCCCTGTTGACGTGAGGATCATAGCCGCGACGAACAGAAGTCTTTATGAGGAAGTGACAAAAGGAAGGTTCAGGGAGGACCTGTTTTACCGGTTGAACGTCATAACGATAATCCTTCCGCCGCTCAGGGAGCGCAAAGGCGACACCACTTTGTTGACCAACTATTACGTTGATAAGATCTCAAGAAAGGTGGGAAAGCATGTAGAGAGTGTGGAACCGGGGGTTTTCGTCGCCCTCGAAGCTTACCACTGGCCGGGAAACGTCCGGGAGTTGGCCAATGCACTCGAGTATGCCATAAACCTGGTGCAGCATGGGAGGTTGCAACTCGCTCATCTGCCCCCATATTTCAACAAGAAGCAAACGGCTCGAAACATAGCTGACGATGCCGAGATCATGTCCCTCGCACTGGTCGAAAAAAAGGCTATTGAGAGCGCACTGCTCCATCTCGGAGGCAATATATCCAAAGTTGCCGCTGCCCTCGGAATCGGACGCAATACCCTATACGACAAGATGAAAAAGCACAGTATCCGGGTTTGAGCCCTTCATACTGGGACCTGGCTTTTAGTTTTGTCTGTTGTTCAACTGTCTTTCTCTGTGTCCTCTGTGTCTGTGGTGAACCCTTACCGTTTTTTCACCTGCGATAAAAAAAGACTAAAGTTTACCTCCCGATCATCCGAATAGATACGATGAGCTTACAACTTGGGCTCATGAGGCACTTTCACTAATCGGCATGTATCGTGAGACTGGCAGGGTTACTCAACGAACTTTTTTCTTGATTTTGCATTTAGATATATCTATATAAATACTGTTCTCTGAGAAGAATGCTTCAGCTAGCCTGAAGGGCAAACTATCCGAAAGGATAGGGCGCAAAGCTTCCGGTCTACGTCGGCATTGCCGATAAGATAGCGGGGTTGCCAGGGAGAGCATGCATATTCATACCTCCGTCAACCCGCTGTCCTTTACAGGAAGCGGGTTTTCTTTTTGCTGAAGCTCCAAAAGACTTTGAGGCTATTCGGTTCGAATGCAAGCTTTGGCAGTGACAAGGAGGAGGCCATGAAAAAGCGCGTCAGAGAGCTAAGTATACTGTTCATCGCTGTCGCTTTGATTTTCAGCAGCTTGTTTCTTTCGTCATACGCGTTCGGATTTGAATCTGAACAAACCGGCATTCTCAATGGCATCATCCAAGCCAACGGCGCAAACTGGGTGGCAAAAGAGAATGTTATTTCAATCCTGCCGGATACAGAACGAAAGAAGCGACTTGGCGCCATCGTCGATATGAAAGCCACCTCCCTCAAAAGGTCCTCGAGTCTGAACACCGGCATAACGTTGCCTTCGCAATTCGACTGGAGGAACCATAACGGAATAAATTATGTCACACCGGTAAAAAATCAGGGCAACTGTGGATCATGCTGGGTATTTTCATCTGTAGGGGTCATGGAATCAAGGGTACTCATGGATTATCAAATGGGTGGCCTCAAAAAGGACCTCTCCGAGCAAATCATGCTCACTTTCACGAAACCATTCACAGACCCACAAACGCCATATGATAACTGCGAATATGGCGGTTATATCGACGACGCGGCCGCTTTTCTTAAAACGGCGGGTATACCGGTTGAAGGCTGTTATCCATACACCCAGACCGACGGGTCTTCAAATTATGCGTGCTCCGACTGGCAGTCCGATACCTATAAAATTACAGGTTGGACATGGGTGAACGAGTATACGACTGCGACCGCGAACCAGATCAAGACCGCGATCTACAATTACGGGCCTATTGTCGTGACGATGAGTGTTTACGACGACTTCTTTTCCTACAGTTCCGGCATCTATAAATACGTTTCAGGGTCCGTGGCTGGAGGCCACGCGCTGGAACTCATCGGGTGGGATGATATAAACCAATGCTTTATCGTGAAAAACAGTTGGGGTACCGGATGGGGCGAGAGCGGCTTCTTCCGGATTGCATACTCGGAGATGTCGAGCGTTGTCGGTTTCGCCAGCCAGGCGCTGGCATATGCCTCTTCGACTATGTCGAGCACAACTGCCCCTCTGGCGGATTTCTACATTAAAACGCCTGATACCGGCGGCAAAATGACGGCTGCTGGAAATGCTCCTTTTACGGTGACCTTTCAAGACACCTCAACTTCCGCCACGCCCTTGATATCCTGGTTCTGGGACTTTGGAGACGGAGCGACAAGCACCGCGCAAAACCCCACTCATACATACGCGTCGGGAGGAACATACACGGTAAGTCTCGAAGTCGGAAACTCCGTGGGGTTAGCAACCGCCACCTCTACCAATATGATAACGGTAACAGGTTCAGTCTCACCTCCTCCCGTGGCGCATATAGCGGCGGCGCCAACCAGTGGACAGGCCCCCTTGCCGGTTCAGTTCACCGGCAGTACCACAGGAGGATCGGTAAATTCATGGACATGGTATTTTGGGGACGGTTCGACAAGCAGTTCTCAGAGTTCGACTCATACTTACACTAAGCCGGGAACGTACACGGTCACATTAGTTGCTGCAGGACCAGGGGGCAGTAATACAACGACAACCATTATCACGGTCAGTACACCTTCGACTGTCGTGAGTATTACAGCATCGCCAACAGGCGGACTGGCGCCCTTGCCGGTTCAGTTTGCCGGGAGTTGTTCGGCGGGACCGGTAAATTCGTGGGCATGGTCTTTCGGGGACGGTTCGACAAGTACTTCGCAGACTCCGGCGCACACGTATGCGAACCCTGGAACGTACACGGTCACATTAGTTGCTTCACTATCCAAACAATCGGGTTCGACAACAGCCACGATCCACGTCAATGCACCACCACCTGCGGCTAAGATAGCCGCGACTCCAACCGGCGGACAAGCCCCCCTGGCGGTTCAGTTTAACGGTACCACCACCGGAGGGGCGGTTAATACGTGGGCCTGGTCATTTGGAGACAGTTCGACGAGCAGTTCTCAAAACCCGAATCATACTTATACGAACCCTGGAACATACACGGTCACATTGAATGCTTCGGGCCCCGGAGGAACCAGTATAGCAACAGCCACGATCACGGCGAGCCCAGCCGCGCCCATTGTAAATATAAATGCAAATCCGACCAGTGGACAGGCCTCCCTTACGGTTCATTTCACCGCGACGAATACCGGAGGTTCGGTAAATTCATGGTCATGGACCTTTGGGGACGGTTCGACGAGTGGTTCGCAGAGTCCGAGTCACACTTATACACAACCGGGGACATACTCAGCTGCCCTGACTGCCTCAGGACCGGGAGGAACCAGCACAAAAACCGTCTTGATCACTGTAAACCCGCCTTCGGCGCCCGTCGTAAGTACAAAGGCGACTTCAACCAGCGGAAAGATCCCGCTTCAAGTTCAGTTCACCGCCACAAATACCGGAGGACCGGTGACTGCCTGGTCGTGGTCGTTTGGAGACGGTTCGACAAGTACCCTGCAGAACCCACGATATACGTACACCGTAGCGGGGATATATCCGGCGACTTTGACCGCTTCAGGCCCTGGAGGAACGAGTGTAAGAACAATTACGATAACGGCTAACGCACCTGCACCTGTCGCGGCTTTCACAGCGACTCCAACGGTGGGAAGCGCCCCTCTGGACGTCCAGTTCACCAACAGGTCAACCGGAACCATCTCCTCTTTCTACTGGGACTTCGGTGATGGATCGACCAGTTCGGTACAAAGCCCGCAGCATACATATGCACAACCTGGTTCCTATACGGCGAGGCTGACGGTAGCGGGACCGGGAGGCAGTGCCTCCAGGCAGCTCTCCATCGCGGTACGAGTCAGAAAGGCTGTTGCAGATTTCCAAGTTTCACAGATCAGTGGCTCCAGCCCACTGACGGCACAATTCACCGATACTTCCACGGGACAAGTCACATCCAGGCTATGGAACTTTGGTGACGGAAGAATAAGCAGGCAGCAGAACCCGACACATACTTACACTAAGAAAGGAAAATATACGGTACGTTTGACAACGCATAATGCAGCAGGTTCGAGCACCAAGAGGGTAGCAGGCATGATTACAGTGAAATAAGTAAGGCAACATCGCTTTCGATAGAAATACATTCAACCGGCTACGGAGAGCGCCAGACTCTCCGTAGCTTCCGCAACTCATGAAAATAAGCACGTTGATTCAGCAAGGTTTCTGAGTCCAACCCGGTGGAGGCGGTATTAGAATTAGAATATCGCTGCTTGCCCTTGCCAGTCCGAGATAGTGTCTGATACCAAGTTGAATTCAAGCAGGTGACAATTCGTTAAAATCTCCCAGCCCTCCTTAGAAAAAGCAATATTGAAGATGATCTGCAACCGGGTATCGATCGAGTTCAAGGGTAGCTTGACCGGCACACTATTTTGTTATAACATATGGTGTAACAAGGAGGTGCTTTTATGCGTGCTGCCGTAACTCAAATTGGCAATTCAACCGGCGTTATCCTGCCGAAGGAGGTCGCCACCCGCCTCAAGGTGAAGAAGGGCGACAGTGTGTTTTTAACGGAAACGCCTGACGGTTATGCCATCACGTCCTATGACCCAGACTTTGAAACTCAAATGAAAGCGGCGCGGCGCGGCATGACTAAATACCGTAACGCTCTGCATGAGCTTGCCAAGAAATGACTTGGCGCTGGCTTCTTAAAGGGGTTGTCATTGCCATGCACGGCGAACAAATCGCCGAGCATGGCGGAAGCCTTGGCATCCGTGACGCCGGTCTGTTGTCATCGGCACTTGCCAGTCCGCAAAACCAAGCGGTTTATGGTGAACCCTCCGTTTTCGATCTGGCTGCCGCCTATGCTTTCGGCATTATTCGGAACCATCCTTTTGTGGATGGCAACAAACGCACAGGTTTTCTGGCCGCCTACGTTTTTCTTGATCTCAATGGATGGGAACTGATGGCCTCAGAAGCAGAAGCCGCGGCCGCGGTGCTGGCCTTGGCAGCAAGCGAAATGGATGAAGCCGGTTTCGCGGACTGGCTTAAAACCAAGTCCGTCATTCGGGTAATGCAGGAATAACAGGTGAATCACCGGAAACACCTAACCGCTTTGGATGTGGATAAATTATTATCCGCGGCCAGGGGCAGCCGGAACGAGGCCCGCGACCGGTGCCTGTTGCTTTTAACGTTCCGGCACGGGTTGCGCATTTCCGAAACATGGTGCCCCCTCGTCTCGCAAAGAATGAGAAACTGCTGGATAAGTTGGAGCGCAACAAAAAGACGATTTGGAAGCAGAACAAATCAGGACTCTATCGGGGGTGCCCGCTCTTCCGTTCAACGGGGATAGACTTGAGAGCCTGAGTTGTTTCATCGCGAAGGGCCTTTTGTGGCATCATTGGGGGGGGACTTTGACTTCCGATCACGTTCTTATTCCTGCGTGTCTAAACAAGGCGGGAGAAGCGTTTCTCGAAAGGCTCTTAAGCATGCGGGCAGCAAAGAGGGTGGACAACAACCTCGGGGATGGCACCTTTTCCTACACAGGAGTTACTTCTTAAAATCTAGGTTTAAGCTGTTGGGTCAACTCAAAAATCTGACCTTTCCAAAGAAAATCTGAAGGCACTCTGACCAGCGCACTATTATCATCCACTGCGAGGATATCCAGGGGATCGGAGTCAGTCATGAGCTGGTGGGTTATTACCTTCAGGCCCGGCTCGATTGCATCGGGATTTGCAATCAGCGAGGGTTCGAGTTCTTCTCTTTCCCTGAGAAAGACAGGTTTCGTTTTGAGCATTTTCTGCCACCGCATAATAGAGGCCAAAATGATAGGATTCTTAATTCTCAATGTAAAGAATTCGCTGTGCAAAATGCGCAGCATTTTGGCGGAAAAAGCCCGGGGAAAACGGAGAAACGGAATAGGCAAATAAAAACGGGAAAGTGGCTTGGATGCTCACTTTCCCGCTGTCTGTCTTAGTGGGCCGCCAGGGTCTCGAACCCCGAACCTCCTGATTAAGAGTCTGATTGTCCACCTTTTATCTACTGCGACCATTTGCTCCGAGACCATATTTATCAACCATTTATAAAAACCCTTGTACTTCCGATTACGCCGTAATATACTCTATTTTACTCCCGCTTGCTTCCCTGGTGCTTCCCAGGAAACCTACTGAAAAGCACTCAGGGACAAGAACCGAAGCTGTAATTTCTTTGCCGTTTGCTTCCCCAGAAGGAGGAAACCCCATGCCGAAAATCACTAAGCGGATGGTGGACGCAATCAACCCCGGAGAAAAAGAGATTCTCATTTGGGATGATGAAATGCCGCGTTTCGCTCTCCGGGTGAGAACTTCAGGCGTCAAGACCTACATCATTCAGTACCGAAATGAGCACGGACGTACACGCAAGATGACCGTCGGCACACATGGGGTGCTCACTCCGGATGAAGCCCGGAGTCAAGCCCGGTTACTCCTGGCAAAAGTAGAGCGCGGCGAAGACCCGGCAGAGGACAAACAGGCCGGACGGCAGGCCCCGACATTCAGCGAGGTTGCCGAGCGGTACATGGAAGAGCACGCCAATGTGAAAAAGAAGGCCCGGAGCATCAAGGAGGATCGGCGGTTACTGGATAAGGTAATCTTGCCGGTTTTCGGTCCCCGGAAGCTGGGTGACATCACACGGGCGGATATATCCAAGTTCCACTATTCCTTGAGGGGAACCCCTTACCAGGCGAACCGGGCGCTTTCCCTGCTTTCTAAGGCCTTCAACCTGTGTGAAAAGTGGGGGCTTCGGAAAGATGGAACGAACCCGTGCCGTCATGTGGAGAAATACAAGGAGCAAAAGAAGGAGCGGTATCTGACCCCTGATGAGCTATCACGCCTTGGAGCCGTTCTTTCCGATACCGAAGCATCAAAAGAAGAGCTTCCACAGGCTATCGAGGCGATCCGCCTGCTCATCCTGACCGGGGCAAGGCTCTCTGAAATCCTCACCCTGAAGTGGGATTACGTTGACCTTGACCGGGGGGAAATGGCCCTGCCCGACAGCAAGACCGGCAAGAAGACTGTCCAGCTTGCGGGACCGGCAATCGAAGTGCTCGAAAACATTTCCCGCTGCGTTGGGAACCCTTACGTCATATTCGGCGAAAAGGCCGGACAGCACCTTATCGGCCTGCCGCATATCTGGATGAGGATAAGGGAAAAGGCCGGGTTGCCGGGCGTGCGGATTCATGACCTTCGACATTCGTTTGCGTCTTCGGCAGCACAGGCCGGTATGAGCCTGCCCTTCATCGGCGCTCTTTTGGGCCACCGGGAGCTTGCGACCACAAACAGATATGTTCATCTTATGTCGGACCCGTTAAAAGTAGCCGCCAATACGGTTGAAACAAAGATTGCCGAGGCATTGAAGAGAAAACCGCATAAGGGAGAAGTGGTACAGCTAAAGAAGGCGTGAAAGTTCGTATTGCAATCCAGGAAAAGAGAGCGTATGCTTTAAAGTGAAAATTATAGGCGATGAGCGATTAGCGCTCCAAATAGAAACATAGAGTCCCGCCTACATCGAAGTTAGATGCCGAGACCGTTTCGCTAAACATACTGAGTGTGTTTGGGGGAACGGTCTTTTTATTTGGGCCACCCTCGAACACAAATCGACGGGGGACCCGAAATGATAGAATCAAAACCAACCGCAGTAATTCAAACCGCACCAGTATTCCCCAGCGAATACCTGAACACCAAAGAAGCAGCCCAGTTTTTGCGAACAAGTCCCAGGACTTTGGAAAAATGGAGGGTAACCGGGGCCGGGCCTGAGTTCTTCAAAATCGGCAGACTGGCTTTCTATTCGCCCGTGACGCTGCGGGCATGGGTTGAAGGGAATCGCCGCCGAAGCACGAGCGACAAGGGCGGCGCCGCGTGACAGGCAACGAGCCGAAATGGAAAACCGCGCGGGGGCGTTGCTGGAGCAATAGAACCAATCTCTTAGGGGCAAATTCATTATGACTGTAACCAATGAGAATTTCAAGCATAATTCAATCTCTGAAGCTATCGAAGAGGCAGTTTCCAAGTTAAGGCCGGAAGACGTTTATACCGATAAAGCGCACAATTTCAAAGCTTCGGGTGACAGGCTACGTGGCGGCTGTCCCTGGCACAAGTCCAAAAGCAAAAGTTCCTTTGTTGTCACTCAAAGCTCGATGCTATGGCGTTGCGCGGGTTGCTCGTTTGGCGGTGGACCGCTTCAGTATCTCCACCGGCTGCGAGGGGGTGACGGCAATCTCCGAGGGGCTGAGTTTATCGACATTGCAAAGGAACTTTGCCGGAAGGCAGGCGTGGATTTTCCAGAAAAGGAAATCAATCCCGAAGAGCAAGAACGATACTCTTTCCTTTCGCAACGGTCCGCACTCCTGGCGAACATAATTGAATTTTGTCAAGGACAAATCAAAGACGAGCATAAGGACTATCTCCACCAGAGAGGCTTTACCGATGCCGATATTGCTGAATTGCAAATAGGATTTTATGACCTGCCGGCGCTCAGGAAACACCTTGCAGACTATGACAAGAAGCTCCTGGGATCGTGCGGAGTGCTCCAGGACCGTCTAAACGGGTATCTCGTCTTTCCGTGGTTCGACGATAGGAAAAGACCGCTCACGCTGTACTTCAAATGGACCTCTAAGACGCCTCCGGACGGGAAACCGAAAACCACCGCGTTATCAAACCCGGAACTTGACGGCAAGGAAGTCTTGGAATCCAAATATGTGCCCTACTGCTTCGACCGCGCAGGCGGAGAAAAGAATCTAGTCCTTGTCGAAGGCGTAACTGACGCGGCGCTTGCTCAGGTCCGAGGGGATAACCGGGTTATCGCATGTGTGGCGGCTCAGCTTTCCAAGGGGCAAGTCGAGACTCTAAAACGGCACAGGGTTGAGTCAGTGACGATTTGCCTGGACCCGGATGAGGCAGGCGACAGCGGGATAACGTCTTGCGTCAATTCCCTGGAAGAGGCCGGTATCAAAGCCCTCATAGCTCCGAGACTGCCTGAGGGCCTGGACCCCGACGAGTTCATTATCAAATACGGGATTGACGCTTGGAAGGCTCATATTGACCGGGCGGTGGCACCTCTTCAGCGTGAAATTGAAGCCATTGCCGAAACGAAGCCTACTGACCTGCTCAAGCTCAGTGCTCTATTACAACCCTTGATACCAAGACTCGCAAAACTGCCAGGGACCGAACTCGAAGGATACCTTGAGCTGATCAAGAAGACCTTCGGACTTAAGTCCGAGTTCATTAAAGCGCTTCGGCAGGGAATCACCCAGGCGGCGCAACCGGACGACACAGCAAAGAAGGCCACGGCTACGCTTCAAAGCTTGCAGACGGTCCCGCGAATACACCCGGCAATCCACTTCCACGAAGATTTCATGACCCTGGGTTTCAGGGTTGACCAGGGCGAAGCCGGAGATGGCCTTGTGCTTGTTGTCTCGGGCGGACAAGGGACGCGGGCACTGGTTAATCCGGACGAGGTTGAGTGCTCCGGGCAAACCTATCGAGTGAAGAGCGGCGCACCACCTTTTGTTAATGACACTTGGGGGTTGGACAAGCTAAGGGAGTTCATGCAAAACCAGGACAGCCCGCCAACTCTCTTCCAAGACCTGAAGCAGACTTTCCGGAAATATCTGGACTTGGTTGAACAGGTTTACGGCCTGATGGCGGCCTGGGTGATAGGTACATTTTTCGCGCACATGTTTACAGCCTTCCCTTTTCTACATTTTAACGGGCCAAAAGAATGCGGAAAGTCCAAGTCCCTGGAGGCGCTGCGGTGCGTGTGCTTTAACGCTTGGAAGGGGCGGGACATTTCGGCGGCGGCCTTGGGGGATACCACGGACGGCCAGCGCGGGACCCTTCTTCTCGACCAGGCTGAAAAGTTGGGCGACGACGAAAATGGGGGGAAACTTATCGGCTTGTTGGCCGATTCTTACAAGAAAGCCGGGGGGCAGCGACGAGTTGTAGAGATTACGAAAGCGGGGCGCTCAGTCCTTGAGTTTTCCACCTACGGTCCTAAAGCCTTTGCCAGCACAAAGTCTCTAGACCCGGACCTGGCTGACCGATGTGTCAGAATCCCGATGACCCGGACCCGGAACAAGTTGCCTGACTTGGAGGGGTGGGAAACAGTATGGGCCGAGCTTCGAGACAAACTTTATCGGTTCGCCTTGTGCCATTTCAAGGATGTATGGGGACATTATCGGAGCATAGAGGGGGATGGTACGCGGATCAGCGAGTTGTGGCGGCCCATACAAGCGGTACTTTTGGCTCTTAACGTGAAGCAGCGCGAAATTGAGGAAATCCGGCTCATGTTCACGGCAGGGGCGGAAGAGGGCCGCCATGAGCTTAGTTCATGGGAATCGAGGCTCTTTGACGTTCTGAAGCAGAAGGCAGCAGAAGGCATGGATGATTTCGATATGACTGCCGCGACCATTTTAAATGCGATGGACATTCAAGGGGATACCAAGCCCGGTAACCCATGGGTGGGAAGTGCTCTTTCACAATTCTCTCTCCCTTCAATAAGACCACCCTACCCACGGAAAAATGTCGATGGCCATACCCGCAAGGTGACAGTCTATCCGTTTAACTCAGCCCATATTCTCAAAATGTATGAAATTTATATGAGGGAGACCCCCCCAAATCACTTGTCCCGCTTGTCCCACACTGAAAATAGTAATGATTCCAATGGCTCACATGGGACAGGCAAAAAACAAGGGACAAGTCCCAACCTGTCCCAACCAGTTGAGCCTGACACCTGGGGACAAGCGGGGACATGTCCCACTGGAAAAGGGTGTCCCACGGAACCTATTGAATTTATAACTGATTCTGATGTGGGACAAGCGGGACAGGTAAAAAAGGGGGATGTGGGGGGAGGTGGTGATTGCATTGTGGTGGAAACGATATGAGCAATCCACTGGACCTTATAAACGAAATCCAGCGCAGGGGCGGCACGTTATTCCTTGCAGGCGATGACCTGAAGTATCGAGGGCCACGGGGCGCTATAACCGATGAACTCCGGGGACAGCTACGGGCCTGCAAACCGGAACTGAAAAAAATCCTGTCTGCTGAGGCGGCACACCGGGAAGGACCACCCTATCCGGAAGGCCTGGGCCGCGTGAAGTGCTTCTACTGCGTGCACTGTGCCGTAACCGGGACAAAGGCCGTGTGTCAGGTTACGAAGAGCGCCATGTCAGGGATAGCTCTGCTCCGGGAGTGCCCGGATTTCCTCATGCAGGTGGTGCACTGAGGCCGGTATGAGAATCCTGATTGACACCCGAGAACAGCGACCGTTCAGCTTCACCCGTTTCCCTGGCGTGGCAATCGAGCGGGCCGCACTTCCGGCAGGTGATTACAGCTTGCCGGGTTTCGAAGATCGGGTTGCAATCGAACGCAAGGAATTAAACGACCTGATAGCCTGCCTCAAAGGCGATAACCGGGACCGCTTTGAACGAGAGCTGACCAGGGCGAGACATTACGAGCTGTTTGCAGTTGTGGTGGAGGCCTCGCTTGAAGATGTGAGCAAAGGCCGCTACCGCTCCGAGATGAAACCACATGCGGCATTACAAAGCATCTTCGCCTTTCAAGTCCGCTACCGGGTCCCTTTCGTGTGGGCCGGGGGCAGGGAGGCGGCTGAGTACGCGACGTACAGCTTGCTTGAAAAGTACCGGACAGAGATTGAAAAGCGATTTGAACAACTCAATCGAGAAAGGAAAACCGAACATGGCATTGAGACCGAAACAAGAGCTATTTGTCGCGGAATACCTAATAGACTTGAACGCGACCCAGGCCGCGATTCGCGCCGGTTACTCGCCGAA
Organism: Syntrophobacteraceae bacterium; assembly: GCA_050008735.1. Classification (GTDB taxonomy): domain Bacteria; phylum Desulfobacterota; class Syntrophobacteria; order Syntrophobacterales; family Syntrophobacteraceae; genus SbD1. Next base: position 25,696 of record JBEKMB010000005.1, read on the forward strand.
ACGAGCTGATGAAATCGGCTATGAAAACCTGAAAAAACCTGAGATCCAAACAGCACTCGCGGACGCGATGCAAAAGCGCTCTGAACGTACTGAAATCACAGTTGATTATGTTTTGACGAGTCTGAAGTCCATCGCGGACCGATGCCTGGTGCAGGGCGATGGATTCAACCCCCGCGGTGCGAATAAGGCATTGGAGTTGCTTGGCAAGCACCTGCGGCTGTTTGTTGAGCGCCAGGAGCTTACCGGCAAGGGCGGCGGACCAGTCCATTTCCAGATTGAGGACGTTAACTCGGCAAAGGAATTGCTCGCCAGCCGAATTCTTCGCCTCATTGACAGAGGAACAGCGTAATCAGATAATCTCCTGCCTGACGTAACGGCAAATGGTGGAGATTAATTGTGGATTTTCGCCATGCCATTTACGGATTCAAAAAGGAAAAAACAATATCACCGGGACTACATGCGGCAACGGCGCAAGGGTTTAACAGGTGAATCGACGGGTCTGTCGTTAAACTCGGAATCCGAAACCATGAAGTTCGATCCGACACGGCCACACGTCCACCGTTCAATAAAAATCGCCGGGACATGGCGCCGAGTTGCAGAGCAGGATGGCCGGATTTACGACCGGGATTCCGGCGAGTTACTTCGTCTCGAATGATCCGAGTTGATGGCCAAAGCTGCCGAGACGTGTACTATTACTATTATATGGACTGTGCCAAGAAAATGGATTGTAGGGCATTCTATGCATAAGCGGGAAAGCAAACTGTGTTCATTCTCGGCATACCACCACACAAGCCTTTGCGGCAGGAAGATTAATGAATTTCGGTTGCTCACTTGGGGCTTTCGGAAAGAACCTCATACTTCAAAATCTTGAACTGCTGTGCAACCCTGTCATCTCCGAATGGGGCACCAGACGCAATTGCCAACACATCGCCGTCTTCGGTAACATCTATAAACTCTTGACGTCTTCCTTCCGCCGGAAACGGATTAGGAATTACCATATTTCCCACTTGAAGATTACACGCGTCTGGTCCTCTTACCATTTCACGGTTGCCCCACTTATAAAAATCGCAGACAACCGTCATGCGCTTTTCCATGTATTTGCCATCCCACGTGCCGTTACGCAAAATTGTCCATTGGTGTGATGCGGCATCGTAGCCAACAACCCGATAGCCTTCAGGCCCTTTCTGACGCGCCACCGACCAATCTAACTGGTATTGCAAGTATGCTCCAAAGATTCCTGAAATCAGAGCAATCAAAGCGACGATTCCTATGCGACTCAAACGACCCATTTTCATGGTGTCAACCTTTCATCGTTTGCGTTGTCTAATTCTCATCTTCCATGTATGGTTTTACCAGCACGTCCCATTCAGATTCAGATTTGCAATCTTGGTCTTGTACCCTGCAATCCAATGTCTTCCAGTTGAAATTCGCCTTTTGGTCAACGTAAAGAGTGGCGATTTCCCTGTTCTCGTGGATGTCCAATACGGACTTCATATTGCCCACTCCGGCGTCTTTATCTTTCGGATGGTACATCGTTCTAATGAGCATGAAACACTTATTGAGTTTCGGGCTGTAATGGTTCGAGTAAGTTGAGCAATACATACCATCTTCTTCTCTTTTACAACCTTCCTGAGTGAATCCTTGTTTGAACTTCTCGGCGGCGAATTTGGCGCACTTCTCTGAAAGCTCGTAAGCCTCTTTTGATGAGACCCCTTTGCTCTTCGGGATGTCCTGGTCGGCTGCTAATACTGGTGCGGCCATAAAGAGCAACAACCCTGCCAGAATGATAGCCCTCATTATGCCTCCTGCTATCTCACTTCGCTGAGCAAACATTGTTTGACTGTTAGACAAGCTGGGCAAGCCCTAGTATCCACTTTTCGTTTTCCACTCTCTCGTCCCAAGGCGCTGCGCCTCAGCGATCTGGGATGGGGTCATGCTTAATGCGAGTTGATCTCTGACAATTCGTGCGCCGGAACTCCCTTGTGCCGCCGCCAAATTGAGCCACATATACGCCAGTACATAATCCTGTGGTACGCCCCTACCGAATTTATACATTATTCCTAAAAAAAGCTGCGCAAAACGGTTCCCTTGCTCCGCCGCCTTGCAATACCATTTCGCAGCCTCGGTATCGTCTTCCGGTACGCCTCTGCCATAATCGTACATTATTCCTAGATAGTATTGCGCCTCACTTTTTCCTTGCTCCGCCGAAGGCTTGAACTCTTTATAAGCGGTGGCATAATCACCCCTGTCATAAGCCGCTTTACCTTCATCAAAACCGGCATAAACAAGGGAAGCGAGTCCAACGAGCAAAGCCACAAAAAGCAGGAATATGAATCTTTTCATTTACGCCTTCTCGATCTGGCTGGCATCAAAGGGGAAGGGGGCAAAGCCAGTGAATCTAGTTCTCGAAAACGCATTTTCACAAAGTGGATTTTCCCGAAGCGAGCACCACTCACTTTACCAAACGAAACAACGGGAGTAGCAGTTGCCTTCCGGCGTCAGAAACCCCTTTTTTCTTTGTTTTCTTTTCTTTCGGGCTTGCCGGTTTAGATGACTTCGTTGTCGAAGTAGGCTGAGAGGGTTCGTCTTGCCCCGGCAACTTTCCCACCCATTTGAATGATATTATCGCGCCGTTTTCGAGTTTCACGCAGTGCATCGGCTTCCCCCTAATGACTCTTCGGGTTTAGTCCCACTTTGCTGTTGGATCACTGTCTTGCTTCTGAGATTCATTATTTGTTGAGAATCTTATATCTATTTGATTTCACATACGATAACAGGCAGCACCATTGTGGTGCAATGGAAATTCTCGCACATTTCAGAGTGAGTCGGCAGACGCCCCCACACAACACCCAAACTATGGGTTGACCCGAGATCGTCGAATCCTGGGGCATCCTGGCGCTTCGTATGCGGGAACCACCGGTGCGGCAGGCGTTTATCCGTGGAGAAGAATCCGAAGGACCAGGAACGCGAAGCGGAACCCCTAAAACGCGAAATTCATCCGCGTGCTTCCCCTGTGCTTCCCCGAGCAAAAAGGGGTTACAGGCAAAAAGCCCGTAACCCCTTGATTTTCTTGATGGGCCGCCAGGGTCTCGAACCCCGAACCTCCTGATTAAGAGTCAGCTGCTCTACCGTTGAGCTAGCGGCCCGCGCGCATTTTCCATTGGTACGCCCGGCAGGATTCGAACCTGCGGCCTGCGGATTCGAAGTCCGACGCTCTATCCACCTGAGCTACGGGCGCTTCCAAGGAAACGCCATGATACCAAAGGGTCTTGCCTGAGTCAACCCGGAAAGGAAGCCGTATATCGGAGGACGGATTGGGCAAAAGCTCTGGATCTTTCGAAGCGGTTCCTGAAGATCGTGCGCAACCTTAGTAGATCGTGGAGAAGGAAGGCGGTAAATCATTTTCAGATCGACAGAGCATGAGCGGAACAAAATGTTTCACCGGGCTTGAACTTATCCTCCGATTGAACGAAAATCCTTTCGCCGCTATTTCCACGGTTAAAATAAATCCGGTGCTTTTTTTGATGGGAGAGTTAAATGAAGGTCCTCAGCTTACTGGGAAGTCCAAGAGAAAAAGGAAACAGTTCCGCATTAGCCAATCGTTTCTGCACCACAGCACAGAAACTCGGAGCGGAAGTGCGTACCTTTACCCTGAATGATTTGAATTTCCGCGGTTGCCAGGGATGCATGGCCTGCAAAACAAAGCTCGACCGGTGCGCGCTCGAAGACGACCTGACCGAAGTTTTGGAAGCGGTCCGCGAGACGGATATCCTGGTCCTGGCATCTCCTGTCTACTACTGGGACGTATCAGCGCAAATGAAAGCGTTCCTCGACAGGACTTTCTCCTTCCTTGTGCCTGATTTTATAACCAATCCTCAAAAGTCTCGCTTAGAGCCGGGGAAAAAGCTGGTCTTCATTCTCGCCCAGAATAATCCCGACAAAAATTCATTTACCAATATCTTCCCCAAGTTTGATTACTTCTTCAAAACCTACGGTTTCGTCGAGAATCATCTCATCCGGGCTTTTGGAGTCGGCGGGCCGGGGGAAGTCGAAGCCCATGAAGACGTGATGAAACTCGCCGAAGCGACGGCTGAGAAGATTTGCAAGCCTTAAGTTAGAAACATTTCCTCAGCATTCCACCATACATCCTCAGCTCGACCCTTTGGCTGCAAAATATATGTTCGATATTTTGAAGTCAAAGGGTGCGTTATTGGCGGTCCCTTGTGAGTTTCTTCCAACACGTGAAAGGAGTCCCTTTCCCGTCAATACTTCCGCTCCCGAATTTCATATACGAAGTTGCGCGTGTATCCGTTCCCGCGGTTCCACCAGGGCCTTGCCATGGTATCGAGGATTTCCAGCCTTCTCAAGTGCTTCATTTGGATTGAGCTTCATGGAAACATGTAACTATATTTCTTTTGCCTCCTTCATCATCCCTGGGGAAACGGACAATATCGATTCCGACAGGCAACTTGAATAGTCCGGTAAGAGTCGACCCATATGATAAGGATGTCGGCCGGGCAGTGGCAAAGGCGCCCGGTTATGGTCAGGAAACGACTGATGTGCGCCAATCCGTGAGTGTCATGAGTGTTAGAGTACCGCTTTGCGGAGGCTGGTCTTAGCCGTACGCTTCGGGTGTATATGCTATCGGGTGAGGCGCGCAATCGCCATCCTTTTCGAAGTTATTATATGAGCGCGGCATGGGTCTAAACACCAACCAGAGTAATGATTGTTTTACAGGTATAAAGAGGTGAAAAGGAAAACATGAAGGCGATTTGAGGGGTGCCCTTACAGGTTTTCCATACCCCATACCTTACTTCCAGTACTGTGCAGGTAGTCTCTCGTACAATCGATGCCGATGTCGAAATACCGGCAATCCTGCCCCAGAATTACCATATCTACCCGATTTTGTTTCTCGTACCTTTCTGTTTTACTTGGCGCCAATGTGATTTTACCCGAGTCCATCGTTATGGGAATCGCTTGCAGGTCCCGCCTCCCGTGCATGGACTGGGTGTTCGTTCCAAGGGGCTTAATTTTCACCCATTTGCGGACTTCTCAAAAGTGAGGGTCCGCCCGGTTTGGAATCAAAGTCTGAGCTATCAAACATCGGGTGTTTGCCGTTGCGCTTCAGGAGAGGACTGAAGCCGCGGCCGCCGCAATAGCGGTACTTGAGGCTTTACCGCGGATAACCCGGCGGTGGGCCTTTCCTAGGGGAGGAATCAATGACTTTATTTCAGATCAAGCGGCTGATTCGCCTTCACGAAAGGGCCGAGCGGCATTCAAGCGAATACAAAAGGCTCTCGGCAGACTTGGGCACGCAATCGAAAGCACTGTGCCATCTGCGCAAAGCGGAGCGGCTTTATTCCCAGATCGCTGCGCTGATCAAAGACTCCACCCTGGTCCAGGTCTGCACCGGAGAAAAAGCTTCCGGGACATGGCTGTGCGGGAAGCCTTGATCTGGCGGATTCGCGCCCCTTTCCAATTGAAGAACCAGCCCATCCGGTGTTCTGCGAACGCACACTAGCCCGCGGCAACAGTTTCGGCTTCAGGAATATGGTTGACTACGAGTTCGCCATCCTTAACGTCAACTGCTACAGTTGACCCGTCGTTTATCGCTCCGGCTATTATGGCCCGGCCAATCCTGGTTTCGAGTTCGCGCTGCAGGTACCTCTTCAGGGGTCTTGCTCCATAAACGGGGTCATAACCGGCCCTGGCGATGAACTCGCGGGCTTCGCTGCTCAGGCCCAGCGTGATGCGCCTTGCCTTCAGCCGCCGGTTGAGGTCTTCAGCAAGCAGGTCGACTATCCTTTCTGTCTCGTCAATCGTGAGCGGTTTGAACATAATGATATCATCGACCCGGTTGAGGAACTCGGGCATGAAGTGACGTCTGAGGGCGCCCATCACATTCGCCCTTGCTTCTTCACGGATTTCCCCGTCTTGGGTAACGCCCTGGAGCAGATATTCAGAGCCGATGTTGCTGGTCATTATTATGACCGTGTTTTTGAAGTCAACAGTGCGACCCTGAGCGTCGGTCAGGCGGCCATCGTCCAGAATCTGGAGCAGGGTGTTGAAAACGTCCCTGTGAGCCTTCTCTATCTCGTCGAAAAGAACGACGGAGTAAGGCTTCCTGCGGATAGCTTCGGTCAGTTGACCCCCTTCCTCATATCCCACATACCCAGGGGGAGCTCCAATCAGGCGCGAAACGGTATGGCGCTCCTGGTATTCGCTCATGTCTATCCGAACCAGGTTTTCCTCGGTATCGAAAAGAGCTTCTGCAAGGGTTTTTGCGAGCTCTGTTTTTCCGACGCCGGTCGGACCAAGAAAAATAAACGACCCGATCGGCCGCCTCGGGTCCTTTATTCCCGAACGGGCGCGTATGACCGCGTCGGCAACCAGCTGCACGGCCTCATTCTGACCGATGACCCGCTTGTGGAGCACTTCATCTAGCCTCAAGAGCTTTTCGCGTTCTCCTTCAACGAGCCTCGTTACCGGAATGCCGGTCCAACGCGCGACAATGTCTGCTATTTCCTCCTCGGTAACCATCTCGCGAAGGAGCTGGGTCCCCTTCTGCCTGTCTGTAAGCCGTTCTTCCTCCTCGCGGAGCTTTTTTTCGAGGTCGGGGAGCACGCCGTATTTCAGTTCGGCCGTTCTCTGCAGATTGAATTCGCGTTCAGTGGTTTCCATTTGCTGGCGAACTTTCTCGATTTCCTTTCTAATCGCCTGGACTTTCTTGATCGACTCTTTTTCCGCCTCCCACTGGGCCTTCATCGTATCGCTCTTCGTCCGAAGCTCGGCCAGCTCCTTTCTCAGGGCCTGAAGCCTTTCCCTGCTGGCGTTGTCGCGCTCTTTGCCCAGGGCGACCTCTTCGATTTCAAGTTGGCGGACACGCCTCTCAACTTCATCGAGTTCAGAGGGCATCGAATCGATTTCCGTTCTGATCATCGCGCAGGCTTCATCAACCAGGTCGATCGCCTTGTCGGGCAGAAAACGGTCGGAGATGTAGCGGTTAGAGAGCACGGCGGCGGCCACAAGGGCGCTGTCTTGAATTTTGACCCCATGGTGGACCTCGAAGCGTTCCTTGAGGCCGCGCAGGATCGAGATCGTGTCCTCGACTGAAGGCTGATCGACGACCACCGGCTGAAAGCGCCGCTCCAGGGCTGCATCTTTTTCGATGTTCTTGCGGTATTCATCGAGCGTTGTGGCCCCTATGCAATGCAACTCGCCCCTGGCAAGCATGGGCTTGAGCATGTTGCCGGCGTCCATCGAACCCTCGGCCCGCCCGGCGCCGACTATCGTGTGCAGTTCGTCGATGAAGAGCAAAATCCTGCCCTGGGCTTCTTTTATCTCGGAAAGGACCGCTTTGAGCCTTTCTTCAAATTCGCCCCGGTACTTGGCGCCGGCCACCAGGGACCCCATATCCAGTGAGAATATGGTCTTGCCCTTTAGACCTTCGGGAACGTCTCCCCTGACGATTCGGTGGGCCAGCCCCTCCACTATGGCCGTTTTGCCGACGCCCGGCTCGCCGATGAGCACAGGATTGTTTTTTGTCTTTCGGCTGAGAATCCGGATTACCCTGCGTATCTCGGAATCCCGGCCGATAACCGGGTCGAGTTTTTGGCTCCGGGCCTCCTCGACAAGATCACGTCCATATTTCTGAAGGGCCTCGTAGGCGGATTCCGGAGTGGCGCTGGTCACCCGCTGGCTCCCGCGAATAGAAGTGAGCGTGTGCAGAAGTGAATCCCTTGTGACGCCGAATTCCTCGAGCACCCGGCCGGCAGCGCTGCTCGTTCCTTCCTGCAAAAAAGCGAGCAGGATGTGTTCGGCCGAGATATACTCATCTTTGAGCCTTTGGGCCTGTTCCTGCGCATCGGAAAGCAGCCTGTTCAAGCGGTTGGTTACATATATTTTGCCTTGTTCGACCCCCGGACCGCTCACGCGCGGCTTCCTGCTCAGTTCCTCTTCCAGCCGCTCCCGCATTCTGTCCACGTCGATATCCATTTTCTGGAACAGCCTTGGGGTAAGTCCGTCGCGCTGTTCGAGCATGGCGAGCAGCAGATGTTCACCGTCAACTTCTATATGGCCGAACCGGACCGCCTTGGTTTCGGCGGCCTGCATGGCTTCCTGGGATTTGGCAGTAAATTTGTTTATGTCCATGTGTTTTGTCCACCTTCAAGTTCGCGAATCCTGGCTTCCATGGCCTCGAGTTTTGACATAAGCTCCAGGATCACACCGACCCCCGCGTAGTTGACTCCGAGTTGGTTGCGAAGCCTTAAGATTCGCCGAATGAGCGGAATAACCCCAGAATCGAAAAGAAGCTCTCCATCGTCACCGCGGTCGGTAAATTCGATCAGACCGAGGCGGATGAATCTGTCGATCAGCTCAGGGTGCAGTCCAGCGTGATATGCTACCTCTGAAAGAGTGTAGAAGGTGGAGACCCTATTGTCTATTTTTACCTGAAGCATGGAGAAACGTCTTTCGATCATGGCAGATCCGCTCCTGCCCCATCCGGAATTTCCGGATGGATACTCGGCTAATCTCTCGGGTTAAAACCGGAGCTTTTTTTCATCTCCTCAAACAATGCCCGCTCCTTTTCGGAAGGATTCGTCGGGACTTTCACGACCACCGTCGCATAGAGATCGCCGGGCGTTCCTTTCTGATTAGGCATTCCTTTGCCTCTCAGCCGCAGTTTCTGTGCGGACTGGGTACCAGGAGGGATTTTCAGGTCTATATTGCCGGAGGGCGTGGAAAGCCTGACCTCAGAGCCAAGCACGGCTTCCCAGGGCGAAACCGGCACATCCATGTAGATGTCTCTGCCCTTGAGTTCAAAAACCGGATGCCGTTCAATTTCCACTTTTAAATATAGATCGCCCCTCGGGCCGCCGCCTGTTCCCTTTTCACCCTGCCCGGTGAGGCGAATTCTCTGGCCGGGCAGAATGCCGGGCGGGATCTTTACGTCGTAGCGCCTTTCCTGGACCTCCAGCTGACCCTTGGAATTTATCGCCTGGCTCTGGAGGACTATGGGTTTGGCGCCGCCGTGAAAGGCTTCCTCGAGGGAGATTCGAATCGTTGTCTCCTGGTCTGCGCCTGCCTGGCTCCAAACCGCACTCCGTCCAGAGCGGCCCTGGGCCTGCTGAAAACCCCTGCCGCCGCCAAACAGGGTTTCGAAGAAATCGCTGAACCCGCCGGACCCGCCCCATTGGAACTCCGCCTGCCTGGCGCCGCCCCCGCCCCCGCCAAAATCGTACTGGGTCTCCCATCCGGGGGGGGGCCTGAATTCCTGTCCCGATCTCCAGTTGGCTCCCAACTGGTCGTACATTTTCCTTTTTTCGGGGTCTTTCAGGACCTCGTGGGCCTCGTTGATTTCCTTGAATTTTTCCTCAGCGTTGGAAGCCTTGTTTACGTCCGGATGGTATTTGCGGGCAAGCTTCCGGTATGCCCGCTGAATTTCATCCTGGCTGGCCGACCTTTGAATTCCAAGCAGCTCGTAGTAGTCCCTGAATTTCACAGCCATAAAGTATCGTCTTGTCCCTTTGAAATGCGTTGAAGCGCGATGCGCAATTGTCGCCAGGAATAAAGAGAGATCCCTGCTCTTTGTAGAAACCTGCTTTGCCGGGGAAGACAGGGGATTTGAGGCCCTTGCTGTTTCAAAAGGCGAGGGCGTATCACCACCGGCTTTATCGAACGTCAGCGCCGGCTTGCCCTGGCTTCCCCGCCGGATTTGAATTATCAGTTCAATCCGGTTGAATTGCAAATTCAATTAACAGGCCGTTTAGCCGTTTAGTGCTCCGTGAACTCGGCGTCAATTACGTCTTCACCCCCCTCACGGCGCGGTCTGCTTTCGCCTCCGTAACCGGTCCTCTGTCTATCTCCGGCCCCAGGGCCCTGCGCGGGGCCGCTTTCCGTCCCCGCCTGCCGGTAAGCCGCTGTTGCGATCATCTGGGATGCCTGCTGCAGGTCGCTTGCAAGCTGTTGAAACCGTTCTTTCGTCGTGGCCGCATCCTGAACGGCCTTTCTGGTCTCCTCGATCAGGGCTTCGGACCGAGCCCTTTCATTTACCGGGACTTTATCACCCAGGTCGTGCAAGGTGCGCTCAAGCTGGTAAGCCTGGGTGTCGGCAATGTTTCGCGCCTCGATCGTTTCGCGGTGGAGCTTGTCTTCGGCGGCGTGGCCCTGAGCTTCCGAGACCAGCTTTTCAACGTCCTGCTTCGACAGATTGGTGGACTCGGAGATCGTAATGGCCTGCTCTTTCCCGGTTCCCTCATCACGAGCGGTGACGCTCAGGATTCCGTTTGCATCGATATCAAAGCTTACTTTGATCTGCGGCGTTCCACGGGGGCCCGATCCGATCCCCTCGAGACGAAACCTTCCAAGCACGCGGTTGTCATTTGCCATCTCCCGCTCTCCCTGGAGCACCACTACATCGACCGCTGTCTGGTTGTCCTCGGCGGTCGAAAAGATTTCTTCGCGCCTTGCCGGTATTGTCGTGTTTCTCTCGATAAGCTTTGTCATGACTCCACCAAGGGTTTCGACCCCGAGCGAAAGCGGAGTGACGTCCAGGAGAACCACGTCTTGAACTTCACCCTTGAGCACGGCTGCCTGCACCGCGGCGCCCACGGCCACAACTTCGTCGGGATTGACGCTCATATTGGGTTCTTTTCCGGCCGTCAGTTTCTTTACGAGTTCCTGTACGGCTGGAATGCGGGTCGATCCGCCGACCAGTATTATCTCATCGATGTCCTTTGCGCTGAGCTTAGCGTCGGAAAGTGCTTGCTGCACCGGCCCCATGCATCGCTCGACGAGGTCGTGGGTCAGGTCCTCGAATTTCGCGCGGGTAAGCTTCAGCACCATGTGTTTCGGCCCGGCGGCATCAGCGGTGATAAAAGGAAGATTTACTTGAGTCTCGGCGATGCTTGAGAGTTCGACCTTTGCCTTTTCCGCCGCCTCATAGAGGCGCTGAAGCGCCTGGCGGTCGCTTCGCAGGTCAATCCCCTGGTCCTTCCGGAATTCGTCGGCAAGATAATCCACGATCCGTTTGTCGAAATCGTCGCCGCCAAGGTGGGTATCACCCGATGTGGAGCGGACTTCGGCCACTCCGTCTCCGATGTCGAGGATGGATACATCGAAAGTGCCGCCACCCAAATCGAAAACCATGATGGTTTCGTTCTTCTTTTTTTCGAGACCGTAGGCGAGCGCCGCGGCGGTCGGTTCGTTTATGACCCTCAGCACCTTGAGACCCGCTATCTCCCCGGCGTTTTTCGTCGCCTGGCGCTGTGCGTCGTTGAAGTAGGCAGGGCAGGTTATGACCGCCTCCTTTACTTTCTCGCCCAGGTATTTGGAAGCTTCATCCACCAGTTTTCGAAGCACCTGGGCCGAAACTTCTTCGGGCGAAACGAGCTTTCCCCGGATCTCGAAACGGACCGCATCATTTGGCCCTTTGACTACTTTGTAGGAGACCATTTTGGACTCTTCGTCCACTTCGCCCCACTTGCGTCCTATGAACCGTTTGGCGGAGTAAACGGTGGCTGCCGGATTCAGGATAGCCTGACGTCTTGCGACCTGGCCGACGAGCCGCTGGCCGTCTTCCGTATATGCAACGACCGACGGGGTCAGGCGCGACCCCTCGGAATTGAGAATGACCGAGGCCTTGCCGTCTTCCCAGATTGCCACAACAGAGTTGGTGGTTCCAAGATCGATCCCAACTGCTTTAGCCATTTGTGTCCCTCCCTTGAACAAGAATGCTTATATTGATCCGGCCCTCGATGGATCGGCGCCTATGCAAGGCGGGCAATACATTCGAAGGCCTGAAAGCCACCCTAAGATAAGCATGGAGGCATAGGGTAACAAGCTTCTTGTTAGCAATTAAATGAGTCGAGTGCTAATTATCCCGATCCGGCAGGCTTGACGAGAGGATCGGAGATAGATACCGGGTAGGCCGCCCTGTGGATGTCGTTCGGTGTTTCCGGATGGATGCCGGTCTATTTTCTCCGGAGCGGCGAAACAGCGCTCGGCCGAGCATTCAGAAGAACGCGGGCAATCATCGATCGGGTTCGGGGCCATGGCGCCGGACCCGAAAGCCCTAAGGCCCCAGACATTGAAAGATATAAAAACACCGGCTCAACTATGGTACATCGCAATTGTCACTTTCACAGAACTTCTTGAGACTGGAAATCTGTTCGGGATTTCCAATGACGACTATCACAGATTGCGGCTTGAGTATCTCATCCTGGGCGGGATTGTAGGTAAAATCGGAATCTTCGGGGTGCCTTATGGAGATGGGGACCAGTCCCGTCGAGCCCTGAACGTCGAGTTCCTTGAGTGAACGCCCGACCCACGGCGAATTTGCGGTAACCGTAACTTCTTCGACACGGACCGTGGGATCGTTGCCTCTGAGCATCCGGTCGAGGAATGAAACGACATGGGGGCGGATCATCTCGCTGGCCATGCGCATGCCTCCGATAAAAGAAGGATTGACGACATAATTGGCGCCGGCCCTGTAGAACTTGTCAGCTAGGTTGTTTTCATGGCATCGTGCCACGATCTTGATGTTTGGGTTGATATACCGGGCCTGGACCGTGATCAGAAGGTTATGGCTGTCTTCCCCCAACACTGCCAGAACGCCGGATGCCCGCTCAATTCCGGCGCGAAGGAGCGTCTCTTCTTCGGTTGCGTCACCCTGGATGAAATGGTGCTTTTCGAACTGGTTGCCGATCCATTCTATGCGTTCGGGTTTTATTTCGATATACACGCAGGAGCGCCTGGACGTCGTCAGTTCACGCAACACATTGACGCCGGTATGGCCACCCCCGCAGACAATTAAATGATCTTTGAGCGCGGCGATGCGCTTTTCCATTTTACGCTCCCTCAATATTCGAGACAATTTTTGCTCTACCACAAAAGCCGTTATAGCCGATACTGCATAAAGAGCCACTGCCATCCCCGCCCACATGAGGATCATGGCCAAAACCCGGCCCTCTGTGCCGAAATCTTCGAGTATCTCGCCATAACCGACCGTGGTGAGAGTAAGGCTCGTCATATAAGCGCAATCGAACATGGTCCATTTGCCGTCTCCCAAAATGAAAAATCCGAACGTGCCGGACAGGAACACAAGCAAAAGCAGCAGCCCGGGGATAACCAGTTGTTGCAGGAATACCCGGTGCAGACCATGTCTCGAAGACGCGGGTCTTGAACGCACAGACTTGGCCATGGAGTCTTTTACGTCTCCTTTTTTAGCGCCGGCATGCCAAAGAAGACGGCTCGGGCCGGGCGAACTTGACCATGTTGAACTCTATGGCGAAATGCTTTTACGGGGGATTATTCAGCAAAAAGATGCTTATGTCCAGATTTTGTAATCGTTTACCGCTTGCGCGGGCGCCAAAAGTCGCCCCCGTCTCACGTGGACTGACTTCAGCCCAAGACGACCGGTCCGCGGCGGGGAAACGAAAAAATAGCGGAAGGGGTGATCCGGCTACTTTGTGGAAGGCAAAAAGCCTGCAATCGGAGTCACGGGCATTACAGGGCTAAGCATCACGCACAGCAACTGGAGTGTACTGTTCCAGAGGTCTCAAAACACATGATTTCCCGAATTTCCTTTGTCACGAGTTGCCAGTATCTTCATTGCCGTTTGTCTATACCATCTCATGTTTCTCTCTTTGGAAAGCCAGGATCCCTCCCACCTGGCTTTCTCTTTTTCCCGGGCCCTCACCGGAAGCTCCGTCCCCTTCGCGTTGACATCGGGTAAGATCATAATTAATCGTCTGGGCATGAATATCCGGCAAGTCTGTTTCATGCGCACCGGTCCAGTTTTTATTCGTCTATTCTGAACGGCAGGCGGCAATACATCGAAGAGGCGGTTTCCCCCGGGGGCTCGATCCGGCCCTGGGTGCAGACGACCTCTCGAGGAGGAAACATGACGGGCACGCAGCGAACGGAAGAATCGGCATCGAGGGACTCACTCTGGCCGAGGCTTCCATTGGAAGCATGGGAGGAGACGAACGAGACTCTTCACATGTGGGCGCAGATCATCGGAAAGATTCGGCTGAAACTGGCCCCCATGGTAAACCACTGGTGGCAGGTCCCGCTCTATGTGACGACGCGCGGGCTCTCAACATCGCCTATCCCATATGGGTCTCGCGTCTTCCAGATCGATTTCGATTTTTTCACAAACGATATGCACATCCTGACCGATATGGGAGAGGACCGGCCGATTGCGTTGCGGCCGCGCTCTGTGGCTGATTTCTACCGCGCGACAATGGACACGCTCAAGTCTCTTGGGATAGAGGTCTCCATTTGGACAACGCCCGTGGAGGTGGAAGAACGTATCCCTTTTGAGCTGGATACCAAACATGTAAATTACAATCATCGATACGTACGGAGTTGCTGGAGGGTCCTGTCCCAGGTCGACAGGGTGATGAAACAGTTTCGCTCGGGATTCATCGGAAAGGTGAGCCCAGTGAATTTTTTCTGGGGAAGTTTCGATCTTGCCGTTACCCGGTTTTCAGGGCGCCGCGCACCGGTGCATGGACCGGTGCCAAACATTGCCCATTTCGTGGTGGCCGAGGCCTACTCGCATGAAGTGAGCAGTTGCGGATTCTGGCCTGGCGCCGGACTGGGCATGCCGGCCTTTTACGCCTACGCCTACCCGGAGCCGGAGGGTTTCGACAGGTATCCGGTCCAACCGGAGGAGGCGTATTATCATCCGGACCTGCGAGAGTTTATTCTCCCGTATGACGCGGTGAGGACGGCCGAGTCCCCTGACGAAACACTGCTTAGTTTTTTCGAGAGCACATACGAAGCGGCGGCAAATCTTGGCAAGTGGGACAGGGCTTCACTGGAGCGGAGCCGGACCGGGAAATGAACTAAAGGAGGAATGCATACGTTTGCTTTGCAAACGGAATTTACATCTTATTCTGTGAATGAGAAGTCTTCGGGTGAACCCATCTGTACAAAGCACTCCCACCTCAGCTTATTTTCTTCTTTACAAATCGGCGGGCCGGCTGCCGAGGAATTGCACGAAGATATTTCGAGTTCTCGGGCCGTCGAACTCAAGGAGGAAGATCCTCTGCCATGCGCCGAGAACCAGTTTGCCCGAATCGACGATCACCTGCAGGCTCCCCCCGACGAGGATAGCTTTAATATGGGCCGCCGAGTTTCCTTCAGTGTGTTTGTACGCTCCCCGCCACGGAACGATGGTGTCGAGGGTTTTTAGAACGTCATCCATAACATTGGGATCGGCCCCCTCATTTATCGTGAGGCCGGTTGTGGTGTGCGGGGTGTAGATCAGGCAGATGCCGTCGTCTGCTGATTGTTTATCTAATATGGCGGCAATACGATCGGTTATGTCAACCGCGGATGAATGGGCCGGGGTCCTGATCTGCGAGGTTACCATATCGATCTTTCGATTCAGGGCAGAATGATTCCAGATTCGGTTCGGCGCTCGTGCTCAGGGGCTGCCTCGGTCTGCTTTACGGCCTTGAAATCGTCAGGCCAGTGAAACTCGATTGAAAGCATCACTATTTGGAACACGACGGGATTTTTTCCCACTGGTGATTCGCCGGCGAGATCACAGGCAATCACCCACGCCCGGCGGGCCCTGTCTTCGGCCCCGGAGAGTTTGAAGCCCATCGCCTGCTCTTCGAAAAACCTCGTGTAGAGGCGCCGCTTTGCCCCCACGCAAAGGCTTTCAGCCGCATCGTGAAGCACATCCCTGCTACGCTCGGCCTGGATTTCTTTGGGGACCACGAGAATCGGGCTGTCCAGGGTCTTCATCCTTTCATGATAAGGCGACAGCTCGTCTTTGCGGAAAAAGAGCCACGACAGGTCCATATCCCGCAGCAATTCTTCGACGTCAAAGTCGGCCATATTCTGCTCGGGATGTTCAATTTCAGGCATCAGTTCGTAGACATAGGGCTTCTTGTCCGGCTCATGCCACTTTTTAAAGAGTTCACGGGCGCGTTCAATTTCGGCGTGTGGGTTTTTGCCGGTCCAAAAATCGAGCATATCAAAGAAGAGTCTCGCGGCATGCGTGAGAGGAATCTCAAAGCCTTTGCGGGAGACGGAGTGAGTCGAAAGCACCTGTAGATATTCTTTGTACAACTTCTGAGTGCCGCTTTCGGCTATTCGCACATTGAGGGTGTCAAAATTATCCTCGAGAAAAGCGGTTATGAGGATATAGCCTCCCTGAGACGCTTCGGGAACAAGAGCTGAAACGATCCACATGGTCCCCTGGACCAGGAAGAGGTGAGCGGTGGGTTTTCTGGCCTCACTCTGGATCAGGACCACTTTTCGCGGCTCGGAGAGCTCCTCGGCCGCCCTGAAGCCCTTCTGCGAAAATCGGTAGGCCGCCTGCTTGAGGCTCCTTTTATAGGGCGAGGTCTCGACGGCTTTTTTGAGGGTCTGAAAGGTGCGAAAACCGGTAAGGCCGGGATTGCGACTCAGTTTGTCTATGAGGGCGGCTGCAATGAGGGGTCTTCCGGAAAGTGAGTTCAGGAGCGAGTGCAGGTAGCCCTCGAAACTCTGGCCCTCGGGATCCTGGACAGCAAGGCGGTCAAGGATCATTTGCAGTTCGTCGGACTCTTCGCGAGTGAGCAAAAGGTCGTCTTTGCCCTTCCTGATCACATTTTGCTTTCTGGTCATAATATCCATCACCGGGTGAGCTTGCGCTCGAGTTGAATTTAAATACAGCTGGCCCCGAAAATCCCCCCAACCCCCTTTAGGAAAGGTGGGGAATACTTGCGGTCGTACCGTTCGATTCAAGGCTCTAAAATAGAAAAGCCCCATGCACACGTCAACGTGATTCTGGGGCTGTCTGGGGGCAATGGGTATTTTCTTATTCTTCGGCTTCCGGTTCAACCTCGCGGGGCTCGATTATCAGTGAATCGGCCACAAGCTCCCAGAGGTACTTTACTTCAACGTCCATGAAGTTGTATTCCTTCCGGAGGCTCTTCTTGATCTGATCGCGGCAATTATGGCAGGGCGCAATCAACAGCTTGGCCCCGGTGTCGATTATCTGCCTGGCTTTGACGCGGCCGTAAAAGATCCTCTCCTCAATATAGGGAGCGGCCCACGCGCCGCCGCCGGCGCCGCAGCAAAAATTGTTGGCCCTGTTTGGATACATCTCCACAAAATTGTCACAGCACTGCTGTGTAATCCATCTGGGTTCCTCGTAGTATCCGTGCCCGAACGCCCGCTCGCTTTTGCGGCCATAGTTGCAGGGATCGTGGTAGGTGGCCAACTCGCTGTGAATCGACTTGTCGAGCTTTATTCGCCCTTCCTCTATATACTGCTTCAGCAGATCGAAGATGCTCAGAAACTTTACGCCCTCATTAGCATACCATTTTTGCAGACCAAGCCTGGTCGCATAGTAGGCGTGCCCTCACTCGGGCAAGACGAGGTATTCGCACTCCATTTCCTTGTAATTCTTCACAATCCGCCCGACGATTTCCTTCATCGATTCGTCGTCGCCGGTGAAAAGCCCCCAGTTCACGCCTTCCCAGTTCTCGGAGGTAGTCGTCCAGGATTCGTTGGCGGCATACAGGATTCGCCACCAGTACATCATATCCTCCGGTTCGGCGAAGGGCTCTTTTGAGTTGATCGTGAAAAGGTATTTTGCCCCTTTCTTGTCGATCGGGACCTCGAAGCCCGGAAGTTCTTCAGCAAGTTCGGCGCCAAGATCTTCAAGCAAAAAAAGGAAGTCTTCCTTGGGAATACCGACGTTGTTTCCTCTCGTCAGGCACATCTCTACGCCCTTATGAAGGACGCCGGGCACCTTGGCTCTTTCTCTTTTTCCTCGGGCGGAACGAAGCATCGCGACAAGGTCGATTCCCATGGGACAGGCATGTTCGCAGCGCCCGCAAAGGGTGCAGACCCAGGGAAATCTCGAATCGATCAATTCCTGGTCCATCCCCAGCAGAACCATGCGAACGGCTTTTCGCACATCCAGTCCGTCCACGCCGGTGACCGGGCATCCACCCGCACACGTTCCGCATGTGAGACACAGGTCGGCGTACTGGGTAGCCAATTTGCGCTTTTCACGCTTTGTCAGTAACAACGGCTCCATTCTATTCTTCTCCTAAGTGTGCTCTATCCTGTGAGCGCAAAAGCAACTGCTGCCCGTTTAGTACTCGCCGGGCAATTTCGATAACTGTTCGAGAGTAAATACCGGACCGTCCTTGCAAACGTATTCCGTTCCGATATTGCAGCGGCCGCAAACGCCGATTCCGCACTTCATTCGCATCTCGAGACTGGAAATGATCCGCTCGGCGGGAAACCCCAGTTCGGTCAGAACTGGCAGGGTAAATTTAATCATGATCGGCGGACCGCAAATAATCGCATATGTGTTCTCGGCGCCCGGGGCCTTCTGTTTGGTAATCGCGGGCACAAAGCCAACGTTATACTGCCAGTTCGGGTCGTCCGTGCTGTCAACGGTTATATGCATATTTATGTCGGATCGTCTTTCCCATAGGGCGAGTTCGTCCTTATACAGAAGCAGGCCGGGGGAGCGTGCGCCGTAAACGACGTCAATGTTTCCAAACCTTGAGCGGTTCTTGGGATCGATCATGTAGATTATCGAGGAACGCAGGGTCGTGAATGCGAACCCACCCCCGATTATCAGCACGTTCTTGCCTTCCAGAAGCTCCCACGGGTATGAGTTGCCCATGGGGCCGCGCACGCCCATAACATCTCCGGGTTTCATATTGTGCAGGCGGCTGGTTACTTTTCCAACCTTGTTCACCGTGAATTTGATGAAGCCCCGCTCGCTCGGCGATGTGGCGATCCCGATGGGGATTTCGCCAAGACCCGCAACCGATAGAATTGCGAACTGGCCTGGAATGTATGCGAATTGTTTCTCGTGTTCCGCGTCGAGGAACACGAGCTTGAATGTCTTTAAATTGCGGTCTTCGGTTTCCGTAACGATGGAGTCGATTCGGACCGGATATGGCAGATAAGGGTTGTTCACTTTTGTTCCTCCATTGGCGAAACGGCTTTAGGCCGGGCATGAACAGCCCGACGAAACCATCTGGCGGCCGACTTGCCTTATGTCGATATTGACGGGACAGGCCTGCACACACCGGCCGCAACCTACGCAGGCCGGGCCGCTGTGGTACTTGTCCAGATAATATTTGAGCTTGTGCATGAAGCGCTGGCGCACCCTCTGCGTTTTAAGGCTGCGGGGATTGTGGCCGGAACCGTGAAGCGTGAACAGCGGGAACATGCACGAATCCCACAGCCGCAACCGCTCGCCTTTATCCGCGCATACTTCGTCCTGAATGTCGAAACACCAACAGGTGGGACACAGGAACGTGCAGGCGCCGCAGTTGATGCATGCGAACTGGACATCCTCCCAGATCGGCGATTTAAAAAGCTCGATCATCTCCATTTGCGCAAGGGAGGCCGGGTCGAAAGCATGCCCGATCCGCTGCTCCGCTGCTGTCTTTTTCTCGAGAGTCAAGGCTGAAACGGCGCTGGGAACAGACGACCAGCCGGAGGTGACCTCCAGGGTGTTTTTGCCCCTTTCGGTCAGCACCTGCGCGGCGTAACCATCGCCTGCGTCCAGGAGCAAAACGTCGAGGCCTTCGGTGTCGTAAGGACCACCTCCCATGGAAGTGCAAAAACAGGTCGAGCAGGGAGAATCGCAGGCGAGGCCGATCAATGTCGTCACTTCACGCCTTCGAACCCACCACGGGTCCTTAATGGAATCGGTGTCGAAGTTGGCGTCATCGAGCCGAAAAGCTTTTGCATCGCACGGCCGTATTCCGAGCACTACTTGAGGCGGGAAACTCTTTTGCGCCTCCTTGAGGATTCCGGCCTGCGGGTCGTCCCGTGCCAGGGTACAGTCGAACATGCGTTCGGCCTGCGGGTGAAAAATCCCCTTGGGTGAGAGGCGTGAGTTGCGGAAACCCAGGTCCGCCTCCGATGGGTCCTCGAGGGGCGCGAAGTCATGGGAGCTGCCGTTTTTCACGGGCGCATAGACCCGGTAGCGGCCCATCAGCCGCTCGATTACTCCGCGAAAGTTAGATTTGGCGATGTAGATATCAGACATTGACTGTTCCTTCTCTATCTGTCATGGCCGGCGATCTCACCGAATCCAGGGCGATTTATCCGAGGAAAGGTTCGGGGTCTTCGGGCCTATAGGTATCGAGCGGAGGCTGCTGGTCCTGGAGTACTCCCGCTTCGTATCCGTAGAGTTCCTTGACTTCCTTTTCCAGTTTCTTGGTAAACAGGCGCACTTTTATTCCCACCGGGCACGCGCGTTCGCACGCTCCGCAGTCCGTACAGCGTCCGGCTAAATGGAATGCCCTCAGGAAATGAAAGGTGAAGGTGTCTGTCGGATCGATTGTCTTTCCCACCCACTGCGGTTTGGATTCATCGACGAAACATGTGGGACAGAAGCATGCCGGGCATGCGTTGCGGCAGGCGTAACAGCGGATGCAGGGCTTGATCAGATCGTTGAAATAGAGCCGCTTTTCTTCAGGGAGCATAGATTCGATTCGACGGATGTCTTCGTAGCGGTCGATCTGATTTTCCTCCACCGGTTCGCCCAGCAGTTCGTCATAGATGACGGGGTTTTTGTGCGTGCAGATGACGCAATTTTCCTGCAAAAAGTCCGCCCGCTCCAAGGTCTGTTCGAAATCACTGCCGTAAATCCGCACATTTTGCCCGGTATCCTCGGCCTTGAGGATCTCCCGGCCGTTCAGGCCGTCCTGGATTCTGCGCTTGTCGATCATCCCAGAGCATGGAATCCCGAGAATATAGAGCTGCTCCCGCTTGATCTGGTTTTCCAGCAGATGGATCACGATACTGCGTGAGTCGCATCCCTTCGCTGCAATTGCTATATTGCCGGTCATCTTAGGCAGGTAATTGGCCAGGTTGATTCCACAATTTCCGTCCCAGACAAGCTGGTCGGCCTGCTCGGGTATTTTCGCCAAAAACGGCTCGTTCATGAACACAACCGTGCCCTTGCGGAACCCGATCACAGCGTCCACGCGTTTTTCCGAGAGGAGCCTTTTTGCCGCCTGTCTGATTTTCTCGGTATATGTTTGCATCTATGCCACCTGTGCCTGCATCTTGATAAAGTGTTGTGCCGGCCCGGCCTGTTTTACCGAATCAACAACATGGCGGGCCGTTTCCGCGAATTTGGTCCCCTCGGCCGACGAAATCCAGGAAAAATGAAGGCGGCCTGGCTCCACGATCCCTGTGTACTCGAGCTGGCTCTTAAGCAGAGCGAATTTGCGCCTCGCGTACAGATTGCCCTCTATATAATGGCAGTCTCCGGGATGGCATCCGGAAACCCAGACCCCATCCGCGCCATGCCTGAGGGAGGCCAGGATGAACTTCGGGTTTATCCGGCCCGAGCAGGGCACGCGGATTATCCTGATGTTTGCCGGATACTGGAAACGGCTTACCCCGGCGAGGTCGGCCGCGCCGTACGAACACCAGTTGCATAGAAAAGCGATTATTTTCGGTTCCCAATCGGACATATTTGATTTCTCCTTGGTGCGGTATAAACAAGTCCAAAAGAACTTATCGGACCGATCCTGAGTCTGTTTCAGAAGCACTCGATCATGCTGTATATCTGAGCATCAGCGAAGCCGCGCAACGTTATAGCGCCTGAGCGGCAGGATGCCACGCAAAGACCGCAGCCTTTGCAAAGGGCGGGGTTTATTTCCGCCTTGCCGCTCTTCTCGTTGAAACCGGATGCCGAGTAAGGGCATATATTCACACAGGTGCCGCAGGCGCTGCAGTCCGCGGCAGTGGTGTAAGCCACCGTTCCGGCGAAATGGATGGTCTGCTTTGCCAGTATGGTTGCGGCCCTGGATGCCGCGGCCTGGGCCTGGGCAATGCTCTCATCGATCGGCTTCGGGTAGTGAGCCAGACCGCATACGAAGACGCCGTCGGTCGCAAACTCGACCGGACGGAGCTTCGCATGTGCTTCTATGAAGAAGCCATCTTCGTTTACCGGCACTTTGAAAAACTTCGCCAGGGCTTCCGTGTCGTTTGGCAGGATTGCCGTGGAAAGCGTGAGCAGGTCGGGTGTGAGGATTAACGGCCTGCGCAGCACGTGATCGGTTACGCTCACCTGGAGCCTGCCGCCTGAGTTGGAGACAACCGGTTTATCGTCGGCCGCGAATCGAATGAAGATGATGCCGGCCCTTCGGGCTTCGAGATAGAGAGCCTCGCGTTCCCCGTAAGACCGCAGGTCGCGGTAGAGCACATATATGTCAATATCCGGGTTAAGCTTTTTGAGCTGCAAGGCGCTCTCCAGAGAGTGCGTGCAGCAGACCCTGGAGCAATATGGGCGCTCCGGCTCTCGCGAGCCGACGCACTGTACGAAGACAGCCGAGTTTATGGTCTTCAGGTTTGGATCTCCCTGCATGAACCGGCGGTCCAGCTCCATGTGCGTAATGATCCTCGGGTCCGTGCCGTAGGCGTATTGAGTCGGGGTGAATTCCTTGCCGCCCGTTGCGATAACTGCGATCCCGTGTTCGATGACCTGTGGCTGCCCACCGTTCTGAATCGTCGTTTTGAAATTGCCTACGAATCCTTCCACATTGACCAGGCTGGTGGAAAGGTGAAGCGTGATGTTGGGATGTTTACCGACAGATTCGGCAAGTTCCTTCACAAAGGACTCGATTCCCTCATTGCGCCAGGTCCTGTAGAGGTTTAGCGCCTGGCCTCCCAGTTCCCCCGCGCGTTCGATCAGGTGCACCGGGTAGCCCTGGTCGGCAATCGCTTTGGCGGCGCTCATGCCTGCCACACCGCCGCCTATCACGAGCGCTTTTTGGATTACGCTGAGCACGGGTTCCTCGAGAGGCTCGAGCAGGGCGACCTTGGATACGGCCATCCTGACCAGGTCTTTGGCTTTGTCCGTGGCCTGCTCCGGCGTGGCGTTGTGCACCCAGGAGTCCTGGTTCCTGATATTGGCCATCTCGAAGAGGTATTTATTCAAACCGGCTTCGGCCATGGTTTCCTGGAAAAGAGGCTCATGGGTTCGCGGCGTGCAGGCCGCAACGACGATCCGGTTGAGGTTATGCTCCCTTATCAGGCCGCGCATTGCGGCCTGGGTATCCTGGGAACAGGTGTAGAGATTGTCCGTGACATACTCGACGTAGGGCAGTGAGCTTGCATAGTCGCGAACGGCCTTGACGTCCACGACCCCGCTGATGTTGATGCCGCAATTGCAGACAAATACGCCGATTCTGGGCCGCTCGCCGATAACGTTTAGTTGAGGCGGGACCACCTTTTCCCTGGCCATGCTTCCGCGCGCCGGAGCAAGGAAGCCCCCGGCGGCGGCAGCGGCCGCGCTGGCCTCCATTACGGACTGTGGAATGTCTTTGGGTGACTGGAAAGATCCGCAGACAAATATTCCCGGTCTGTTGCTGGAAACGGGACTAAACGAGGAGGTTTCGCTGAAGCCGTTGTCGTTGAGCTTCACATCGAGCCGTCTTGCAAGCTCTTTGGCCGAGTCGGAAGTCTCGAACCCCACCGAAAGCACGACCATGTCGAATTGTTCGCTTTGGATGATACCATCTTCGGTTACATAACTTAACGCCAGATCATCCGACCCCGGCACCGGATCAATCGTATGCACGCGCGAGCGGATGAAACGAACGCCGTGCTGGTCTTTTGCACGGTTGTAATACCTTTCGAAATCCTTGCCGTGCGTCCGTATATCCATGTAGAAGATAGAGGCATCGAGATTGCCTCCTGAATGTTCCTTGGCTATGACTGCTTCCTTTATGGCGTACATGCAGCAAACGCCAGAGCAGTATTTATGGTCGCAATGCTGAATATCCCTTGAACCGACGCATTGGAGCCACGCGATCCTTTTAGGTTCCTGATGGTCTGAGGGTCGCACGAGGTGTCCCTGAGTCGGGCCTGAAGCCGAAAGAGTGCGCTCGAACTCCATCGAAGTTACCACGTTCGGCAGCTTCGCGTAGGCATAGGTGTCGAAGTTTGAGGGATTGAACGGCTCGAAGCCTGGCGCCGCAATGATCGCACCTACGTTTATCTCCATGTTCCTGGGCGTGTCTTCGTGAATCACTGCATTTGCAAGACAGGCCTCGACACACTGGTAGCATTCGGAGCAGCCGCCGCAGCTAAGGCAGCGCTCAGCTTCGGCCCTGACCTGTTCTTCGGTAAAGCCTTGCTGGACTTCTTCGAAATTGCCGGTGCGGACTTCGGCAGAGACCACGGGCATCAGTGCGCGCGGGATTTTGTCATAGCCCTCGGTCGAAACTTCCTGGACCGCCTGCCATTCTTTTTCGCGCCCTGCGCTCAGGTCTTCGCCGCAGATGTATCGGCCGATCGAGATGGCTGCCTGCTTGCCGGCGGCAATTGCCTCGATTACCGTCTTGGGGCCGGTCACTGCGTCACCGCCCGCAAAGATGTCGGCATCGTGGGTTTGCAGGGTGAGAGGGTCTATTTTCATGGTGCCCCAGTCGGTAAGCCGGCAGGCGCACTCTTCGGTAAGACATGCCCAGTCAGACTCCTGGCCGATAGCCGGAACCACCGCGTCCACCTCCATGATGAACTCGGACCCCTCAATGGGCACAGGGCGTCTTCGCCCGCTTGCATCGGGCTCTCCGAGCTCCATCCTCAGGCATTCGATGGCTTTTACCCGCCCGTTTTCCCCTATGATTCGCTTAGGGTTGGTCAGCGTCATTATTTCAATGCCCTCTTCACGGCACTCGTGAATCTCTTCGGCATTAGCGGGCATTTCCTTCTCGCTTCGCCGATAGACGATAACAGGCTTCCGCGATCCGTTGCGCAGGGCCGTCCGGGCTGTATCCATGGCGACGTTGCCCCCTCCGATGACCGCTACGCGGTCCCCCAGGGAGACTTTGCTGCCGAGGTTTATGTCTCGCAGGTATTCGACACCAGGGACCACACCTTCGAGGTCTTCGCCGGGGAGTCCGAGCGCCTTGCACTCGTGGGCGCCTATGCCCATGAAAAAGGCCCTATATCCCTGGTCTCTTAGTTTGGAGATGGTAAAGTCTTTGCCGATCTCCACCCCCGTCTTGAACTCGACGCCCATATCCCGCATGACCTGGATTTCGGCTTCGATTATGTTCTTCGGAAGCCTGTAGGAAGGAATACCCACAGTCAGCATGCCGCCTAGCAGCGGCAGTTTTTCGAATACCGTTACCTGGTAGCCTTCCAGTGCCAGGTAATAGGAGCACGATAAGCCCGCCGGACCAGAACCGACGATTGCGACCTTTTGGTCACGTTTCACTTTTATCTCGGGGACGAACCTGGTCTCGGAACTCAGGTCCAGATCGGCCAGAAAGCGCTTTATGGAATCGATTGCCACCGGTTCGTCAAGCTCGCCTCGCTTGCAGGCGGATTCGCAGGGATGGTGGCATACGCGTCCGCAGATAGCGGGCAGGGGGTTCTCTTCCTTGATAAGCTTTAACGCTTCCTGGTATTTGCCCTGAGCTGTCAGCGCTACATAACCCTGGACGGAGATGTGGGCGGGGCAGGTCGCCTTACAGGGAGAAGTCCCGTGCTTCTCTATCGAAAACGCGCCAGGCACGGCCTGGGGGTACCTGCGGAACGCCGCTCGCCGCTCGCTCATCTCCATGTCGTACTCGTTTTTGCGTACGACAGGGCAGACGGTGGCGCATTCGCCACAGCCGGTGCACTTGGAGATATCTACGTACCGGGGTTTTTGAAGCAGATTTACCGTAAAGTTTCCAGGTTCACCCGTGACTTGCTGAACTTCCGAAAGAGTCAGCAGTTCGATGTTGAGGTGCCGGCCGACCTCGACCAGCTTGGGGGAGATAATTCACATCGCGCAGTCGTTGGTGGGGAAAGTCTTATCCAGCTGGGCCATTACCCCGCCAATCGAAGGTTCTTTTTCGACCAGGTAGACGTAATAGCCGGCATCAGCAAGATCGAGCGCCGACTGCATCCCGGCGATACCGCCTCCGATCACCATAACGGCGCCGGTCATAGGCTTCGAGCCATTGTTCTCACTCATGAACGTTCACTCCTAAGTGTTTCCTTCAACTGAACTCATTTACGCCTGATTGTTAAAGGTCATCAAAATAACAGGCGTGCGTTCCAAACATCTCGGAGCGCAGCCCGCAAACGCGCGGCTTGGGGGAAGCCGCGCGATGCTATCTCAAACTTCAACACCGATTCATCTACCGCTTAGATTGCAAAGAATCAGGATCTGCAAAGAACAGCACAACAAGTAGGAACAATTCGTCGATGTTTGTCCTGGACAAATGTCATGCACTGGTATCCTGCCGCAGAGAATGAGTAAGGCCAGAGCGAACTTGCCGGGGACTATAACGGGGCGCTTCAAGCGGAAGCCCGAGAAGATTCAAGCAAACGGCTTAATTCTTCCTGAAGTCCGTTAGAGATAAAATAGCATCAGCGTTCGGCAGATTCCCCGCGCAGAGTCGTCCGGCTTCGGGGAGAATATGGTGATAAACCACAGCGAGTACGAAGTCAAGAGTACTCAGCAAAGTTTGTCCGGTAACTGAACCCATTTTATCGAATCTTTTCGGACGAGTAATTTTTTGTGCAGCCGCATGCCGGTTGTTCCGATTTCTATTTTGAGACAGTTTTTAAAAACAGGGGAGGAACAAAAAATGCCTGAAACGGCATTTGATCAGTGGGTAACGCGGGTTGTCCGGGTGAATATGCCCATTTTCACCCGCACTGTTCACTGTGTCGCCGGAATGGCAGGCAGCGAGGACCGCTCGCTTTCTGAGTTGGCCTGGTCCATTCTCGGGGACCCGGCCCTTACTACCCAGGTGCTGAAATTAGCTAACAGCATATATTATAATCCCTGCTCAAAACGGATCAGCACGGTTACTCGAGCACTCATGAGGCTCGGGGCCGATAAAATAAAGGAGATGTGCCTGGCAATCACCCTGGTCGAAACGGTTCTTCCCAGCCTGCACAAGGAGAAGGTGGCCGTTGAGGTTTCTAGGGCATTTCACGCTGCCGTGCAGGCCAGAAGAATCGCAATTCGGCGCAATCTGTTCGGACCCGAGGAGATATTTATAGCTGCGCTGCTCACCCGGATCGGCAATATAGTCTTCTGGTGTTTTGCGGGTGAGGCCGGGGAAAGACTCGAGAGCGCAATGTCGAATGCGGAGCGTGAGGAGAATGCCGAGATCGAGGTCCTGGGATTCAAGCTTGAACGGCTGACCCTGAGACTCAGCCAGGAATGGAAATTGAGTAATCTTCTGGAATCGGCCCTGCAGGATAAGAGGGGGACCGACCTCCGGGTGCGGAGTATAAGCCTGGGATGTGCTGTTGCGCGTGCGTGTGAAAAGGGCTGGGATAGTCCCCAGGTCAAGGAAATCATAAAAGAGGCGGGTGATTTCCTTGGGTTGTCGGAACAGGAGACAGTCGAAACGTTACATGAATCGGCCAGGGCCGCCGCTGAAATCACCGAATCCTATGGAGCGAAAAAGAGCAGCCGCCTGATTCCCCTCCCCGAAGAAGTCCTGCCTCCAGCACCTGCACCGGTAACGGAGATCAAACACGAATATCCCAAACCTGATCAACATATACAACTGTGTAGCCTTCGCGACCTTTCGACCCTGGTGACGTCCGGTACGGGCGACGCTAACATGGTGCTTTCCATTGTACTGGAGGGCATCTATCGTGGAATAGGCATGGACAGGGTTGTTTTTGCGCTGCTCACGCCTGACCGGCAGCATCTAACGGGAAAGCATGGACTGGGATGCATAGATGAAGGCTGGGTCGGTAAATTGAGGATCGCTATAGATCCATGGGCGCCGAATATCTTGGGCCACCTGTTAAAAAAAAGCAGGCCGATCTGGGTAACCGCAAAACCGGACGACAGTATCAAACCGCTCCTCACAAAGGAATTATTTCGTCTGACCGGAGGCGGCCCGTTTTTTGCCGCTCCCGTTGCAATCAAGTCGAAGATAATAGGGGTTATATACGCGGACAGAAACCAGAGCGGGCGCAGCCTGGATGAGGAGAGCTTCGAAAGTTTCGCCTTTTTTGGGCAGCAGGCGAATATGTGTCTAGGCATGCTGGCAGGCAGTTAGTTTCCTTACCCCCGGTCTGGTTCAAACTGACTTCAGCAGGAGCGAATGTCTCTTGTGCCTCGATTCGCCTTCCGCGCTCACCCGAACAGCCCTCAAGCCGCTCACCGGACATTCGTGCTCACAGATGCCGCAGCCCGTGCATCGCTCGGGATCTACCTGAGGGGTCTGAAGCCGGACCTGCAGCTCGATTCTTCTCAAATCAGATGTCACAAGTTCGGGCGGAATTCGAGATTCCAGGATGATTGATTTCTCAGTATTGGAAAGAATTCGCGTTCTCGAGTGAACGCTGCCGCTTTCCATCAGAACGAAGAAGTCGCCCGTCCCGAACTTGTCAGGCTGAAGGAGCGGGTCGGAAAGCACGATGGATGAGCCGGAGATTTTCGCGCCGTCCAGATTGCCTTGCCGTACGGTGGCGAAGCTCTCCTTTACGAATATGGCTTTTGGGCTTACGGGGCAGTTTTCCTGGCAGACGATACATGGCTTGTCCATTGCCCAGGGCAGGCATCGGCCTCGGTCGATAAAAGCTGTACCGATCTGGATGAAACCTGCTTTTTCGAATGCGCCGCGCCCCAGTTTTTCTTCGATTGAAATCGGGCGGATGGCGGCGGTCGGGCAGATATGGCTGCAGGCGGTGCAATTCATCTGGCAGCCGCTCGACCCGGTCCGCATATTCAGGGTCGGGGTCCAGAGGCCCTCTAGCCCGGCGTTGGCAATATCGGGTTGTATAACGTTGGTGGGGCATACGCGCGCGCATTGCCCACATTTGATGCAGCGCTTGAGGAACTCGGATTCAGGCAAAGACCCGGGTGGTCGAATCAGGGCAGGATCGTAGTTTAGGCCGAGCTTTCCATCCAGCCTCAGCATAGGAATGGCGGCAATTCCGCAGACCGCCGACGTCACGAATGCCCGCCGTGACAGATCGGGGGAGGCAAGCTCGCCCGAAGCCGACCTGAACGCGTTGTAGCCCATCAGGTCGTCCTTGCAGCTATAGAGGCAGTTCATGCAAAGAACGCACTCGTGGATCCGGATACTGCCTGCCGGGTCGCAGGCGCCTTCGCACCTGGAATCGCAGAGGCTGCACTGGCTGCATTCGGCCGTTTTCTTGCCGATCCGCCACAGGGCATATTTTGCGAGGACCCCGTACAAAGCTCCCAGGGGGCATACGAACCTGCAATAAAAACGAGGTATCACCAAGTTTAAAAAAACGGCGGCAAAGAATATGGACGCGGTAAGCCACGCCCCTTCGTAGTGCCTCTGTGCCGCGGAGGTCAGGTGAAGGGAAGAATCCGCAAAAGGGACAAGCAGGAAGTTCACCGAGCGATAAACAAGCGGGATCGGGTCGAGCAGCCCGGTCATGAGCGAGGAAGACAGGGCGCCGTCCATCTTCAGAAAATAGCCCGCCGCGGCCCAAAATGCCACCAGCCAGATGAATAGAGTTACCGGCCGCCTGATCGAATAATCGATCTTTCGCGAAACCGCCGCGGCAACCGCCAGAATGAATATGATCCCGGCTACTCCTAGCGGATTGATTTCGGAAGAATCCGGGATGTTTACCAGGAAGGCGCCGGCCGCAGGGGAAAGCAGCGCCAGAAGGATGTAATATTTTATCTTCTGGCTGCCCATGCTTCGGTTAGCGGCGATTCTTTCTTTGGTGGAACGAGCGCGCGAGCCCAGGTAACCGATAAAATGGTGTATCGAGCCAAACGGACACAACCACCCGCAGAAAAATCTTCCCAGCACTATGGTGAGCATGATCGTGGCTATGGCCCAGAGCAGCCCCGAATAGAGAGTGGAGGTCGTCAGGACGTTGCCGAGGGCGACAAGCGGATCGAGCTGAAGAAACCAGTTTACCGGCCATCCCCGCAGTTGCGTGAAGGCTTGCCCGAAGGTGCTCACGACACAGAACCACATGAACAGAATAAGAAAGAATATTTGGGATATTCGCCTGACTGTGGTTATTCTCATCAGATTCTCAACCTGTGGATACGCGAAAAGGATTTAGGGACTCGAAATCGGAGGTCCCAGCCCCCGCCTGTTCGGCTTTGGATATGAAGGGCAGGTCCGTGGGTTTTTTGCCCAGCAGGGCCGCCCCGGCCGCGTCGGCGGCAACCTGATCGGTGCTTACGATCATCGTGTTCGTTTGCTTGAGATCTGAAACGGACCCTCCCGTTGGCCCGTTGGTGATCATCGTGAAGGTCCCGTCCAGAATGACAAGAGTGGGCTTTATCATGAGCGCGAGATCTTTTATGAACGTGTGGATATCCTGATGGAAAATGTTGCGCCTCCCTCCGATAAAGCCGTACCAGTTCTTCATGGACATCGAGGCGCCGCTCCTGTGATGGTCTTTTACCGGAGCTATCCCGATAAGCTTGTTCGCATCATGGAATGCTCCGAAGAGAACGGGCCAATTGCGGATGAGATTGGACCCTGGGACAGAAATGTTGGTGAAAAGCGACTCCTTCGGCAAAATCAGGTTCGCCCCGGAGTTTTGCGCGGCTTCGCCGATGCCGCTCAGCACGAAACAGCTTTCCGGATTGTTGATCGGATTGTCGGAAACGGCGACCGAAGCGGCGCCAGCCTTGAAGCATAAACGCGCTGTCTCGGCAAGCAAATCCGGGTTCGTTGTGGCGCAAAGCGAAGGTGGGGTTGCGAAGGCGGCGTTCACCTTTATTAAGACCCTGTCGCCTTTCTTGATGTAGGTTTCGATTCCACCGAGCGCCTCGAGGGCGGCGTTGACAGTTTTTATCCTGTCTTCGCCGGTCGCAATCGCTATCTTTCTGCCGGCTTGCGGAACGGAAAAATCGGGCAGGGTGACAATGGATTTCTCGGCCAGCGCGCCTGGCCCGACAGGGTCGTGCAGGAAATAACCAAGGGCGCCGGCAGCGGCCAGAGCTATCCCGGCCTTTGCGGAACGGACGATAAAATCACGTCTGTTCATTTCAGGCTGGGGCGGACGATCCTCGAACTTTTTACTCATTGCCCGGCCTCTCCCAGTTTGCTGTAAATCCGCGATGCCACTTCCACGGCGCTTTCCATGTCATCGGCCTCGTGGGCCCCGGCAAAGAACTTCCCTCTGTGCATAACGACTTCATACGTATCGAATACCTTGTATACTTTGGAATCGGGTGCATTGGGGACCTCGCCGATATCCGAGCCCCCGTTGTCGAGCAGAAACCGCCCGTATGCCGCCGCAAGATCGGCGGCTTCCTCGGAGTTTTCGCGCTGTGAAATGAATGCGGTGACCCTGGCGGCCCCCGTATAGTAGCCGGCCGTATATACGCGATCGAGGCCGCTGAAGCCGAAAACATCGCTCAGGTGGAGGGATATGCTTGACTCATCCAGGGATCCAGCCGGAAAAAGGGAAGATTCGGTTTGCTTGCCCGCGTATTTGGGTTCGGCTTCGACGAGGTTCCTGGCCAGCGCGGTCATATCCTCCGCAAGGTCTTTGGATGCGGATATTATTTCGAAATATTTGGGGCCGTCAGCGAAAAACAGGGCATCCGCCGTTGCGTATGCGGAAACGCCAAGCTCAACCGGCTTCGAGTCTTGTCTTTTCTGAACGCTATAGACGGAAAAAGCGTTCGTCTGGTTTCCCATTTCGTATATGTACAGCTCCATCCAGCTTTTGGGGTCCGTTTTCAAGGCGAAACGCCTTGTGGAAAGCTTTACAAACCCGCTTGAAAGATAGAGTTCGGCCTTGCCGTCAATTTTATCCGATAAGGTCTCGGAGTCGAACGTTTCCTCGGGGCCAAACGGAATGAGGTCCTCTGGAAGGAAGGCGGGCACCGGGGCCGAACTGGGGGATGGCAGCGAGTTTTTGCGGCCTGCGCTGTCCTTCTGGGCGGTAAGAGTAAAAAGATCGGGATCGAACCGCGACTGCACAATGTAAATCCCGCCTGCTACGCCGGCCAAAAGCACCAGTATGAATATCCCTATGATGGTCTCGGCAATGCCCGCACGCCTCATCCTGTTTCTCCTGTAGATGTCGGGTCCAAGATCGGGCAATAATATCAACGGGGGTGGCGGGAGGCAAGGTCTCCTTCGGAAACCGGTCTCAGGTGCCTGGATACCGGAAAAACATGGTTATAAATACATCACCGGTTTGTATTTCACGAGCCACCGGGTCCCCAAACGATTAGTTTTCATGAAATTCTACCAGGTTTATGTTATGGAGAATTGCCTTTGTGAAAAACACCCTCGGAAAACCCCGTGAGTTGATTTGCTGCATTGCTCTCCAGTATTTCAGCGAGGTCCGGAACGGGTGAAAATATGCGGTATCGGAGGATTAAAATGGGCGCTTCCTTTATGCCGGCCCGGGCAGATATCGATGATTTGCCGGCCCTTCAGCTTCAGGGGCTGAAGTGGACAGTTTCTCACGCATTCAACAACTCACCTTTTTACCGGAAAAAATTGAACGAAGCAGGCGTTACACCCGAGCAGGTCCGGTCCCTGGATGATCTTCGCAGGCTTCCCTTTACGTGCGCCGAGGACCTGCGCGATGACTACCCGTTTCCGCTCCGGGCCGTCCCGTTCGAGAAGATCGTCCGGGTGCATGCTTCTTCCGGAACAACTGGCAGGCGCAAGGTCTTGTGCTACACCCAAAAGGATATCGACGACTGGGCAGCCATGTTTGCCCGTTGCTACGAGATGGCGCGCCTCACAAGCGCGGACCGGGTGCAGATAGCCGTGGGGTACGGCCTCTGGACGGCCGGAGTGGGTTTTCAAAGCGGGTGCGAACGGTTCGGGGCGATGGCCGTACCCGTTGGACCCGCAAATGCGGAAATGCATTGCCAGTTGCTCGAAGGCATGCAAAGCACCGTTTTTTGCGCGACGGCATCCATGGCGCTGTTGATCGCCGAAGAAATAGAACGGCGGGGCATTCGGGACAGGATATCTCTCAAGAAATTCATCTTCGGGGCTGAGCGTCACAGCCTCAGAATGAGGCAGAGGCTCAGCGAGATAACCGGCGCCGAACACCTGTTCGATATTCCGGGGCTCACCGAACTCTACGGGCCGGGCACCGGACTGGAATGCGTAGCCCATCAGGGGATACACTACTGGGCGGACTACTACATCCTGGAGATACTGAACCCTGAAACACTCGAGGCTGCAATCCCTGGTGAAATCGGCGAAATGGTCGTGACAACACTCAAAAAGGAAGGATCGCCTCTTATCCGGTACCGGACCCGCGATCTTACCAGGCTCAGGCCGGAACCGTGCCCGTGTGGCAATCCGCTTCCAAAACACGATCATATCCTGGGCCGCTCCGACGATATGTTTATCTTCCGCGCGGTAAATATTTACCCGGGGCAGATCGATCATGTTCTGTCACGAATACCGGGGGTCGGAAGCGAATACCAGGTCCATCTTTTCAGAAGGGAGGACGGACGCGACATTATGCTGGTAAAAGTGGAGGCCCTGTCGGAGGCGGATTCTCCAGATACCGCAGGGGATCTGATCGAGTACATAACCGCTGAAATCCGCAGGCAGATAATGGTTCGGGCGAAGGTGGAACTGGTCGACTACGGGTCTTTGCCAAGATCGGAGCGGAAGAGCAAACGCGTCTTCGACAACAGGACCGAAGATTGTGTCATCTGAGACCCCATGTGGCTGGAACGGAATGAGGCCGTTAGATCCCGGGCATGTCCGTAAAATACTGGTGCGATCGACAAACTGGATCGGGGACGCCGTTATGACCACGCCGGCGCTGGGCGCGATCAGGGCCGCTTTCCCGTCATCGGAGATCGTGCTGGCGGCGAATCCGGCCGTTGCCGAACTCATGAGCCCGCACCCTTTCTGCGACAGCGTAATCGTCTATGACAAGAAAGGTCCTCACAGGGGGATCGGGGGGCTTTGGAGGTTTTGCCGACTTATTTCAAAAGAACGATTCGATCTGGCCATCCTGTTTCAGAACGCCATCGAAGCCGCGATAATTGCTAAACTGGCCCGGATAAAGATGCGGGCCGGATATAATACCGACGGGCGCGGGATACTTCTCACGCATGCGATTCGGGTCACAAAAGAGGCGCGAAGGCTTCATCATACTCAATATTATACGAACATGCTCGGCGGATTGGGAATTCCTCCGGCCGCCCGGAGGGTTTGCCTCCAGTGCACGGATGAAGAAAGGCGCTGGGCGGAAAGTGTGCTGGGCCGGGGGCGATGGGCCGCTATAAATCCGGGGGCGGCGTACGGTTCCGCAAAAAGGTGGTACCCGGAAAGGTTCGGGCAGGTTGCGGACGATCTTTCAACCGAGTTTGGATTTAAGCCGGTGCTCGTGGGCGGGCCGGGGGAGGCAGGGATCGGCCATGAGATCGAGTCTCAAATGCGCTTCAAACCCCTGAACCTGATCGGCGGGACTTCCGTGCGTCAGCTCATGGCACTTCTTTCCTCGGTAGAGCTTGTCATAACCAATGATTCCGGTCCGATGCACATCGCCGCGGCCTTCGACCGCCCGATTGTCGCGCTTTTCGGCCCGACAGATCATTTGACCACTTCCCCGTTATGCTCCCGGTTTTTATTGGTGCGTAAGGAAACCGAGTGCGCCCCCTGCCTCAAGAGACAATGTCCGACCGACCACCGGTGCATGGCCGGGATTTCCGTGGATGATGTTCTCAATGCGGTGCGGACCCTGATGAGACAGGAAGAAGGTGTGACGTGAGAAGAGTTGCAAACTTGGGGCCCGCGACCGAAAAGGGCCAGTGAGATGAAAAGCTTCCGGGTTACCCGTTCAGGCCCTCGCAAGATTCTCATCATAAAGCCAAGCTCTTTTGGTGATGTCATCCACGGGCTGCCGGTGCTTCACGCACTCAGCATCCGTTTTCCCCGGGCCATGTTCCATTGGGTCGTGGCAAAGGGATTTGACGGCATACTAAAAGACCATCCCCTGATTCACAAGCTTTGGATCATAGACAAGGATTCATGGAAAAAAGCCGGAAATCTGCCGCGCACCTTTTCGGAGCTGAGAAATCTGTCGCGTGGCCTGCGCGCTGAGAAGTTCGACCTGGTCATCGACCTCCAGGGGCTTTTCAGGAGCGCGATGATAGGCGTTCTGACGGGGGCGGAGGAAAGGGTCGGTTTTGAGAGCGCAAGAGAAGGGGCGAAGTTTTCCTACAAATACAGGGTCCGGACTCAGACTGAGCTGCATGCCGTAGAGAAAAATCTCCAGCTTGCCGAATTCGTCGGGTGCGGCCATGCCGAGCCGGTTTTCGCCCTTCCCACCCTGACGGAAGTTCCGGAAAGTGTCAAAAACATCGGCCGTTACGCGGTTATCGCCCCTTCGGCCGGCACCCTGGTGAAAAGGTGGCCTGCCCAATATTTCGGACATCTGGCGTCCCGCCTCCCAATCCCTTCGATCATCGTCGGGGGCCGATCCGATGCGGCGCTCGGAGATGAAGTCGCGTCTTTATCCAAATCCCGTGCTGTTTCACTTGCCGGAAGGACGAGCCTCGGTGATCTTGCCGCGATAATCGGGGGCGCGGAATTTTTCGTGTCGCCCGACTCAGGGCCCATGCATCTGGCGGCGGCCCTGAACATTCCCGTTTTCGCGATCTTCGGTCCCACCAGTCCCCTGCGAACCGGTCCCTACGGCAAAATTCATACTGTCATACGGTTGAATCTTCCGTGTTCACCCTGTTTCACGAGGAAAGTTTGCCCGGACTGGAGGTGTATTCGCGAGATCACGCCGGATATGGTCTTGGAGGTCATTAGCGAAAAATGGGCAAAAACGATAAAAAGATGAGAAGCGCCGGCTGCTCAATTGATCCGAAGTCCCCTGAAAGCTTCCAGCGCCTCCTGCCGAGAATTTAGGCCTTGCCGGACTTGTGCGCCCGGAGGCCTCAACTTACGCAAATCTCGAATTCTCCTGCTCCCCAGCAGTTGTCGCACTGCCGGTCATCGAAGCAATCGTAGCCGCTTCCGTTGCAGGCATGGCAGAATGTCCTGAAACACCGCTGCATATCATCGAGATTCATTTCGTTCCGCCTTTCATAAACTCCATTGGGCCCCTCTTGAACTGGCCGAACAAGGGAGGCCCATTTGGAGTATCATTGTCAAAAAGGAAACATTAGTTTCAAAGAAACGTATGTATACTTTAATTTCTCAAGGGCGGGCACGCCAGAGGGTCAAGAAAGATAAAGCGCCTTTTGCGATTTGGCGGGGTGGAGTTGGTATGCCGCGTCCTCCGCGTTGGATTTGAGGCATATCTTCCTGCCCCGGCGCCCGAGAAGGCAACCTTGACCGGTTCTATTGTCTTGCCCTGCAACTCCAGGGCGTTCGGCAGGGCGGCTACGGAAATTATTGCCGTCCGATGCCGGGCGTCATGGAATACAGGGATTTCCATGGCTTCCCTCAGGCGCGCTCCTCGACATAAAAACATTCCTGGGCCTTTATATCCTCGAGATTGATGCCGCCGACTTTCGGTGAGAATTGAATAAAATTTGTTTCGCCCACCGGCAATGGGCAAAAGAGATTTTTCGTTGCATTTCCGGCGGCATATGTATCCGGCATTGGCCACCGGAGATCGGCGCTGCACTTGTCAAAGGCGCATATCGAACATAGATTCGTGTCTGTAAATTATGACTCTTTGAGAACTCTTATCCGATATGCTTTTAAGTGCGTCCTTTGTAGCTTCCTACTCATGCCGACTCAGGAAGGACGAACTCGAACAAGGTGGAGATATCTCAGGCGTGCACAGGAGATAAGTCATGCGGACACAAAGTGAAAGAATTGAAGCCCAAGGCTTCCCATATGATAACGGCCCAACTGTTTTCGATCCGCTTAGTAAGGCTTCCAGCGATTTTATGGAATTTTTGCTTCCATTGCACAAGGAGTTCACCCCCTGGCAACGGGTCCTTGCCTCGAAGCGCGAGCGTGCGCTGGCCGAAGCGCATCGAGGGAGACTGCCGAACCATCTTCCTTCTTCAGAGGCCACCGTCGAGGGGTGGTCAATCGAGCTTCCAGCGTGGTGCCGGGATCAGAGAAACCAGATGACGGGTCCGGCGGATGATGCGGAACTGGTGATAAAGATGCTGAATTCCGGCGCACCGGGAGTAATGCTCGATCTCGAAGATTCAATGGCAAATGAGTGGCCGAACCTGCGGATGGGGATCAAAAACATCCTGGGGGCGCTGAGGGGCGATCTGACCTACTTTGACGAAAAGCACCAAAAGGTCGTGGGGATCGACCGAGGCAATACCGTGATATGGCTGCGGCCTCGCGGGTTGCATATGGGCCAGGCAGGGGTCCTGCCAGATCAGGAGAGGATTGCGGCATCTCTTTTCGATATGGCCGCTATCGTCTACGGCATCGATCCGGATGTGTTGAAGCATCCTTTGTCGTTCTATATTCCGAAAAGCGAATCCGCTGAAGAGGGACTGTGGTGGCGGGAGGTTTTCAGGGCACTTGCCAGGGCAAAAGGTTTGCCTGAGGATTACATCAAGTGCATGGCGCTCGTCGAGTCTCACCCTCTTGCCTACCAGATGGAGGAATTTGCCTTCAACCTGAGGGACCACATTCTCGGGTTGAACCTTGGCCGCTGGGATTACATGGCAAGCCTGATTCATTTCAACCTGTTCGATCACCGTTGGGTTTTGCCGGACCGGAACACGATTCCTCACAATGTTGCCTTTTTCCAAAGGCTTCGGGATTTGCTCGTGGACATCTGCCATAAGCACGGGCTGCTCGCGATCGGCGGGATGACGGCCCTATATCCGAGCAGGACTGAGCCCGAACTCAATGAGCGCGCCCTCAAAATACTTGCCGAAGACAAGAAAAACGAGGCTGATTGCCTGATGGACGGCGCATGGACGGGCCACCCCGACCAGAATGAGATCGCGGTCAGCCAGTTTCCGTACCCTAACCAGCAATTCGCAAAAAAGGCCTCCGTTGAACGCTATCCCGACCTGAGGCCTATGCCGGACGGCGTCGGAAGACTCAGTCTGGATGGTACTCGAGCGGCCGTGCGCACAGTCATCCGATATCGCAACGGCGTATTGAACGGAAAGGGAGCGAGCCTGCTGGACGGATACATGGAGGACCTTGCCACGGACCGAATCTACAGTTTGATGATAGCCCAGCGAACCATTAACAGGAGCAGGGTGAAACTGAGAGTCGCCGACGGCGAGCCTGTCGTGCAGACCCCCGAACTTGTCAGCCGGATTTTCGATGAGGAGCTTGAGCGCATAGTTAACGAGTTGCCGCCGGCAAGCGGGCACAACGGAATTGAAAAGTATCGGGCAGCCCGGCAGATAAGCGAAGAGATGATAGTCCGCCATCGGTTCAACCCCAAATAGCGGACGTGAGACGATATGCTCTCACAAAAACTTTAGTGCACACACCGGTGTGTGTCCGGAGGTTATGGTCAGATGATCATAGACGGAGAAAATCGAGGACCCGCTCCGCAGTGGAGCGGGGATGAGCGTTGGAAGGGCATAAAGCGCCCATATACGGCCGAGGACGTTGTCAAGCTGCGGGGATCGATCAGCATCGAATATACTCTTGCCAATCGAGGCGCCCGCAGGCTCTGGAAGTTGCTCAACGGGGAGCCGTTCACCGCGGCCCTGGGCGCCTTGACCCGGTGGACAGCGTCCCGAATCTGGTGCGAAGAATCAACAACGCTTTCATGAGGGCGGATCAGATCAGCCATATGGGCGGCGAGAAAGGGCCCGACTGGTTTGCGCTCATCGTGGCCGACGCCGAAGCGGGTTTCGGCGGAGTGTTGAACTCTTTCGAGCTGATGAAGGCCATGATCGAGGCGGGGGCCGCCGCGGTTCATCTGGAAGATCAGCTGGCATCAGCCAAAAAATGCGGGCACATGGGCGGGAAGGTGATAATACCGACCTCCGAAGCAATCAAGAAACTGGTCGCCGCCAGACTTGCGTCTGATATCTGCGGTGTTCCGACCGTTCTTATCGCCAGAACCGATGCCAATTCCGCGACGTTGCTCGCCAATGACGTAGATGAAAGAGACCGCAATTTCATAACCGGAAGCAGGACCGTCGAAGGCTTTTTTTACCATTAGAGGCGGAATAGATGCGGCCATTGAAAGAGCGTTGGCTTACGCTCCTTATGCGGACATGCTCTGGTGCGAATCATCGGAACCGGACCTTGCCGAGGCCGGAAGGTTTGCCGAAGCGGTTCATGCCTCATATCCTGGCAAGCTGCTGGCCTATAATCTCTCACCCTCATTCAACTGGAGCGGGAAGCTGGACAAGGCGACCATTGCAGGATTTCAAAAAAAGCTCGCTTCCTATGGATACAGGTTTCAGTTCGTAACGCTTGCCGGTTTCCATTCGATTAATCTCGGGATGTATGAACTGGCGAGGAATTTTGGGGAAAAGGGAATGAGTGCTTACTCAGACTTCCAAAATAGTGAGTTCGAGTGGGAGAAGCTTGGATACAAGGGTGTTAAGCATCAAACATTCGTCGGGACGGGCTACTTCGACGCAGTGGCCCAGACGATCAGCGGCAAAGAGTTCTCGACCGCCGCTCTGAAGGGTTCCACGGAGGAGGAACAGTTTCGCCCCGCAGCTGAAGCAGGATTGTGTGAGAGCGGTGGAATTTTCGGCACACCTGTCTGAAGTGGAGGCGTATCGCCCCGGAATTTTGGAGTAAACAGGAACTTTCATTATCGATTAAAAAGGGAAGGCCGCCTGTGGGGCCGATCTCCGAAAAATACAGGAGCGATCAACCCTGAGCGGCCCGGATAATTATTTCGTGCTTTTGAAACTGCCCGGCTCTGTTGTTACTACCTGCGCAGTGACAGAGCTCTTCCTTTCTGGGTCACGGTA
Organism: Syntrophobacteraceae bacterium; assembly: GCA_050008735.1. Taxonomy (GTDB): domain Bacteria; phylum Desulfobacterota; class Syntrophobacteria; order Syntrophobacterales; family Syntrophobacteraceae; genus SbD1. Next base: position 65,519 of record JBEKMB010000005.1, read on the forward strand.
ACGGTATTCCCGCCTATGGTCAGTGTCCCGGTGCGATTGGTAAAGGCGTTACGTGCCTTGACGTGATACCTGACTGTACCGTTGCCTGTGCCCTTGGCGCCGGCTACGATCTTTATCCAACTCACATTGCTCACGGCTGTCCATGCGCAAGCGGACTGCGCACTTACGCTCACATTGGCATATCCCCCCCGACGAGTTAAGGTGACCGACGTTGGTGATGTTGAATAGGTGCAGGTGCTTTGAACGCTCTTATACGCATCGAAGGCGATTGTATAGTATCCGAACTGTACTTTTTGATCATTGAGTTCGCCATAGTCTATCCTGAAGAACCCCAGTTCCCCCCACTCGGTGCCCCAGCTGTTTTTCACGATGAAACATTGATTGGTGTCGTCATAGCCGATTATTGCAACGGCGTGTCCGCCCTGGTAAGACCCTGAGACATAAGAATAAACGCCTCGGGCGTATGAGTAGAAATCGGAATAGACGTTCATTGTGGTGACGAGCGGGCCATAAGTCAGCAGTGCGTTTTTCAGGGCAGCTACGGTCGGCGAAGTTAAGGCCACATATTGCCAGGCCGCGATTGAATCGGTATCGCTTTGCCAGTAGGGGCACGCGGCGTTGGAGCAGCTGTTGGTGGTAGCCGTATAGGGAAAGCAGGTCTCGGATGGAAGACCGGTGCTCGCGATGTAGCTGCATGCGGAGTCTACGTAGCCTCCATTGCAGTTCCCCGCTCCACTGCATGATATAAGTATTTGCTCGGCGAGATCGACACTTGTCGGCGTTGCGCGTGTAGCCATCAGCACCTGTGATTCCAGGGCGGCCGTTGCCGCAAAGGCCCAGCAGCTTCCACAGTCACCCTGATCTCTAATGGGGGTTACATATTTGTAGGGCGACTCGTTGTAGTTCAAGTATGTCGTGCCTTGCGCAACAGATGGCGTCGATTCAAGAAGGGGGGAGGCTTCGGGGGCGGCACTGGAGGCTCCCTTGAAAAGGCCAAGGCGCTTCAACCTGCGTTCCACGGGGAGCTTTGTGATCGATGTCTCTTCCGACATCCACCTGGCGCCCCTATTCCGAATCTGCTCTCTGACACCCTCGACTTCCGGAGTCGCCGCCAGGAGCGGTAAACTCAAAACGGACAGAAACAAGAAACCCGATAAAAGCGCAAACAGGCTCCGGCCCCAGCTTATTCTGGTCTTGTACATAATGATCTTCCTTTTAATATCTAATAGCGATTGTGTTCTCTTTTCCGTGGATCTCGTCTTTTGAGTTCTTCGAGGCCTCCGGTCCCTCAGTCGCCCGAGCGGACAGCACTCAGGGTTCGGGCTGGAATATCCACGAAATAGACCTCTGTCAGAAAAAAGCGATCAGGCCATTCGGTATTTGATCCCCCATAAGCTCTGAGCACGATGCATACCATTCATCGTCTTGGGGCTTGCGAATGATGCCGTGATTCTTTTCAGTAACGATATCAGATGATTACCAAGGGCAGGAAATTGTTGGGGACCTGGGAGAAACCATACGTCCAGGGCGTTGCCAAGAGCTTGGACATCCCCCTGACTGTAGTCGCATGCCTGCATCGCTGTATGCACAGAACTGCACATAAAGCCGGCAGAGACACCTGACCGCGGCAAATGATTTTAGCGCTGCATAAGATTTTGGGTCCCGGCAAGGGAACCGGTGGGGATTGGGCGGAGGCGTGGAAGATATCCACGCCTCGTGAGGTTCGAAGGTTGATAGCGTCAGGTTGGGAACCGGACACTTCCCGGCAGCAAACCGGCATAGCCGCGAAGGACTGGACAGAGTGGGGAGCGGCCGATCAGCCTTCTTTCTTCTTCCGAAGTCTTGTTTGCGATGGTTTGTCGCCTATAGCCGACTGCTGTGCCGACTGGGTTGATGTCGCGGCTTTCCTCTGCCTTCTTGCCTCAATTGCTTTTTTCAGATTCTCCGGCAACCCCCGCTTTTTTGCCGCTTTACTTCTGGCTTTGGTCAAGGATTTTGCGGACAAAGGGGTCTTCATCGTAAAGCCGTATTTCTTTTTATACTCTTTGAGGTTCATGTCATGAGATGAGAGATGTTTTATTGTGAGTTGTCTCATCTCGGCGCCGCATTCGAGACATATAACCTTGTTTTCCTGGACCGAGTCCCTGGGGGATAGCGATTCCAGCGTTTTACCCTCCAAAAGCCCGTTCTCCTGCGCTTCGGATGGTTCTATCTGTCCGGTTTCCGCCTTTTGGAGTTCCTGGAGTGTGCCGAAAACCTGTCGAAGAGACAATACAATCTCCTGGGCAGACATCGGCGACAATGCCACTTGGGTCTGGATAATTTCTGAGGCGATTTCGATTAGTTTTTTGGACATGTATTGGCTCCTGATCTATTTGGATGGTCGCGACCAAGTCCCTGAGACTACCTGTGTGCTATACTCCCAAAACAGGCGCCCAGCCGGACTTTACCAAGGGCGAAAGTTTAAGCCACTCTATTTGTTGGCGTACGCGATTCTTTCGATCTGCCCTAATAGCCTTATAGACGTTGTGACTCCTCTGAAAACCTTTTCGTTAATGTCGAATGAATCACGGAGCAGACAAATAATACCAGCCGGCGTTTCGCACGATAAACTCCCAACAGGCTGTAATATACTTGCAAGAGGCTTCTTCCGGAAGGGTTACATTCCAGAAAGAAAAGCAAGCGGCAAGATGCCAAAGCTCAACCTCCGCCAAGAGCTAACACATATCAGATTAGAGACTGATTTTGCAAATAGAGTCTTGTATCATTAGACCGATCTTAACAAATTTTTACATTTGTTTCCATCATTGGTACTTAACTGGAATAGTTCAGGGTCAAGCGCGGATGATTATAGTCTTCTCTCTATGAGTGGGTCTGGTCATCGAGGTACTGAATTCTTGGCAGCGACTGATCTTCAGCCGCTGCACAGTGGGTTTGGGGCAATGGTAATGCCCATTATCCGATAATAATGTATTCTAAAGGACCGTTTGGGAACGTGGTGTATCTCAACCTCATCCCTCCGGTATCTTGTGCTTCCGGAAGGGCCGATTCTTTCGAGCCTTATCCGTTCCTTCGGCTTGCCAGGGGCCGAAACGAGCAATATCTCGCAGCGGGACGGTATTTTTAAAGGTTCCCGCAGGCTTTCCATCGCTATTGAGCCGATGATGCACCCGCCGAGCCCCTTTTTTCAGCAGTATAAAACGAAGGCGCGCGCTCGGGCTTGGCTCGGTTGCCCGCAGGATTTCCGGAGAATGAAAAAAGAAAAGGCGGATGCGTTGAAAAATCTTCTTGCTATTTTCAATCCGAATTGTTAAAAGGTATCCACTTCTTATCAGGGATTGAAACTATGAATCATTATGTCCATACCGCAAATTTTTGGTTTTGGTGGCTTAGCCGCGAAGGGGTGCGCCTGACGGGATAGCCATCAGTTCAAAATAGAACACTTGGGACCGTGGGCCGCGCCAAGGCTCACGGTCCTTTTGTTTTTTCGAGGGGACCGTGGAGAAAATCTGCGGTCCCTTTGTTGTTTCTGGGGCGCAAACTGCCAAAAGGAGGCAAACGGTCGTGCTTGTCGTAATGAAAAAAGGAGCAACACAAGTGGAAATTGACGCAGTGGTTTCCGGCATCGAGAAAAGGGGCTGTATAGCCAGGCCCATCCCCGGTGGGGAACGGGTGGCAATCTGCGTCCTGCATAATGACGGCCCGGTGGACGCCTCGGCATTCCTGCAAATTCCGGGGGTCAAAGAGGCGATTCCTGTAACACGTCCCTATAAGCTTGCGAGCCGGGAATCCCAGGCATCGGATACCGTGATAGACGTTGGGGGAGTCAGGATCGGAAACGGTCATCTTACGATCATTGCCGGGCCTTGTGCGATAGAGAGCGAAACACAGGCGCTTGCGATCGCGCGAATCGTCAAGAAGGCAGGCGCTCAGATTTTCAGGGGCGGTGCGTATAAGCCAAGGACTTCGCCGTACGCATTTCAGGGTCTGGGAGATGAAGGGCTCAAAATCCTCGCCAAAGTTCGCCTGGAAACCGGGATGCCTGTGGTCACCGAGGCAATCGATCACGAAGTATTCGAAATGGTCGAACAATACGCTGACATCGTACAGATAGGCGCCAGAAACATGCAAAACTTCAGCCTGCTGCGGCGTGCCGGGAAGTCTCGAAAGCCTGTTTTGCTCAAGCGAGGTCTGGCGGCGACCATAGAGGAGTGGCTAATGGCGGCCGAGTACGTAATGGAGGGCGGCAACGACCAGGTAATCCTCTGTGAGCGTGGGGTTCGCACTTTCGCTCACCACAGCCGCAATACCCTGGATCTTTCCGCCGTCCCCGTCGTCAGGCAGGAGAGTCATCTGCCTGTGATCGTGGACCCGAGCCACGCGGCCGGGATCAGGGACCAGGTCATTCCCCTCAGCCGTGCGGCCGTGGCGGTCGGCTGCCACGGCTTGATGGTGGAGGTGCATCATGCTCCGGAAACTGCGCTGAGCGACGGCGCTCAGTCGCTTTATCCCGCTCAGTTCGACGATATGTGCAGACAGATAGGGCCGATTTTCGGCGTATGCAAGATGTCGACAAACGGATGCGGCTAAAACGGCTATGGCGGGGTGCCTTCCGCGCGACGCGGGGTACATCGGGATTACGTGCAGTTTGTGAGTCTAACTTACGAGGAGAAAAACGATGGAATTGGGTCTATACCCGGAAAGATCGGAATTCCGCGCCATGGCCGAAAAGGGGAACCTTATCCCGGTCTGTCTTGAGGTGCTGGCTGACACGGAGACCCCTGTTTCCGCACTTGCCAAAGTCTACGACGGACATGGGCCGGTTTTTCTTCTTGAGAGCATGGAGGGTGGTGAGAGGTGGGGAAGATACAGCTTCCTCGGAAATTCGGCCACAACTTCGGTCAGGGTTTTCCGCGATGAAGTTGAGGTGGAGAGCCGGTCGAAAAAGGAGCGCATAGCCCACAATGGAGATCCCCTTAAGGTCCTTCGTTCCATAATGGCGCTCTACGAACCGGTAAAGCTCGAGAGGCTTCCGCGGTTCTGGGGCGGCATGGTCGGGTTTTTCACCTATGAGTTCGTATCGTTTCTCGAAGCGGTCCCGAACCGGCTGTCCCCAGAGACTCCGATAGCGCATTTTATATTCCCCGGACAGCTTTTCATTTTCGATAACGTACGCCACACCCTGACGCTTGTGGCATACGGCCACGTCGAAAACGGGAAAGCCGATGAGGCCTATGACACGGCCCTCGATACCCTGCGGGAAATGGAAGGCAAGCTGGCCTCGGCCGCCAAAACTCAGGTCCGTCACTGCGCAGGCGGATTTCCCCTCGACCCGGAGACCGAACCTGAGAAATTCCACAGCGGAGTTGCCAAAATAAAGGAATATATAAGGGATGGGGACATCATCCAGGCGGTATTTTCTCAGCAGTTCAGCTGCCAGGCCCCCCCGGACCCATGGTCGCTATACCGCGCTCAGCGCTTCATAAATCCATCTCCGTACCTCTATTTCCTCCATTTTGACGATACGGTTCTGGTTGGTTCATCGCCGGAAACGATGGTGCGCCTGGAAAACGGGGTCGCCACGCTTCGCCCGATCGCCGGGACCCGCCCACGCGGCAAGACCGAGCAACGGGACCGGGCACTGGCCGACGAGTTGCTCAAAGATGAAAAAGAAAGGGCCGAGCACCTCATGCTCGTGGACCTGGGCAGGAACGACCTCGGCCGGGTGGCGGAGATCGGCACCGTCCAGGTAACCGACCTGATGGTGGTGGAAAGATACTCCCACGTGATGCACCTGGTCTCCAACATAAGCTGCGATCTGTGCGAAGGCCTCGACGCCTTCGACCTTTTCGCCGCCGCTTTCCCGGCTGGGACACTTGCGGGTGCGCCAAAAGTAAGGGCGATGGAAATCATAGCCGAACTCGAAGATGAGCCTCGCGGCCCATATGGCGGCGCAATCGGATATTTTTCCTTTTCCGGGAACATGGACCTTGCGATCACGATACGCACCGCCTGTATCCAGGGCGGGAAACTGACGGTCAGGGCCGGGGCCGGAATTGTGGCCGATTCCGACCCCGAGCGCGAAAGACAGGAAACGGTGAACAAGGCCAAATCCATCCGGAGAGCCCTCCAGATGCTCGAAGGAAGCAGTGCGAAGTTCATACCGGGCGCTCCATTACATGCGGCCCAAAAGGAGTGACGTATGCTTTTCATGATCGATAACTACGATTCCTTCACTTATAATCTTTTCCAGTATTTTCGGATGCTTGGAGCTGAAGTGAAGGTAGCCAGAAACGATGGCGTCTCGATTGGCGATATCGAACGGCTCGGACCTTCCGCCATAGTGATTTCCCCGGGCCCATGCAGGCCAGAGGATGCCGGAGTCTGCATTGCCGCTATCCGGGAATTTTCGGGAAAGGTCCCGATCCTCGGGATTTGCCTCGGCCACCAGGCGATTGCGGCCGCTTTCGGCGGCGAGGTCGTTCACGCCAAAAGACTTATGCACGGAAAAGTTTCCTCGGTCACTACCGACGGAAGGTCCATATACGCCGGAATTTCGAACCCCTTCGATGCAATGCGATACCACTCCCTTGCCGTGGATCAGAAGAGCCTGCCGGAATGCCTCGAGGCCACGGCTTTTTCAGAAGACGGCGAGGTTATGGGAATCCGCCATCGGCAACACCTTACGGAAGGGGTGCAGTTTCATCCGGAATCTATCATGACAACTGTTGGCAAGCGGCTTTTGAAGAATTTTCTAACGCTCGCAGGCCGGCAAACCGGCATGGAGGGGAAAAAACAATGATACGTGAGAGCCTGAAAAGGCTGACGGGAAAGATAGACTTGAGCGAAGAGGAGATGGCCGGGCTGATAGGTGAGATCATGTCAGGCAATGCCACGGACGCCCAGATCGGGGCAGTCATGGCTGCTCTTGCCACCAAGGGCGAGACTTTCTCGGAGCTTGCCGGGGCCGCGCGCGCCATGCGGCGCAAGGCAACAAGGATCCAGACAAATGCCGATGTGGTAGTGGATACTTGTGGAACCGGGGGCGATATGTCGAACACTTTCAATATTTCCACCACGGCGGCCTTTGTCGTGGCGGGGTGCGGCGTCACGGTGGCCAAACACGGAAACCGCTCGGTTTCGAGCAAGTGCGGCAGCGCGGACTTGCTGGAGGCGCTCGGTGTAAACCTGGATGTCGGTCCGGAAATCGTCGAGGAAGCGGTCAGGCAAATCGGCATAGGATTTCTTTTCGCGCCCCTTTTTCACGGGGCCATGCGTCATGCGTCCAAAGCGCGCAGGGAACTTGGAATGCGTTCGATCTTCAATATGCTGGGGCCATTGACGAACCCTGCAGGGGCAAACTGCCAGTTGATCGGCGTATATGCGCCCGAGCTGACCGAAATGTTCGCCAGGGCGCTCAATCGTTTAGGGGCGAAGCGGGCCTGGGTGGTGCACGGACATGACGGGCTGGATGAAATCAGCGTGTGCGCTCCGACCAGGGTTTCCGAGTTAAACGATGGAATTATCCGCACCTATGACATCTTTCCCGAACGGTTTCTGGGCCGCAGGGCTGAGCCGCTGGACCTTGTCGGAGGCACGCCTGCCGAGAACGCCGCGATAACCATGAAAATCCTTTCCGGTAAAAGCGGGCCCAAGCTGGACGTCGTTGCGGTGAACGCCGGGGCGGCCCTCGTAGCCGCAGGCGTGGCTCAGGATTTGGACGATGGGCTCAAAATGGCTGAAGCCTCGATTTACCAGGGCAGGGCGATGGAAAAACTCGAAGCGCTCGTGCGGGCCACTACCATGCAGGATAAACCGTGATGTCTGATTTTCTTTCGAAGATTCTCGAGTGCAAAAGATACGAAGTCATGGCGGCCTCAAAGCTGACGCCGGAAAGGGTCCTTCGGCAAAAGGCCGGGAAGCCGCGTGCGGGAAGAGCATTCATTGAGCGGCTGGCCAGGCCGGGTCCGTCCGGGCTCAACGTCATTGCCGAAATAAAGCGGGCTTCTCCATCTAAAGGCAAAATAAGGGAATATATAGATCCGGCTGAATATGCACGGAACTACGAACTGGGAGGCGCGGCGGCGATCTCCGTGCTTACGGATGCAAATTTTTTCGGCGGGCGTCTCGATGACCTGAGCAAAGTTAAGCAGGCAGCCTCGCTGCCCGTGCTCAGAAAGGACTTTGTCATAAGCTCCTACCAGGTTTACGAATCGGCGGTCATGGGAGCCGATGCCGTATTGCTCATAGTGCGGGCGCTTTCGCCGGGGCTTCTGAGCGACCTTATGGCGTTGTGCGCCGACATCGGCCTGGACGCCCTTGTCGAAGCACATGATGAAAAAGAATATGAGATTGCCGCAAGCTCCGGGGCCCGGCTCATCGGGATAAACAACCGGGACCTGACAACGTTTGAAACGGACATTTCCACATCCATCGGCATTGCCGGCCGAATTGCCCCCGGCCAGGTCCTGGTCGCCGAGAGCGGGATTCACTCCCGCGCGGATGTCGAGCGGCTCCTCGATGCTGGAATATGGAATTTCCTGATCGGCGAGAGCATCGTGGGTGCGGATGATCCTGTAAAATTCCTGAAGGCCTTACACGGGGTGAAATCGTGAGAAAAGACAATCCGGATGTATCCTGGGCATCTCCACAGATAAAGGTCTGCGGTCTTACGCTCGCAGATCAGGCTGTTGCGTGTGCGGAAACCGGCGCCGACGCGATAGGGCTTGTATTTTATCCTCCAAGCCCCCGTTTTGTAAGCGAACAAAGGGCGCGTGAAATCAGCGGAAGTCTCCCTGAGCAGGTCTGGAAAATCGGCGTTTTTGTCAACGCGCCTTTCCTGGAAGTGATGAAAAAAGTCGAATTTTGCCGGTTGAATTGCGTTCAACTCCACGGGACCGAGCCTCCCGAAATGGTTCAAGCCCTGGAGTCCGGGGGAATAAGCGTGATCAAGTCCGTCTTTGCTGAAAAGAAGCCGTCTCTGTCTGAAGCCGCCCTTTACGGGGCGTCGGCCTACCTTATAGAAAGCGGGAGAGGGGCCGTTGCGGGCGGTGCGGGGCTCGAGTGGAAATGGGGCGAGGCGGGCGACCCGGCCAGGGAGTTGCCTTTTATTCTGGCGGGCGGCCTTAGCCCGGAAAACGTGGGCCGAGCGATCTACGAATTCGGCCCCGACGCCGTTGACGTCAGCTCCGGCGTCGAATCGAGGGCGGGGCGTAAAGATATCGGGAAAGTTCGTGCCTTTGTCAACGCGGTTCGAAATGCGAAACTTCGGCGTGAATCAAGGAGGATATTCAAATGAAATCGGCGTACAAAAATTTGACAGCGGGATTTTCTTTCTCGGACGAAAAACCGGTGCGGCCTGACGCAACGGGTCATTTCGGAATATACGGCGGGCGCTATGTCGCTGAAACGCTCATGCCGGCACTGATCGAACTGGAGAGGGCCTATTTGTCGATATGCGGCGAATTCGCATTTCAGGCGGAGTTGAAACTTCTCCTTAAAGACTACGCGGGGAGGCCAACCCCGCTCTTCAGGGCCAAGAGGCTGAGCGGCCACGCCGGTGGGGCATCCATCTATCTGAAAAGGGAGGACCTTGCCCACACGGGCGCGCATAAAATCAACAACACGCTTGGCCAGGCGCTTCTTGCAAAATGGATGGGCAAAACCAAGGTGATCGCCGAGACCGGGGCGGGCCAGCACGGGGTGGCTACGGCCACGGTCGCGGCTCTTTTTGGCATGGAATGCAAAATCTTCATGGGTACGGAAGATATTTCGAGGCAGGCCCCCAACGTGCAACGGATGAGGCTGCTGGGCGCCGAAGTAGTGCCTGTCGGTTCTGGAAGCGGAACTCTCAAGGACGCCATGAACGAAGCGATGCGTTATTGGGTGGGCGCCGTGCGCGACACATTCTACGTTATCGGCTCGGTTGCCGGTCCACACCCCTATCCGGCGATGGTTCGCGATTTTCAGCGGGTGATCGGCGACGAGGCAAAAACGCAGATCATGGAGGCCGAAGGGAGGCTGCCGGACATGCTGGTGGCCTGTGTGGGCGGAGGAAGCAATGCGATGGGTCTTTTTTATCCTTTCCTGGACGATCCGGTCGAAATGGTGGGAGTTGAGGCCGCGGGCCACGGAATCGGTACCGGCCGGCACGCGGCTACCCTCGGGGCCGGCTCCGTCGGCGTTCTTCACGGCTCAAAATCCTACGTCCTGCAGGACAATAACGGCCAGATTCTGGAGGCATACTCTATTTCCGCCGGTCTTGACTACCCGGGCGTAGGACCCGAGCATTCCTGGCTAAAGGACACGGGGCGCGTCCGCTATGAGGGTGTTGTCGACGGAGAAGCGCTTCGGGCTTTTCATCTGCTGAGTTCGATAGAAGGGATCATCCCCGCCCTGGAGAGTTCTCACGCCGTCGCCCGAGCCATGGTCGAAGCCGCCGGGCTGCCGGAGACAAGCATCATTATCGTCAATCTCTCCGGGCGAGGCGACAAGGACCTTGGAATCGTGTCGCGTTGTCAGTGCGAGACCCCGGCAGGAAAGGACATGCTGTCATGAGCAGAATAGAAAAGACATTCACGCGGTTGCGCGCCAGAGGGGAAAAGGCGCTCGCAGGCTTTGTTACGGCGGGAGACCCCGATCTAGATCGATCCATTGAGATAGTGAGGCGTATGTGCAGTTCGGGTTTGGACCTGCTCGAACTGGGCGTCCCCTTTTCCGATCCGACCGCGGACGGCCCGGTCATTCAACGATCATCGGCGCGCGCGATCAGCGCCGGCATAAACATGAAAAGCGTAATTGAAATGGTCCGGCGCGTAAGAGGCTTCAGCTCCATTCCTATAGTTATCTTCAGCTACTATAACCCCATTCTGGCATACGGGGCCGAGGCTTTCTACAGGGATGCGGTGGCGGCGGGGGCCGATGGGACTCTGGTTGTCGATCTCCCGCCGGAAGAATCCGATGAGCTTACCGGCGTCTGGGGAAACGCGCTCGATTTCATTCGTCTTGTCGCCCCGACAAGTTCTCCGGGGCGCATGGCCCATATAGCGGCAAAGGCGTCAGGTTTCATTTATCTTGTTTCGATGACGGGCATAACCGGCAGCGACGGGTTGAATCTGAAAGAAATAGCAAACGTGGCCCGGGATTTGAGGGAGAACTGCGATGGACTGCCGATTTGCATCGGGTTCGGAATCTCCACGCCTGAAGATGCCGCAACACTGTCCGGGTTTGCCGACGGGATAGTGGTGGGGAGCGCTTTTGAGCGGCTGATAGAATCCGGTCTGCAGTGTGAAGATACCGCGGAAAGGGTAGGGGAGTTCGTGGCCCGTCTGAAGAAGGCCACTCAGCAATAAAGGAGCTGCATCTCTATAATGGTTTTTCTCTGCCCGTACGGGCGGGACGGAAGGCGAAACAGTCGTTTTACCTTCCGTCCCGGGCAATTTCCGGCAAGCGCTCATCGGAAAACAGCTCTTTCAGAAAAGAGCGCCTTTTGGCAGGCACAGGTTACTCGGTCGGATGGTAATACGGGGGATATGGACTCGTCCTGTCCCCATTGGGAGCAAACTCCACCTGCGGCGAATTTCCCCATTGATCGATGCCGCTCCCGAAAGATTTGGTTTCAGCAATACCATTGTTCGCCTGAACAACGGCGAAGGCAAAAACGAAGAGCAAGAAATAAAAAACTTTTTTAAAGTTCATTGTAGTCTCCTTTTGTGACAATATCTCAAAGTATTGAAACCGTTAGGCCAATACTAAGATTCGTTACTGAGTTTGTCAAACCTGTTTTTCCACTTCCAGGCCTGAAAGCTTTGGAACAATATCGGCGCCATACAGGAGTGCGGTGACGACCGTATGCTTTGTCCTCGGAATCGAGCCGCGTGGTTTCATTTGCCTGAGAGCCCCCTGAGGTCCCCGCATGAAACTGTGTTGCATCGTCCGTTTCCGAATCGTAGCCATCCCTTCCAAAACGTGATATATAAGAATAAAAAGTTTTCTGCGGGTGAGAGATGTTTTTCTTAATCGGAGGGGTTCAGCCCAAGACCGTCAGCCTGGACGATACTCGAAGGGTTTGTCCGGCATGCGGATTGGCGCAGGCCAGGCTGAAACGAATCGACCATTACCTGAGCCTGTTTTTTATTCCCCTTTTTCCTGTTAAGAAAGGTGATCCCATTTTGATCTGTGATCGTTGCGGCGCAATTGCATCTACCGAAGACGGTTCCAGGGGCGCCGTTGAGGAGACCCGCGGGGACAGGTGTCCCCGGTGCGGCTATCCCACGGCTCGCGATTTTCGTTATTGCCCTTCGTGCGGAACGCGAATATAAGGGGATCAAGCAGCTATGGTGGCAAAGATGAGCGAGAGCAAAAAGGTCCTGCATTTCCCGACGGTTGCCAGGCCCAGCATCGAGGAGGTGTTGACGCTTTTCCTGAGGGACCAGCAGAAACGGTTGAAGCCTCGGACTTTCAACAGGTATGAAGAGGTCATCGATCTGTTGCGCCATTGTTTGAATGGACATGGTTATCATGACCTCGACACTTCGTCCGAAGTGGCTCTCTACGAAAAACTCTACTTCCAGAAAAACCTCGAATTCTGTTTTATCTTCGGCCCGGAAAAGATCGTCTCCTCTCTGGCCAACTTTTTGAACTATTTCATGATAAGAAAGGTGATGGCTTCCGAGGCGTTGCTACAGGCGGCGGGAATAGTTACGAAAAAACTGGTGAAATGGCTAGAGGAAGAAAGACACATCCAGAAGGAAATGGCCGACCGGGGTGTGCGGCTGGCTGCCGAGGCGGCAAGAGAGCTGCCGGCTGCCGAGAGGCTTGCACGACTGATCTATGAATACGCTCAGAGTCATGCTCCAAGATACTGGACCGCTGAGCTGGACGACTACTTCGTGATCGACCAGGTCCATCCGGGTATCCTGATCCTGTCCGGTATAGCATCCTCGGGAATCGTGGAAGTGCGTGTCCCCAAAGAGATAACCGACCACTGCCGGAAAGGGTGGCAGGTAAACCTGCTCCTGGGTAAGACCCGAAACGGGTGGTGCATTCTGGAGACTGGAAACGTTTACCCCAATTAGTCAAGGCCCATCCGGAGGGTAGCCTTGCCGTGGGTCATGACGATCTGGATAATTTCGAGGTAAAGGTGCGTGGAAGGCGGGCTCATGGCCCGCCTTTCCATTTTGACGGCGCGGATGGCATTTTTTGAAGTTCTGTCGAACCCTTCCGATTACTTGAGTCGCGAGTTTGCAAAATCCCAGTTGATGAGATTGTCGATGACGGTCTGGATGTAATCGGGCCTCCTGTTCTGGTAGTCGAGGTAGTAGGCGTGCTCCCAGACGTCCACCGTCAACAGCGGCTTTATTCCGTGGGCAATCGGGGTATCGGCGTTTCCGGTTTTCATCACCTGCAGCTTGCCGTCTTTGAGCACCAGCCAAGCCCACCCGCTCCCAAATTGCGTTACTCCGCCGTTTTTTAATTCTTCCGCGAATTTTTGGTAACTTCCGAAGTCGGCGTCGATTTTTTGCGCAATCTGACCCGTGGGGGGGCCCCCGCCTTTGGGTTTCAGGCAATTCCAGTAAAATGAATGGTTCCAGGCCTGAGCCACGTTATTGAAAATAGTGGCCTTTGAAGAGTCCCCGACAATTTTCTTGAGTATGGCCTCGGGGTCCTCATTTTCCATGCCGGTCCCGGTCAGAAGCTTGTTCCCGGTATCTACATAGGCTTTGTGGTGCTTGTCGTGGTGGAATTCGAGAGTCTTTGCGCTGAGATGGGGCTCAAGCGCGTTTTTCGCATACGGCAGGTCGGGCAATGTTAGAGCCATACTTCCACTCCTTGGGTTGTTCCGGTTAACTGCATTTCCTGATAGATCTTCTGATTGCGAGACTGAACCGTTGCAAATTAAGCACGTATTGAACCATGCTCAAGTGTGAATGAAAAAGTTATCAGGCGTTGCGCTGGATAGCATCCAGGGGAGGATTGAAATAGCCGAGCCTTACATCGGGGAATTCGTCGCGAATCTGCGAGATGAGGCGCCGTATTCCAATCTTTCTTTCGCTGAGATCCGGCCTCAAGATCTCCAGATACCAATCGGGGTCGATGTTCAAGTTTCGCATCTGAATCAAATCGAGGCGGGTTTCGGATATAAGGTTTCTCAGGGCGTTCCATTCGCTTTCCTGGTCTGTGAATCCCGGATGAATGAAATAGTTGATGGACGCAAACCCGCCGTTTGCTTTCACAACACAGATGGAGCGCTTTGCATGGTCGAAGGAATAACCCTTCGGGCGAAAATATTTATCGTAATACTCCGTGCGCGCGCTGTTCATACTGACCCGGATGCTCTGAAGGCCGGCGCGGCAGAGCTTTTCAACTTCTTTGGGAAGACTTCCGTTTGTGTTCAGGTTTATCGTGCCGCGGCCCGTGGCCTTGCGCATCATGGAGATGGACGCCTCAAGTGTTTTGGCCTGCAGAAGCGGTTCGCCCTCGCAGCCCTGGCCGAAGCTCACCACGGCGCGGGAGGCCTCTTGCAGATGAGGGACTGCAACGCCGCATATCTCATCCGGAGTTGGTACGAAAGTGATGCGGTCCTGGGTCGCGCACAGTCCGGTCCCGTCCTGGCGGCTGATGCAGCCGATACAACGTGCGTTGCACTCCGGAGAGGTCGGGAGCGGGGCCTCCCAGCGCTTCATGAACAGGTTCCTTGCCGCCGGGCATCCGTAAGAAAGAGCGCATCTGCCCAGGTGCTGCACGAGCCTGTTTTGCGCCTCGGCCTTCATGCGTCTGCCCGCATTGCGTTGGATCGCTTTCGGGTCGAAATTGCGGAAATCCTGCCGCTGGTCGCTGTCGATCCTTACCGCGGGAACCACAAAGCCGCCGTTTAACCAGCCTACGGCAGTATATGCGAAAAGTGGAAGGAGCGGCGCGCCCGCGGTGGTGCTGTAAGCGGCGCAGTAGAGGTGCGTATAGGCCGGAGAAATAAATGCGGCTACAGCCCGGACGGGCTTTTCGGCATTGAGGGGGTCTGAGGGCAGGGGCCCGAAACTGCCTCTTTCGCGGTCAAATCCAACAGGGACGCGACCGGGGAGCAGGAACAACTCGCTTCCTTCAGGAAGCGGAATCAGTTCGTCCGATGAGGGCCTTCTCCATTCGTTTGCGCTGGCCCCCGCCATTTCCAAAGCGGGCCAGTCGAAGATATTTCCATTGACGTCAGCGTAAACGAGCGCCGGCCTGTTTTTCATCGGAACCGTTCAACATCTCCCTGAAACTGCAGAATCGAACTCTGATAACGTACTTCAGATTGTAAATCAATCGGTCAAGAAATTGGAAGGCAAATGAAGTCATTCTCTGGTGATTGATCATGATCCCGGTCGGACCCTTCGCCTTTGACAAACCTGAAAACTGATCGATCAACAGTGCGAAGTCAGCCGCTGCGTCCTTCGACTGACGGGTATGGAGGTCGAGGCGCACCGGCAGATATTGAATTCCGTGACGGCACTTTAAGGCTGGCTGAAATGGGTCGGTTGCCGAAAAGCCTTTGAAGTCCAATTGTTGCAAAGTCTTTAAAGCAGAGGCGGGAAAGCGGTTCCAGGGAGGAGTAAAGACCCGGACGAAATTTGGGCCGAAAATGCGCTCCATTTTCACCATGCCCTGCAGAATGTCTTCGCGCTGGCGTTCCGGGGTTCGGTCGGAGCCAAATTCAGATTTGTCGCCGGTTTTTTGCCGGTTTATATGCCTCCAGCCGTGCTGGTGCCAACTCCAGAGTTCCTCATCGACAGGGGCGGCCTGAAACAGCTTTTCCTGTCTTGCCTCGCTGAGCCACGCCGGAATGACCGCCATCCCGAGCGGGACATTGTAGGATCGAAACAGCCTGCAAAGGGCGTCGAAAGCCTTGCTGGGAGCTCCAATATCATCAGCGCGAAAAAAGATCGGGGGCAAGCCCGCCGAAGCCATTCCCACGGACGTCTTATCTAGTATTTGCTTCCAG
The DNA here is from genome assembly GCA_050008735.1 of Syntrophobacteraceae bacterium. Lineage (GTDB taxonomy): Bacteria > Desulfobacterota > Syntrophobacteria > Syntrophobacterales > Syntrophobacteraceae > SbD1. Next base: position 81,498 of record JBEKMB010000005.1, read on the forward strand.
CCCGGCAAAGGTGACTTCCATACCAGCGAATACTGTCTTGGCATGCAGGAAATATTCAAAGCAGGGATTTCGGCACCCAGGCGGGATGCCACTTGCATAGGGCCACTCCTGTGTGGAAGGATACAAAAAAGCTGGTGTAGTCGACAAAATGGAATATAAAGGATGGAGTTATGAGCGGTTTATCACCCGCTCGACTACAATCTACAGGAGCCTCTTCGTCCAGTCAAGCCACTAATTCGGCCCGGGTTTGCAATTCTTCCCATTGTCCCGATCAAGTCTGAAAGCAGAGCAAAAAACAACAGAGCGGGTTTGATCTTTGCGGTAATTCTGATAGCATTAACAAGAGTGTTGTCGCATATCCAACGGCATTATGTGCCGGCCATTCCGAATCAAAGGAGACAGGTGATGTACGGTTTTTATAACAGGGTCCTCAAGATCAACATGACCGAGAGATCTTTTGAAATCGAGGCCCTTTCCGACGACGTGCTGCAAAGGTTTCTGGGCGGTAAAGGGCTCGGGACACACCTTCTGCTGAGCAACAATCCGGCCGGCGTGGACCCGCTGGGTAAAGACAATCGACTGATATTTTCGACTGGCCCTGTCACGGGGACAGGCATATGGGGGTCTTGCCGCTACGGTGTTTTCACCAAGTCTCCGCAAACCGGCTTTTATTCGGAGTCATACTCAGGCGGGACTGTGGCCGAATCGATGGCCGGCACCGGTTTCGACGCCTTTGTCATTGAAGGGGCCTCCGATGAACCTGTCTGGCTCGAGATCACCGAGGAGGGCGCCCTTTTTCATCCGGCCCTCGACCTTTGGGGTCTGGAGACATATGAAACCGAAGACAGGGTCATGGGGTGGGTCAGGCAGAACCGGCCGGGCGATACGAGGAACGGGGTGCTGGTAATAGGGCCGGCGGGAGAGAACATGGTAACTTTCGCCGTGATTGAAAACAATTACTGGCGAAGCGCCGGGCGAACCGGTGTCGGCGCGGTGATGGGATCGAAGAAGATAAAGGCCATCGCCTTTATGGGGGATCGCCGCAAAGAAGTGGCGGACACCAAGCTGGTGAACTCGTTTGTGAAGAAGATGTCGGCTGTCGGCAAGGACAACGCGGGCGCGCGCGCCTACAAGTCGATGGGGACCGTTATGCTCGTGGACATCATGAACGAGGCCGGAGGCTTCCCGACCCGCTACTGGAACAAGGGAAAGAGCGAGCACCGGGAAAGCTTCAATGCCTCGGCGCTCCTCGACCGTACGAATATTATTTCTCACTCGTGCCCCAAGTGCTTTATGGCCTGCGGCAAGATGGCCACCATAAAAGAAGGCCGCCACAAGGGACTGAAAATCGAAGGCCCCGAGTATGAGACTATTTTTGCCTTTGGGGGCTTATGCGAGATAAACGGCATCGAAGAAATCATATATCTCAACGATATGTGCGACCGGCTCGGAATGGACACCATATCGGCGGGCAATTTGGCAGCCTTTACGATCGAGGCTGCCAGACAGGGGCGTATAAAAGCGACGATCGATTACGGCGACGTGGATGACATCGCTCTGCTTCTCAAAGACATTGCCTTTAATCGAGGGCATGGGGCAGTCCTTGCCAGGGGAATCAAATACGCGGCACGCAAATGGGACATGGAGGACCAGGCAATCCATGTAAAAGGGCTCGAGCCTCCAGGTTACGACCCAAGGACCCTGAAAGGGATGGGGCTTGCCTACGGCTCATCGGCCCGGGGGGCGTGCCACCTTCGCTCCACCTTCTATAAGCCCGAGCTTTCCAACATAATCCACCGTGATCAAATAGATGGAAAGGCGGCGCTTTTTTCGGAATGGGAAGACCGGCTCGCACTTTTCGATACCCTGATAGTGTGCCGCTTTTACCGGGACCTTTATCAATGGGACGAACTGTCTGAAATCATTCGCGGCGTAACCGGGTTGAGCCTTGATGCCAAAGATATGCGAAAGGTGGCTTCGACCGTTATAGACGAAACGCGCCGTTTCAATATTCGCGAGGGACTGACTAGGGAGGACGACCGCCTGCCGAAACGCTTTGTGACGCAGGCCCTCCCCGAGAGCGGCAATCTGATTACCGAAGAGCAGATGCGCCAATTGCTCGATGACTACTACGAGGCGCGCGGATGGGATAAAGATGGGGTCCCTCCAGCCCTGGTTCAAGGATAAGGGGCATGTGAGAATATTGGCGCCTCCACGGTCCGGTCGCGCGTGCCTCCGACGCCTCCGGAGATTTGAGATCGAACGGGTATCAATGGAAATCCTTCGGGGCTAAAAAGGTTCTTCCGGTAAATAGTGGCCGACACTCTACTCAGTACAAAGGGATTTACACGCCGGATCAAGGCCCACGTTCTCGGGCCGCAGCATCGGTTCTCGATCGTAGTCCCGCCGGAGCTTGCTCCAATATGTCTAAAGGAAATTTCCGGCCTCGATATTCCTGGACCGGAGGCAAGCGATGCCGGGGTGGAATTCAGCGGAAGGCTGAAGGAGGCCTACACTTGCAACCTGTGGCTCAGGACCGCCAGTCGGGTCCTTTGCAGGCTTGCTCCTTTTCGGGCCGGCGCCTCCGAGGAACTTTTCCATAAAGCTTCGCGGATACCCTGGGAGCTTTGGCTGAACCCGGATGTGGCGCTCGATATCGAGGCCCACGTGGAACGTTCCCGGATCAGCCACGAGGGCAGGGTGGCCGAAGTCATTTCGGAGTGCATCGAAAAGGGCCTTCGCCGAAGAACGCCTGCCCTTTTTGCGGATGGGCCGCTCCATGGGAATGCGAACGGCGCACCTGGGCATGCGGCCGGGATCGGGGCGCACTCCGATGACGTCGGACTGAAGCAGAAAATCCTCGTTCGCCTGATCGAGAACCACTGCCGGATAAGCCTGGATACCTCGGGCGCCCATTTGCACCAGAGGGGATATCGGCTCCATCACACAGGCGCCCCGCTTCGCGAGACGCTTGCCGCGGCCATTCTTTTTAAATCGGAGTGGAAATGCAATGAACCGCTCGTCGACGGGATGTGCGGCTCCGGCACTTTTTCTGTAGAGGCGGCTTTGATTTCCCGGAAGATAGCTCCAGGGCTTGGCCGGGATTTTTTGTTTCAAAGATGGCCTTCATTCCAAAAAGAGACTTGGGAATATCTTTGCCGCAAGGCAAAGGAGGCCTCTTTCCCCAGAGCGCCTGTGCCGATCGTTGGAATCGATATCGATCCGGAAGCCATCGGCGTGTCGGCTCAAAACGCGAACCGGGCTGGGGTGGGCGGGGACATCGAATTGGAACGGATGGACTTCCTGGAGTTCAATCCCGGGAAAAAAAGGCTGAAAAAAGGCCTGCTGGTATTGAACCCGCCATACGGGGTAAGGCTGGGCGCTGGAGGAGTAAGCCTTTACGAGCGAATAGGCGCTCACTTGAGGCTTAATTTCAAAGGATGGAAATACGCCGTTCTGGCTGGGTCTCGGGCTGAAGCCGCCGCAATGGGAATGGGCCGGTTGCGCTTATGGAACATGCGGCATGGAGGAATACCCGTTACCGTCGTTTTCGGCCGGGTTGCGGGCTGATTCCCAGCCGGCTGCCCTGTCATATTTAATCCGGCCCTCCCGTAAGGCATCCCATAAGCATCATCCCCGCCGGCTGCATCCACTGGTTTGCGCATCCACATTCGTATCGACAAATGCATATAGATGCAACTTGTCATGCAACCTGAAATGGTTACTTTGCCCGCAAAGCCGTGACGTGGTCTAATCACAACGGCCGCTTCGGACACCTGCACGGATGATCTCGCGGCGCTCGCCGAATCGCTCGGCCTGACGCACGCCCGTTTATTTCGCGACCAGCAAGGAGAATTCAGATGAAAATAAATCGGCACGGTTCCGCCCTGTGGCGGGGCGGAATCAAAGACGGCAAGGGAGCGATTTCCACCGAGAGCGGTGCCTTGAAGGCCTATCCCTACGGGTTCGCGAGCAGGTTCGAGGGCATGCCGGGCACAAATCCGGAAGAGCTGATCGCCGCCGCGCACGCCGGCTGCTTCACCATGGCCCTTTCGCTGATCCTTGGCGAGGCAAAACTCGTGGCCGAACAGATGGAAACCACCGCCATGGTCACGCTCGAGCAGGTTGAGGGCGGATACGCGATCACGGCGGTCCACCTGAGGCTGAGGGCCAAAATTCCGGGCGCCGACCAGGAGACATTCGAAAAGCTCTCCGGGATGGCGAAGGCAGGATGTCCCGTCTCCAAGCTGTTAAAAGCGGAGATTACTCTGGACGCTGTCCTGGTATCGTAGCTGCTGCTCACAGGGCCGACGGAGGTTAGCGCTGAGGAGCATAATTTTCTAGCCCGTCCAAGGGGGCGAACCACCCCGCAAAGTGAGAAAGATGAAACAGTGCCTTTCGGACATACGTGTGCTGGAACTCGGGCAGGTGCTTGCAGGACCTTACGCCGCGATGATTTTGGGCGATCTCGGGGCCGACGTCATCAAAATAGAGTCTCCCGCCGGCGGCGACAGCGCCCGGTTCACCCCTCCTCACTTCTACGGAGGGGAAAGCATCTATTTCATGGCCTTGAACAGAAACAAGAGGAGTGTGGCCATCGACCTGGCTAAACCTGCCGGGCGAAGGGTTTTCATCGACCTGGTGAGCCGGTCCGATGTGGTTTTGGATAATTTGAGATACGGCGTGCTGGAGAAATTGAAGATTAACTACGAGGTCCTTCGCAAACATAATCCGAAAATTATCTCATGCTCCATCAACGGATACGGATCAGGTACTCCCGACGCTACCAAGCCGTCTTTCGATCTGATGATTCAAGCCAAGGGAGGCGGAATGAGTTTAACGGGTGAACCAGGGGGTGCTCCGCTCCGAATGGGTGTTTCGGTTTCAGACCATGTGGCCGGGATCTATGCAACGGTGGGGATACTGGCGGCGCTCCATGCGCGCGAACAGACGGGAAAAGGCCGAAAAATCGAGGTCCCGCTCTTCAGTGCAATGATCTCCATGCTGAGCTATGAAGCGGCATTTCATCTTTACTCCGGGGAGATACCGGGTCCGGTCGGGGCCGGACATCGCTCACTCATTCCATACAATGCGCTCAGGACCAAAGACGGACATATTGTTGTGGATGCCCACCTGCCTAAATTCTGGTCCCTGCTTTGCCGTGCTCTGGATATGGCCGAGCTTGCAGATGACCCGAGATTCAGGACTTTGGACGTACGAAACAATAACCGGGAAGAGTTGCTGAAAATTCTCGATAAGGCATTCAGCGCGAGAACGAGTCGGGAATGGCTCGAAATCCTCGATGCAAACGGCGTCCCCTGTGCTCCCATCAACGACCTGAAAGCCGCTCTGGAAGATGAAACAACCCGGGCGCTGAACATGGTGGTCGATATCGAGCATAAAGGGGTCGGCCTCACATTCAAGGCTGCAGGGAATCCCATACGAATGTTCGAGAAGGAAAAAGAGCGGTACTGCTCACCCCCTCTTTTGGGAGAGCATACCGAGGAGGTTTTGAAAGACCTCCTGAGCTATGACGATAAAAAAATAGAGCGCCTTTTGAAAAAAGAGGTGCTTCGTAGCGCCTCAAGGATTCCTCGGGACCAGCCCTGATTCTTGTAAACGCTCTGCCCCCCCGGGGTTTTTTCGGGCGGTGTTGCGAATGGGCTGGTATGATAGAGGTTGGGTTCAGTTCAACCCAACCTGCCGGTCCTCGGCGGATTTTTCTTTGTCCACCATGGATGAAGGTGATTTTTCCTCTTTTCCGAAAAGGCGGGTGCTTTCCATCTTCATGCACCTGTTCATCACGACGTTCAGGCCGGCGTTTCTCGCCGTTTGCGCAGCCTCTTCGTGTTCCAGGTCCAGTTGCATCCAGACGGTCCCGGCCCCGATTTTGACGGCCTCATCGACGATGGCCGGGATAACGTCGGGCTTCCTGAAGATCTCCACTACGTCCACGTGCTCGGGAATGGACTTCAAATCCGGATAGCATTTTTGTCCCAGAACTTCGTCGCAATTCGGGTTGACCGGGAATATTCTAAAACCTTGTTCGAGCAAATATTGTGCAACCTCGTTACTGGGGCTGTCCTCTTTCGGTGTGAGTCCGACGACAGCCACGGTTTTGGCATTGCTCAGGATACATTTCAAGTCTGCGTCCGTTGCCGGGGTGTCCTGTACCTTACACGGAAAGTTCATTTTCGGTCTCCCCTGAAAACAAAAGAATACTTATCCACCAGCAGATAAAAAAATAGTCAAGCGTCCGCATCTGTCAAGGATACCGGGGCACGGCGCAAAGGAGTTTCCGAAAATGCGATTTGCTTCGGGATTTTGAAATTTTTGATTTCAAAACCTGCTGTTCGATCATTTTTCAAATCGTTTGACAGTAGTGAAGGCAGGGGATAGTAGAAAATACGCGGGCGCCCGGTGCGGCGTCGCTATTGCTCGGGCGCCCGGCAGGCCTGCGGTTTTCGTTTTTGGAACTGGGGTATGAAAAGGGAGTGGGAAATGCATTTTTTGTCCGGCAGTCCGGGATTTTTAGAGACGGCCGCATTAGCGGCCCTGGCGCTAATAATCATCCTGCTGGGTTTTAGCGTCATTTGCCTCGTAATTCTGCTTCGCGGAAAGAGGGGCGTGGATTTCGCGGCGCTCATTGCCCGCTTGGATTTGCTGGATAAAGGTCTGGACCGGTGCGAGCGCTCTTCGCGGGATGAAATCGCCAGGAACCGTGAAGAATCCACACTGGTTGCGCGGCAGGGCCGCGAGGAGACGGCAAACGCTCTAAAGTCCTACGGGGACTCGCTTCAGGCAAACATGACCAATATTGCCGGTCTTCAGAAAGACCAGCTTGAAACATTCGCGGGCCAGCTCTCAATGCTTACTCAGACAAACGAGAAGAGGCTGGACATGATGCGCGAGACCATCGAGCAACGGCTGCAGGCGGTGCACCAGGAGAGTGCCAGGCAGCTCTCAGCCGTGCGGGATGATTCTTCGGCCAATTCGAAAACATTGAGGGAAGAGGTCTCCAATTCGCTTAAAAACTTCAACGACTCGGTGCTGAGAGTTATGTCCGAGGTTGCGAACCTTCAGAAGAACCAGCTTGATATATTTTCCGAAAGGCTCGCCAGGTTGACCGAAACCAATGAGCAAAAACTGGGCGAGGCCCGTGAAACATTGGAACAAAGACTTACCCTGCTTCAATCCGAAAACAGCAAAAAACTCGATCAGCTGAGGGAAGAATCCAATTCCGGGTCGAGAATACTCAAAGAAGAGGTCGCGGCGGCCCTGAAGAACTTCAATGATTCGGTTATCAAGGGGATGTCCGAGATGGCGACCCTGCAGAAGGAGCAGTTTGAAGCGTTTACCGTGAGGCTGGGAAGGTTGACCGAATCAAATGAGAACCGGCTGGATGCTTTGCGGAATGCAATAGACGGCAAACTGAAACAGATCCAGGAGGATAATGCGAAGCAGCTCGAACAGATGCGGGCGACCGTTGATGAAAAACTTCAGGGCACGCTTGAAAAAAGACTCGGTGAATCGTTTAAGCAGGTATCGGAAAGACTCGAGCAGGTCCATAAAGGGCTGGGCGAAATGCAGGTGCTGGCAACCGGGGTTGGCGACCTCAAACGGGTGCTGACCAATGTGAAAACCAGGGGCATATGGGGGGAAATCCAGCTCGAAACGCTTCTCGAACAGATCTTGACGCCTGATCAATTCGAAAGAAATGTGAAAACGAAGGAAAACTCCGCGGAATCAGTGGAGTTTGCCGTCAAGCTGCCGGGGCGGGGCGAGCAGGACGGCCGGGAAGTCGTATGGCTCCCGATTGACGCAAAATTCCCCATTGAGGATTACCAGAGACTGGTGGACGCCCAGGAGATTTCCGACCTTGCCGCCTCCGAGCAGGCAGGAAAAATGTTGTCCGCCACAATAAAAAATTGCGCGAAAACGATTTGTGAAAAATACCTGAACCCGCCCGCAACCACTGATTTCGGCATAATGTTTCTTCCAACCGAGGGGTTGTATGCCGAGGTAATAAGGAGGACCTGGCTGGTCGAAAGCCTGCAGCGCGAATGCCGCGTGATAGTAGCTGGGCCGACCACACTGGCGGCCCTTCTGAACAGTCTTCAGATGGGATTTCGCACCCTGGCCATCCAGAAGAGATCGAGTGAAGTCTGGAAGCTCCTGGGCGCGGTCAAAACCGAATTCGGAAAATTCGGAACTACCCTCGATGGGGTCAAGAAGAAATTGGATCAGGCGGCCAATACGATGGATGACGCCGCAAAGAGGTCCCGATCGATAGAGCGAAAGCTGCGCAACGTGCAGGAGCTTCCGTCCGAGGAAGCCCATGTCATGCTTGCGGAAAACGATTCCGAAGGGGAGCCGGAGGAGATTAACTAGTTTTCCATCCGGCAAAAGGTTCTTTCCCGGATTTTTGAGTTCGCGGGATGATTTTCCGCGAATTTTCTCACTTAAATTAACGAGAATATTGACATCGGCTGAGATTATGGCAATACTACAAAGTCGGCGTATCGGGTATCGGACTGTCACGATGATTGTTTGTTGGGAACTGCAATGACTTAAATAATTATTCTAACCGCCAGCTGGGTGTAGTGCTCCGGAAATTCGCTTCCTGCTTACTAATGCCAAATCCTGCAACCGCTACGTTGATCTCCCGGAAAAATTCGGTCCACCAAAGCTGAACAGTATATGGTTCCAAATTCGGTCCTCAACGGCTTCCGAAACTTCAATTTTGTAATGATTTATACTGCCAAGGTCTTGACGGTCGAGATCGGCGTAAGTATGAAATTCGACGTTTGCCATTTCCCGGCTTTTGATGTGACGCAGTAATCTTTTGGGACGCTCGGGTACTGCGAAAACGGCATGCCGGTTCGCAATCCCGGTGCGAACTCCGGATTGTATGCTGCGGATTTCGCCGAGTTACATCCGGGGTTGTCGATATTTGTTTTTCTTAATCAGCTTAGGAGGATAAGCATGGTTGACGCGGTAACGCAGACTATTCTGGTGGTCGGTGGCGGCATGAGCGGACTCACCGCTGCCATCGAAGCAGCAGAAACGGGCCACGAGGTCTATCTCGTGGAGAAAAATTCTTATCTGGGAGGTCGAGTAGCTCAGCTTCATCAATATTTTCCGAAGCTGTGCCCCCCATACTGCGGCCTCGAGTTAAATTTCCGCCGGATAAAGAATAACGGCAAGGTCCACTTTTTCACGATGGCTGAGGTGGAATCGGTTTCCGGCAGGCAGGGCTCATGGGATGTCAAGATCCGGATGAGCCCCCGGTATGTCAATGAGAAGTGCACCGGCTGCGGGAAATGTTCGGAGGCGTGCAGTATGGAGATCGACAATCCATTCAATTATGGAATGGATAAGATCAAAGCCGCATATCTTCCCCACGATATGGCGTTCCCCCAGCGCTATGTGATTGACCCGGCGCTCGCCCGAAGTCCGGAAGGGCCCAAGGTGAAGGCAGCATGTCCGTATGAGGCGATCGAGCTGGACATGCAGGAAAAAACGGTCGATTTGAAGGTCGGAGCCATCGTCTGGGCAACGGGCTGGACCCCCTACGACGCCAGGAAGCTGGATACGCTTGGTTTCGGCGCCTATCCAAACGTCATAAGCAACGTCATGATGGAGCGTTTGGCGGCCGGCAACGGACCCACTCAAGGAAAGATCGTTCGCCCCTCTGACGGCCGCGAGCCGCAGACGGTTGCTTTCGTTCAGTGCGCCGGTTCACGGGATGAAAACCACCTCGCTTTTTGCTCATCGGTTTGCTGCATGGCTTCCATGAAGCAGGCCACCTATGTGCGCGAACAATATCCGGATGCAAAGATTTATATCTTTTTCATCGACATTCGCGCGATGGACCGGTTGGAGACCTTCTACGCCAAGCTCAAAGAGGACGGCAACATCAACTTCTTCAAGGGAAAAGTTGCCAGGATCGATGAAGACAGCGCAACTAAGAACCTCATCTGCAGGGTCGAAGACACGAACGCCGGCACACTGAATCAGATCGGCGCGGACCTGGTGATTCTCGCCACCGGCATGCAGCCGAACACTTCCCTTTCGCCAGTGCCTGCCTTCGCAACGCGCGATGACCACGGGTTCATCGCCTCCATGGAAGCTGCGCCGGGATTTGTGGCCGCGGGCTGCGCAAGGACCCCGGCGGGCGTTTCCGAATCGGTTCAAGACGGCACGGCGGCAGCGCTCAAGGCCATCCAATCAGTTGTCAGGAGGTAGACTCGATGGACAAAAAGATTGCGGTATATATCTGTACGGGCTGCGGTATCGGGGAGGCCCTGGACATAGAACAGCTCAGTAAAGTTGCAACATCTGAATGCAAGGCGGCCCTATGCAGGAACCATGGGAACCTTTGCAGCCAGGAAGGCACACAGATGATCAGGGACGACATCGCGGGCGAGGGTATAAACAGTCTGATCGTCGCGGCCTGTTCGCTGCGTGTGATGTACGACGTCTTCAACTTCGAAGGGACGATCCTTGACCGCGTGAACCTGCGCGAACAGGTTGTATGGAGTCATCCGGCAAACGATGAAGACACGCAGATGATGGCTGAAGACTACCTTCGGATGAGCGCCGGCAGGATGAAGCAGTTGCTGCCGCCTGAGCCGTATAAACCGGAGCAGGAAATGTCGAAGGACGTCCTGGTCGTTGGTGGCGGGACCACCGGGATGACGGCGGCCCTCGAGGTGGCCAGGGCCGGATACTCCGCCGTGCTGGTCGAGAGGGAAAACGAGCTTGGCGGTTTTCAGAATAACGTCTCGAAAAATGTCACCTTCCCGTTCAAAGACGTGCAGGCCAACGAAATCGGAAAGCTGATCAAAGCGGTCAAAGGCAACGACAGGATCAAGGTCCTGACCGGATCGAAACTGGAAAAGCTCTCCGGCGGCCCCTGTGTTTTCAAGGCCAGTGTCGCGCAGAATGGGTCCACGACGGATCATAATATCGGCGCGGTGGTTCTGGCCGCTGGCTGGAAGCCATACGATCCCGAAAAGCTCGACAAAAGGTTCGGTTACGGCGCATCCGAGAACGTCATCACAAACGTTCAGTTCGAAGAGCGCGCAAAGTCGGGCAAAATTACGAGGCCGGCGGACGGCCGGGCACTGAATACGGTCGCTTTTATTCAGTGCGCCGGGCAGCGCGACCCGCAACACCTTGCTTACTGCTCTTCGATCTGCTGTTTCACGGCCCTCAAGCAGGCCATTCAGATAAAACAGCAGGACCCGAAGTCGAACGTGTTTGTCTTCTACCAGGAAATGCGCACCCCCGGCCAGGGTGAGGATTTTTTCAGAAAGGCCCAGGAAGAAGGCGTAATTTTCGTTCGTACGCAGGCGCCGGAAGTCCTCACCAATGGCGGCAAACTCGCCGTGGAAGCCCTTGACGAGCTTCTGGGGGAAAAGATCCTGCTCGACGACCTGGACATGGTAGTGCTCGCCACCGGTATGGTGCCGCTCACGGCCCTTGGGGAAGAGTTTAAGGTGAAGAAGGAGGAGGAGGAAGAAGAAAAGAAAAATGAGATGGTTGCCTCCGTCGACACCATTTTTGTCTCGGACATCCTCAATCTCGGGTACCGCCAGGGTCCGGAGCTTCCGGAACTTCAATACGGGTTTCCCGATTCACACTTCATCTGCTTTCCATATGAGAGCCGCCGAACCGGTATTTATGCCGCTGGTCCGGTCCGCCGCCCGATGGGCATTGCAAACGCGATGGAAGACGCGGCCGGGGCCGCGATGAAGGCAATTCAGTGTATCGAGCTCACCAGCAAGGGCATGGCGGTTCATCCCAGGGCGGGTGATTTGACCTACCCGGAATTTTTTATGCAACGCTGTACGCAGTGCAAACGGTGTACGGAAGAGTGCCCTTTCGGGGCGATCAACGAGGACGAAAAAGGCAATCCTCTTCCCGAACCGACAAGGTGCCGCCGCTGCTCCGTGTGCATGGGTTCCTGCCCTGAGCGCATCATCTCCTTTAAAAACTATTCCGTGGGAATGATCGGCGATATCATCAAGTCGATCAATGTTCCGGACGAATACGAGGAGAAGCCCCGCATCCTCCTGCTCTGCTGCGAAAACGACGCCTATCCGGCACTGGATATGGCCGGGCTCCGCAGGATGAGCTACAACCCGTGGGTTCGCGTTATTCCACTTCGCTGTCTCGGCTCGCTCAATCTGGTCTGGGTGGCCGACACGCTCTCCAAGGGTATCGATGGGATCATGCTGCTGGGGTGCCGCCACGGCGATAATTATCAGTGCCATTTCGTCAAAGGCAGCGAACTGGCTAACATTCGACTGAGCAAGGTCAAGGAAACTCTTGACCGGCTCGTTTTGGAATCCGATCGCGTTCGGTTCGAAACAGTCGCCATTACCGACTACGATAAGATTCCCGCTATGCTTGATGAATTTGCCGAAAAACTTATCGTAATCGGCCCGAACCCATACAAGGGATATTAGATCGGAGGCTAAACGGATGATCAACAAAGTCGATCCCAATTTGATCAGGGAATTGGAGGAATTCGGGCTTAAAGACGCCGGCAAGTGCTACAACTGCGGGACCTGCACCGCTATCTGCGACCTGGCGACCCCCGAGAACCCCTTCCCGAGAAAGCTGGTTAGGTACATTCAACTGGGGCAAAAAGAAAAAATCTTGAGATCCCCCGAGCCCTGGCTCTGCTATTACTGCGGGGACTGCACGACCAGATGCCCCCGCGGGGCGGACCCCGGCGAGACAATGATGGTCTTGCGCAGATATCTCACCTCGCTCTATGACTGGACGGGGTTTGCGCGCAAATTCTATACCTCGGAACTATTCGAGATGGTTGCCGTCGCAATAGTCGGCGTGCTCGTAGGCATTGGACTGCTCGTTTTCCACAGCGGCCCCATAAACTGGACGCACACGGACCTCAACTCCGTATGGCCCTCGGCTGAGATCGAAAAGGCCGACCTCGTAATGGCGGCCATATTGCTGTTTTTTCTGCTGACCAATGTCTACCGCTGCATCAGGATCGTCATGGGGGACTATTTTACGAAAGTCCCCGTGGGGATGTATTTGAACGAACTGAAGCTTTTCTTGACACACCTTTTCACTCAGAAACAGTTCGGCAAATGCAAGGACAAGCAGCAGTGGATCGTTCATCTTGCGATCATGACCGGATATGCCTCCGTGTTCCTGATGGTGGTCGTTTTGGTAAACGGGCTGCCCTTTGGCATCGATTGGCTGAAGTTCCAGCGTGGCTGGGCTTCGCTGGGCGGAAAGACCGAGTACTCGATTTTCCACCCGATCCGGCTGATCGGCTATTACGCGACATTCGCGATCCTGTATGGGACCACGTACGCGCTGATCGGGCGAATCAAGAAGAGCAAACCGCAGTATAAGAATTCGCACGGGACCGACTGGATGTTCCTGGTCCTGCTCCAGTTGACCACCCTGACCGGTATTCTCATCAATTTTACGCGTCTTATGGATCGGCCTTTTTCAACTTACGCGATCTATGTCATTCACATGATGGTGGCGATTCCGATGCTGGTGCTGGAAGTGCCTTTCGCCAAATGGGCGCACCTGGCCTACCGGCCGGTCGTTCTCATGCTGCTGAGCGTAAAACAAAAATATATCGCGCAACACGAGCAGGTCGAAAAAGAAACGGTCCTCGATGTCACGCCGGCCCTCTGAGCCACTACGAACAGCGCGGGAGATCTTTAAACTGAAAAAAGTTCCCCCGCGCAGTTTGCGAGGTTCGCACGGCATTGAATCAGACGCCTTCACGGGACCGGCAGGCAGTTTTTGATGCTTCGGTCGATTCGGCGTTCCCGGCGTCTCCGCTGTGAACGGGTACACATGTTGTCAGGGTACTTAAAAGGATAGTGCAGATCATGGAGAAGATCCGGCTTGGAATAAGCGCCTGTCTGCTTGGGGAAAAAGTCCGCTACGATGGAGGCCACAAGCTGGACCGATTCCTGACGGAGACCCTGGGCGAATATGTCGAGTATCTTCCGGTCTGCCCCGAGGTGGAGTGCGGGTTGGGGGTCCCACGCGAATCGATGCGTCTCGAGGGCCTGCCGGAATCCCCTCGGCTGGTGACTGTCGGGAGCGGGAGGAGTTTAACCGATCGAATGCTCAATTGGGCCAATAAACGGGTCCGTGAACTCGAGGGGAGGGACCTGTGCGGTTTCATATTCAAGAGCGGTTCTCCGAGCAGCGGCATGGAGCGAGTAAAGGTCTACGGGGCAAATAACGGGGCGAGGAGGATAGGTACGGGTCTTTTTGCTTCCGTCTTCATGAGGCATTTTCCGCGGCTGCCGGTCGAAGATGAGGACCGTCTGCATGACCCGACGCTTCGTGAGAATTTCATCGAACGCATCTTCGTTTTGAAGCGTTGGCGCGAAATGCTCGAGCAGGGAGAAAAACTGAATCAACTGGTCCATTTTCATGCCAGGCACAAGCTGATCATCATGGCCCACAGCACCAGGCACCTCAGGCTCATGGGGAAGCTTGCCGCAGAGGCGAAGGGCAGGGGCTTGAGTTCGGTTTTCGCCGAATACGGGAAGCTGCTCATGGAAGCTCTCAAATTGAAGGCCACCGTCAAGAAGAACACGAATGTGCTTCAACATATGATGGGCTACTTTAAAAAGCAGCTCTGCGGCCGTGAGAAAATGGAACTGATCGATGTGATCGGGCGCTATTACAAGGGGGACCTTCCGCTTATTGTTCCAATCACTCTGATCGGACACTATGTGCGAAAATTCAGCCAGGAATACCTGAAGGAACAATACTATCTAAACCCTCATCCCCTGGAGCTTCGGCTGCGAAACCATGTTTGAGCCAACCTCCGGGGTACCCGTTCACCGCAGAGGAACTGAGGACGCAGAGAAAGCACGAAGGACAGATGATTTAGACAGGATTAACAGGATTGAAACGGCTCCTGTTTTGCCTTTGGCCTGTTGTTTTCCTGTTAATCCTGTAAATCCTTGTATGTTTGAAACATGTTAAAAGCGTATAGACTGGCTGAGCAGAACCGCCGAGAATGGGTCTACCCCATGACTCGTCGGAGGCGGTTCTGCGAGGCCCCATTGAAT
>JBEKMB010000050.1:0-35143 GCA_050008735.1 Syntrophobacteraceae bacterium
CTGTTCCCAAGATAAGCCCCGAAAGACTGCATATTTCTGTTGCCGCTTGCAATCATCTGATGAAGCCAGCCGTCGGTGTTGGCGGTTCCGCAACCGTAGCCCATGTAGGCGGGAGCAAGCAGCACGAGTATGCCTCTTGCCGCGGCCTGCTTGATTACCCAGTCCGCATAGGCAAAGTACGCCTCATTGGGCGTGGAGAAATCGCCTGGGGTAGTAAAAGGCGGGTCCCCGTTACAGTCGTTGGGAGCATGTGCTAGGCCGCTGCCGCCAACGTTAATGAGACTAACCATAATGGTGTTATACCCCCTGGCTTGTCTGTCATCCAGGTAGGTGATTACATCCGCTTGACACAATTCGGTTATCAGGCCCCACGGTGAATCGCCTACCATAAGGAACGGCACACCGTTTTGGTCTTCAAGATGACGGTCGCCGGCGGAAATCTTGAGCGGGAAAGCAGTGGATGTGACGACCTCTCCGGAGGGCGTTACGGAGTTGGAAGGGGTTGAGGCGGGGCCGGTCCCAGATCTGTTTGCCGCCTTCACGGTAAATGTATATGCAGTGCCGTTGGTCAGTCCCGTAACCGCTATGGGACTGGCCGGCCCTGAGGCTGTTTGTCCTCCGGGGCGCGATGTCACGGTGTAGCCGGTTATGGGGCTCCCACCATTTGAGGTCGGGGCCGTGAAGCCGACCGTCGCCCTGGCGTTGCCGGCCGTTGCCTTTGCGTTTGTCGGGGTGCCTGGAACCGCCGAATCGGATGAATCGAACCAATGGTGACGCACCACACGGCGCCAACTCCAATCGTTGAATGCGAATATTGTCGATGAGTTTGACCCGCGTGAGTCAATGGTTGTAAAACTCGGATCGCAGGTGGGGCATTTAGCGTTATCCGCCGCGACCGGCGAGGGGGGGCGTCGAGAACAGGCTGAGCGCCAGAGCGGTGAGAGCAGAGTAGAGCAACAGATTTCCTCTCATGGCTATCTCCTCATTTCAGGTAAACGTAGACGTGCGACATAGGCGTGGAGCATCCCTCGTAGACATATCTGCTGCAAGGTGGAACGCTAACATAGGTTGAACCATAAGATCACGTGAGCGCAGATGCAATAGGCCACTGGCGGGCGAGTTATGCCGGGTTGCGCCTGGGATATTCCCAAGACCGCGGCGGAATGATTTTTCAGTTTAAAGATGCTCCGCACCCCCCCGGGGATTTCGGCTGCACTGGGCCGCGTTGCGGCGAAGGGGGCGTCGTGGGGGGCGGAGCTCCATAAGCGCTTAAATAAGCGCGTAAGTGGTTGGATTTACTGAAGCCTGGAAAATGATTCTCGTCGCCCCGGCGAAAGCCGGAATCCGTGCGCCTTTGAAATTGTAGGATAATTATGGTTCAAGACACTGGTCCCCGCTTCGGAGACTATGTCGTAAAGGAACTATTTTCCATATTTCCCCCCTTTTTGTAAAGGGGGGCAGGGGGGATTCTGAGTCTCCAATGCTATGTAAGCCTTTAAAATTCCCATCGATCCCCCTTGCAAAGGGGGAAGCAAAACCTGGTCTTTTGGGATTTGCACTGAGCACTGCTGAATTGCGACACAGTCTCTAAAGCCGGGGGTGAGGTTCCAGGCAAAACCGCACTCTTTATGTCTTCATCTGGTTTGGGCAACAGGTCGCTGCGCTGTGCCTCCCGCTCTTTTGGCTTTTCTAAGAAAAGACTGCACTCTCATGAGCCCTACTTGGCATAAGTGCCTGGAATAGGTGTTGATGGATACTTTCGATAGACCTTCTTTGAGCAAATATCACAGAATTATTCAAGCTCATCAAAAGGAATTTTATCGCTGCGTAAATCGTCGATCCTCTGAGGCAATATGCGCAGGGCTGGATTCTCAGCTCGAAGCATGCCTTTTTAATGGTCCTTTTCCCGATCCTTCATGTACTGATCGATAAACTCCGTACCAGGCAACAGGAGTACGCTATGCGGGCAGGAACCATTTAACTTTCTTGTAAGATCTGTCGATAAAGGCAAGATGCCTCAGTTACTGGTCCATTACAGATCTGCTGATTGTAATTATTTATTTACTAATTTAGTTCGAAACTAAATTGCGTTTCATAGTATAGAATAATTGTGTTGAGCCTCTAAGTTTTGCACTCACAATATCAGCTGTGATACGGTCCTTGATGAAAATGTCTGTGTCTGTAGGTAGAACGAAACAGCGCTTTTCCCTTACCAAATTGTCTATTGTATCGAAATCACTTTGGCGATCAGCCAACCTGACCTTTTCCATATCAACGTTTTGCAGGCATCCGATAGAGTTAAGTTTTGCGTAATGTGCACCTTGTAATTCACTTATCTCGGAGGACATTTTTTCCCCTGTTGGTATTCCAGAAGTTGAAGGAGCATCAGTTATAAAAATGCAACCTGATATAATGCAAAGAGTTACAGTTAAACATATGCATAGAAGCGTTCTCATTTTATCCCCCTCTTTATAAGACTGAAGTACTCATTGGTATGAATTGGCGCCGCACGTCCAATAAGTGTTGTAAACATCAACATGTCATCATTGATTATGCCCCCGCTGCCTTTTTGTTTAACCCTTGATATTTGCGAACCCGCTTCCTTATTTGAGCCATTATACAGCTTTTGCCGTGCCTACGCACTTGATTTTCTTTGCCCTGTGACCCCTTAACTTGACCATTAGAATTATTTTATCTGCTTTACGGCTCCCAGTTCGTGGCGGGGCGTGGAACAGCGCCACGACACGTGGCTCCCGGCATTAAACCGAATGCACCGCCCTTTGTTTCCTATTGTCTCGCCGGAAGGCCAAGGGGTTCGGTTTTTTCTGCACCGCCGGAAAAAACTCCCCTGAATCAAAGGCCCACATGCAGAGCCGGAGGGCAGCTTTTCTTGCTCTCGCCCTTTTAGGGGGTACTCCAAAGATTCCCCCTGCCCAGCTCTTGCCCAGGTATGGTACAGTATTATGATCGCTATGAAGTATGGTCAGGCTGCCACCTGTCGCGGCTGCCGTTTATAAGGGCTGTATAATTGTTGGGCTTCCTGACGGGAAAGGATCCGTATGAGCAGTGTTTCAAGGGCGGTACAACTGTTTCGGGACGGGTGTGCATGTTCGCAATCCATTCTGGCTGCCTATGGGCAGCCGCTCGGACTGTCCCGGGAAACGGCAATGAAGATTGCAACCGGATTCGGCGGCGGAATGGGGATGGGGGGAACATGCGGCGCGGTGACCGGGGCGATAATGGTCTTGGGACTTCGGCACGCTCCTGAAAATTGCGACACGGCCGCGGGACGTGCTGGAGTCTACTCCCGTGTTGTTGAGTTCGCGAGAAGATTCCAAGTGCGGAACGGGTCGCTCGTCTGTCGCGAGTTGCTCGGATGCGACATCAGTACCGCGGAAGGAAAAAGACAGGCACAAGAGCGGAATCTGTTCAAGACGACATGCGTCAAAATGGTTGAGGACGCAGCCATGATCTTGGAGGAAATGGAGGCGGAAAGCCAACCAGCCGCTGCACGCGACGACTGAGGGCTGCCGGGTGTTACGGCTGGCCACGAGGGGGAATACCACCATCCGGAGGAAGAGCTGACACAGCAAATATAGAGGGAGCCGGAGTATCGACATCCAACAGCGGACACCCATATCGATGGAAAGCACGGGGCCTTTGAGGCGGCCCCGTGCGTCTATCCAACAGACACGACCTCCGGCTAGGAGTCACGGATGTTCGCTTTGACACGCTCGATCAACTCTGGCGTAACTTCACGGATGCCGTGTTCCCTGGCGTGCTCAGCCGCTTTCTGGAGTACCTGCTCTTCCGTCTCACCCCGTAAAATCTTCTGACACCCACTCGACGGGTCTGCCTTGGCGCATTCCAGGATCTTTGCCATGGGCTGCCTCCTTTTAAGTAACGTAATCCACTGCTATCACCTGATTGGCGTGGAAGTTATATATTGGATGTTGGTTTGCACATCGTCTCATTTCACCTTCCCCTCCGCTGTGCTCCGACCATGTGACACACAAACATCCAAGTAAAAAGATAAGGATTGAAAACGTCAGGGGACAGGCCAGGGCTGGAGGTCTTATGCGCGGACATCTTCTCGAATGCGGGTTCAAGTGGCAAAGTTGGCAGGCTTTGAGGTGCCGTCGCCCAACCCCTTGACTACGCCAATTGCAAATTGATCGATTGTAGAGTAGCGTCCCCAACGACCCAGGTTCTCCCGTCCCGCGTTGCTGCACGATAAGAGGTGGACGGAATGGGTCGTCACTCATGCTGGATTGTTCCTGATGGCGGACAGGCTATCGGGCTTGGCGCCGCGCGGGGCAAAAATGATTTGAGACTGACATTGCTTGAGGAGAAAAGTCCGTGTTCAGAAATACATTGGCCTGTATGATGCTCGTTTGGATAGCCTCTTACCACGTTCCTGCATGGTCGGATCAGCCCCTGGGACCCCAAGGCATCGAAGGCGGTCAATTCGACACGAGGGGGGAGCGAATCGGCGGGCTTCGCCTCGGCCTGGCGGAAAAAGAGGTCACCGGGAACATTTCCTGCCGGCCAAAGAAGGGCAAAGAAGTGTTGGAAGGGGCCACGGGCGAGTATGTGCAGATTTGGAAGCTCGCCGAGTGCGGTATTGTGCTTAAAATGGGCTCCGAGCGTAAGGGAGGCGAGAAAGTTGTCGAGTCGATTACAGTCACAAGTCCCTGCAATCTCGTGACAAGTCGGGGTATTCACATTGGGAGCACGGAAGAGGAAGTCATCGAGGTCTACGGTCAATATCGGGACGAGGATGGCCAGACCGAGAAGGGCAGGAAGTTCGTCGCCGGCTCCATCTTTGATGGAATGATCTTTTATTTCAGGGACGCCAGAGTCGTCAGAATATTCCTCGGGGCTGCCGCGGAGTAGGGTGATTTTTCATAACACGGAATCGCGTGTGATGGCTCTTGCGTATCCGTATTTGGCGGTGCGGCGGGGCCGTATCAGGTAGATGTATTGGAGACAGTACCGGTAGGTTTTAACCGGGAATTAGGCGGCCGGGCAGGGCCCCTCCAATCACTTGGCTTTTTCCCTTGCGTCCGTCGCATTCTTTTACTATTTTATCTTTAGTAACATACTTGAACTAACACGATCTAAAAAGGAAATGAAAAAATGCCTCAAGGTACTGTGAAGTGGTTCAACGATCAGAAGGGTTTCGGATTTATCACGGTTGAAGGTGGCGGAAAAGATGTCTTTGTTCACCATAGCGGCATTGAGGCCTCCGGCTTCAAAAGCCTGCAGGAAGGCGATCTCGTCAGTTTCGAAATTGAGCAGGGCGCTAAGGGACCATCGGCGGTCAAGGTAAAAAAGCTCTAATCGAGCGGCTCTGATCAGAAATCCCCCGGGCCGGAGAAAAAATCTCCGGTCCTTCTTCCTTTGCCCGGTTCATCAGCGGGACTGAGTTGCTTTACCCCTTTTTCGGCCCATCCGGGAATCAATACGGTGTCCTTTGATGGTCGGAAGATGGACTACGCACTTTAGCGGTCTTGATGAAGTTGTGCCGGCATACGCCGTATTATGCCCAAGTTGCGCTCAAGTTATTTCCAAGACCGGGGGGCAGTGATTTTCCAGTTTAAAGATGCCCTGCCCCTATCTCCAGGCCCCGTCAGGCGCACGCGCGAAAGCGCGCGGGGCCGAGGAGTTCCATGAGGAATTCCGCCGGCCTCCGATGGTGTGCCATCAATGACTTCAACCACTCCAACGCTCTTCCTGTCCATGAGTGTTGCCACGCCTAACCGGCTGCATCACTGCACCCATCCCCTCGAGGTCCTCTGCAAAGAATAAAAACAAAAATAAATAAAATAAGTTTGCACGATTCCATGTCATCCGCAACACACCTTCAGGTGTTACCACCATGTTACCTCATCGGGGTTAAAGTGATTCCACCAGTCGGGGATGGGCTACAGCCGATGGCCTCCGTTGGGGGAGCGCCACAAAGGCCAGGCCGTGATGAATCCTTGGGGTCTCGAGGTGCGGTCTACCAGATTTAGATTTTGCTCTCCGGCTGGGAGACCCTTCGTCGGTGGGCATCACAGTACGACGCAGGGCCTCAAGCCTGCATTGACCAAAAGGTCGCAGCCCACGCCGATGCAAGCTGGGCAGGTCAATTAGGAGAGGAGCGAGTGCATGATTTTGCAAAATATATGAGCTCGCTTATTGCCGCAGCCGTGATTTATTCGAATTGGATATCGCAGCGGCACTCTTATGCATGGTATTCTGATCTTTCTTAGCCTGCAAATGGCCCAGGGATCTAACTTGCCCTACAATCCGGGCCGCGTCCGCGGCCCACGGACACTACATCAGGAGGCAGCGTCAAATGGGACTGAACGAGCGGCGTAAGATCAAAGAACTACAGGACACCACATTTCCAGGCCGCGTCAAGGAGATCGAGGAAATCTGCGGGAAGGCCATTCCATACGAAGTTGAATGGGAAAGCCTTTCCGATGATGCCGAAGGACTCAACTTCATCGACAACATATCTTGCCATCGACTCAATATGGCTTTGCGCAGCATCTGCATCGATGACCTGGGCAAGGAAGCGGTTCGCGATGGTCTCCGGCTGGTTCGGCTAAAAAACGTCAAGGATAAGGCGGAAATGCGCATCTTTTTTAATGACGGCGTGCTCGAAATGCATTGTGCATATGCACTGCGGACCGACGGCATGTACAGTGACGGGGAGATCCGCGAACTGCTCCTGAATAAACTGTGATTCGGCGCGGGGCGCGGGATACCGAGTGAAGCACGTTCACTCGTTAAGGTTGATTTGCCGCGCTTGCCGGCGAAACTGATATCCGGCACCTCACGTCCCTTTTTGCCTTTCCATGAGGCCCAGGATGATGCTCAGATCTCTGCGATGGTTCCTTTCGATCAATCTGTTTCTACTCTTATTGTGGTCTCCGGTTGCTGCCCGGCAAGCCCCGGGTGATACCCGGATAATTAAGGCAATCCCCAAAGGCCCCGCGGTTACCCTTACGGGTATAGTCACAAAAGATAAAGAAGTAGTGTACGTTTTAAGTTCCGGGGCCGGACTGAAGTTCAACGGACGTCTTACGAAAAAGACAGGAAATACGGGTTTTAATGTCACCGATCCTGACGGCCTTGGCCTGCCTGAAGAAGAGTGTGACTTCAATACGAGCCTGACAGGCAGCCTGGAAAAGACCGGCGATTACAAGGTCACCGTCACAACGTTTGAGGACCGGGCATCGCCTTACGCACTGGTCATACGGGTATATTGATGGAGCGGCATTGTTTCCCGGGAGCGATCCCAGGGTGATGCCGGGGTTCAAAAAAAGGCGGTGACGCTTGCAAGTGGGAACTCCAAAAATTTCACGGAAACCGAAGGTGAGACGCTTAATTTTGTTCATAGCAATACTGATGGGGCTGATTGCCCCTGTAGAAGCACCGGCGCAAAATTGGAAGCCAATCTATGACGGCAGGCTAATACTTAAACAAACCAGGCCCTCATCCTCCGAAGGGATACTAATGCAAGAAAGTGTTTTGCCTGCAGCCCGCAAGACATGGCATGAGCAGGAAAGCGATCGGCTTTGCACTGCCGGCTTCGAAGCTGCTGCCATCGATATCGTGCGGGGATCATTTACAAGACCTGAGTCCGACCAAAAAGCGATCCTGTACAGATATTGCGAGACCGGCAACAATATGGCGCTAAATGGGATTGCAGTAATCGAGAATGCTCAGGTAGTTGCCCATGTTCTTTATGAAGGGGGTTGGGACAACGCTATCGGCGCGTTGCCCGACATTAACGGTAACGGCCTGTCGGAAATAGTCGTCGCGACGGGCGGGACAAATATGGGAGAGACATGGGAAGCGATTTCGATAATAGAGGTTTCAGGCAGCGGAGTCATGAAATTTGGCCAGACTAAAACACGCTCGGACAACTGCGGCGCTGATGAAAAACATGGCAAGGCAGAGGCCTGCAGGCTTTCCGTGAAAGTTGGAAGTACGCCCATTGTCTGCCGTGAAACTTTTGTCAACGATGGTTTTTGTGGTGGAACCGGCAAGTGGAGGAAATCCGGTGATCAAAAACAAATTTCACTTGAAGAAGATGAGATCGAATACGAATTAATTAAGTAACTCGAACCTAACTGACGCATTTTTCGTTCCGGTTATAGGTCCAGATTATCCGGGGGCAGTAAAAGCAGAACGATTGGCAATGAACTTCTAACCACGAAGGGATGGATGAGCATGAAAAGATTAACGGGAAAGCGTACTCTGGTGGCTATTATCGCTCTCACTATGATCCTTGGGTTCAACCTTTTTATGAACGTAAAAAACGTTACCGCCGCTGAACCGGAAACTGCTCAGTTTAGTGTAGATACATCCATAATGGAAAATCTCGCTCTGCTCAAGGGCAAAAGCGTGACACTTTACCTGACATCGGGTCAAACGATTACCGGTGTAGTAAATGGTGTCAAAGGCAACCTTTTGCATCTCGGTAAAATAAGTCAGAAAGAGTTCTATGATGCTCTGGTGGCCATTGATCGCATCTCCGCAATTGAAATGAAAGTCAGGTGAGAAAAAGCGTCCACCCTGAAGACCCTGACTGATGACTGCACGATCTTCGGGGGACCTGAGCAGCCGCGGGTTAGTGCGCGGCGACTGTTCATCCGAGATTTCTCATCTATTTCCGGCCGAACCGATAAGGGGGATTCCGGGGCGGCCTGTTGCCCAAACCAAGTACCCAAAAGCAGAGAGAAAAGGAGGTCCGTCATTCCGGCCCAAACCGGAAGCCGGGGGCCAGCGCCACAGCAATTGGATGAAAGTCGCTGGCTTTCCGGCTTTCGCCGCAATGACGGAAGCAGTTATTTCGCAATTATTTATGACACTGCGTATAGCAGGACAATTTCCAGATTGTACACGGGAGAGATTATGAAATACTCTACATTAGCACTTTTAATCGTTTTCCTACTGATCGTCTGCCTGGGTAACAGTAGTGCAAAAGGTGAGACATCGTCAAATGTAGATATTTATTATCCTCTAGTCCCAAGAACGATGACATATGATTATTTAAAGAAAGAATCCAAGGAGTCAATGACAAGGCAAGTAACGGTATATAAATCACGCATTGTCCACGATATTGAAGTCACGCCATCTGTAATGACAGGTGCAGATGTTAAGTATCCAATCACTCGACTGTTTCAAAAGAAAGCAAACGGAATATACGTAATTGGTTCACAATTAGCCGATGGGTCATTCGTAAAAGTGGATACTGACATACCTATACTAATTAATCCTATCAAAGACGGCATATTTTTTGACTCAAATGTAAGTTATTCATTAGGTAACGGCTCACCTTTAACCTCACATTATACCTATGGTGTTGATGATACTAATGCAGTTATAACAGTTCCCTATGGCCAATTCACTAATTGTATCAGGCTGAAGTTTACAGTACGAGGTGCCGAGACAACAAACGAGGTTACTTCGTGGATTGCTCCAAAGGTAGGTTTGGTAAAAAACATTGAGATTATCAAATCAAATCGTACCAATAGTATAACAGAAACAGAGATGTCACTAAAGAAAGTAGATTATAGCACACCCGTCGAAGCCGCACAGACTTCCATTGACCTCGAAAAGAAGGAACGAGGAACTATGGAATGGCTCACTAACAACTCTGTAGCGAACATGAAGGGCACTGATTTCCTGCTGCTGTACATCACTACAATCGTTGTAGCGTTGCTGTTGGGGTGGTATTTTATTCGGAGCGCAGGTTCGACCGGTCAGGAAATGTCATTGCCGCTGCCGTCCAAGCCCGACCCGTATGAGGTGGCATACCTGCGGGGAGGTGTTCAGGAAGTGATACGGCTTGCCGTATTCAAACTCATTCAGGCCCGCTGCGTGGTGAGCAGCGTTGAAAGCCCCAAGATTATACGGGTTGACACTCCCTCAGGGCAATCCGCAATGTCCGATATGGAACGCATCGTATACGATTACCTGGCCAGCCCCCAAACGATGCGCGGCATTTGTAAAAGGCTCTCCTCGGAATTCAAAGAACGTTGTGCTCCTTTGCAACAGCGTCTCTATGACGACCGGCTGCTCAATTCGCGGGCCGCAAAGAACAGGGCGCGGTTCGTGCTGATCGCCCTGTCTGCCTTCATTCTGGGCCTGGGCGGCTTTAAACTTGCTGTCGCCCTGTCGAGAGGCCGCACCAATGTTCTCTTCCTGGTAGTCGCGGCGGTAATCGGATTCATATTGACGATCAGGATAACCAGAACGCCCCGGCTCAGCAGGCGGGGCATCGATTATCTCAATGGGCTTCGGGTGAAACTGCAGGGTGAAAAGAATGCAGCCGCTCCGGATTTGGGAATCGAGGGCGTCTATCTCACTCTCCTCGTAGCGCTTTTCGGCTTCAGTGTGCTGGGGGGAACAGCTTACGCCCAGTACGTGAGCATCCTGGCCGCGCCCGCTTCTTCCTTTTCGAATACCAGCTACTTTGGTGGCGGCTGCGGGGGCGGAGGCGGAGGCTGTGGAGGTTGCGGTGGCGGGAATTAGGGGTCATGGCCGTCCTGTATAGACCCGGCAATATGCTTCTCCAGTGGCATATAACGGAGCGGTGCAATCTCCGGTGCGCTCATTGTTACCAGAGTTCCTTTGCAGACGATGAGATGGACTATATCGGGCTCCTCGCTGTCCTGGAACAGTTCAAGGAATTGCTGATTTCGTGGAAGCGGCAAGAAGACCCGGTCGGCGTGAGGGGGCATTTGACCGTGACAGGGGGCGAACCTTTCCTGCGGCCCGACTTCATGGACCTGCTCCGGACCCTTTTTGCCAATAGGGGCCTTTTTACCTTTGCGATTCTGACCAACGGCAGTTTCATCGATCATGCCGCGGCCTCGAGACTTAAAAAACTGACACCATCTTTTGTACAGGTCAGCATGGAGGGTGGTCGGGAGACCCACGACCGCATCCGTGGACCCGGCACTTTCGATAGGGCAGTCTCGGGGGTTCGCCGGTTGGTGAAAGAAGGTGTTCGCACCTTCATCTCATTTACCGCCCATAGAGATAATTACCTGGAATTTCCCGTGGTGGTGGACATTGCCCGGCGCTTGAAGGTCGCACGCGTGTGGGCCGACCGCTTCATTCCTCCTGTATCCGGTTCCTCTCGGGCAGATGACGTACAAACCCCATGCACCCTCAGCCCCCTTGAAACTCTTCATTTCTTTAGACTCATGCATCAGGCACGGGGTGAGAAGACAATGGGGAACTGGTTCCGGTTGAAACAAACCGAAGTGGCCATGCACAGAGGGATACAATTCCTGGTGGGAGGCGGGGTGCCGTATCGCTGCACAGCCGGTGACAGCCTGATTTGCATCCTGCCCAATGGCGACGTGTATCCCTGCCGGCGCATGCCCGTCAAAATCGGCAACGTCCTGGAAACGCCCCTTGCCAAAATCTACCACGGGAGCGACATATTGCACGCCTTGCGCGATGGAGACCGCATAGGGGACGGGTGCCGGAAATGCTTCTTCGCCAGGGCGTGCCGGGGAGGGCTGAGATGCCTCTCCTATGCCCTGAGCGGGAGTCCCTTTGAGGCAGACCCCGGGTGCTGGCTGAGCGAGCGGGCAAGGGCTTCCATGGGAAACCCGGGGATGCCGGATTCAGAGTATGCTTCTCAGATCTTTTAATATGAGTGGCGCAACGCTACGTAATTGATCGGGAGTAAATGATGATTCGGGTTGCCTTTGTGAAGACCACCGAAAGGTCGCGGGGTGTGAGAGCTTCAGTAGCCGGCCTGGGCGCCAATCCGGTCAAGGGCAAAGATGTCCTGATTAAGCCCAACTTCAATACGGCGGACCAGTGTCCGGGCTCAACGCACAACGACACCCTGGTTGCTCTGGTCGATGAGCTTTGGAAGATGGGCGCAAAATCCATCAGTTTGGGCGAGCGCAGCTATCCACCCACAATCCGGGTCATGATGGACAAGGGAATCATCCCGCTCATGCACGAACGTGACGTTCGGATCATCAACTTCGATGACCTTGCTAAATCCGACTGGATTGAGTTCAGGCCCACGGATAGTCACTGGTCCGATGGATTTCGGATAGCCCGGCCTATTCTGGAAACCGAGTGCCTGGTTTCCACATGTTGCTTGAAAACTCACCAGTACGGCGGTGTTTTCAGCATGTCTCTCAAACTGCACGTCGGGGTTGTTCCGACGTCCCGGCATGGATTCAATTACATGGCCGAACTCCACGGCTCCGCGGATCAGCGCAAAATGATTGCCGAGATCAACGCACCCTTTCAACCCGGGCTCGTCGTCCTGGATGGAATTGATGCCTTCGTGGATGGTGGGCCTATGAGCGGAAAACTTGCCGGAGGAGACGTGTTTCTGGCCTCAACCGACCGGGTGGCAATCGATGCGGTGGGAGTGGCAATACTCAAGGTGCTTGGCGGCAATCCGGCGATCATGAACCGGCGGATATTCGACCAGGAACAGATTGCGCGGGCGGTCGAGCTCGGTTTGGGGGCTGCGTCACCTTCGGAAATCGATCTCATCCCGGTTGACGATCAAAGCCGGGAATACTGCGCGATAGCTCGCAAGGTGCTTCACGAGGATTGATGCCGTATGAGAGCAAGTAAGACGTTGTTTGCAGCCCCTGGGGTGAAAATTATCGACAATGTGGAAATTGTTGTTTTCTGCGTGGCTTTGCTCTGGGGAATCTATTTTGTGAACCTTATTTTACCCTTCGATCTGCGAATGTACGGCATAAGACCGCGAAGCATCTCAGGTTTGCCCGGTCTCCTGTTTGCGCCCTTCCTGCATTCCGGTATAGGGCACCTGTTTTCAAATTCCCTGGCCCTGGCGCCCTTACTCTTTTTCTCACTGGCGTACAGCAGAAAACTAACTTTTGAAGCAGTCCTTTTCATGGCACTGATCGGAGGAGGGGGTGTCTGGTTATTCGGACGTAGCCATACAGTCCATATAGGAGCAAGCGGCATCATTTTCGGTTTGATAGGCTACCTGCTCGCTATCGGCTTTTTCCGGCGAGACCTGCTGGCATTGGTCGTTTCCCTGGTAGTAGCCTTTTATTATGGATGGGCATTGTTTTCCTTGTTTGTAGTTCTGCCAGGGGTGAGTTGGACCGGGCATATCTTTGGGTTCGCATCGGGCATATTTGTCGCATGGTTGACCAGACAGGATAACTGAGGCAAAGACTGCCGTCGGGGAAGCGCCGGGAATTTCAATGCCCCAGGGTGTCAGGCTATGAGAGAAATACCCGCAACACATGAGCGTGTACCTGCGAAGCGGATGAAAGCGGTGCGTGTTCACGGTTTCTGGTGGGCTTGAAGTTATCGTGTATGAGGAGGTCCCCCTGCCTGACCCTGCTGAGGGGCAGGTGTTGGTCCGAGTCAAAGCGGCGGGAGTCGGCCCATGGGATGCTTGGGTGAGGGCCGGCAAGAGCGCGCTTCCTCAACGGTTGCCGTTAGTCCTGGGATCGGACCTGTCAGGGATAGTCAAAGGGGTCGGGCCGGGCGTCGCCAATTTCCATCTCGACGATGAAATATAACGTGCAGACGGAACGTTTCGAGCACAAAGTAAAGGATATAGACGTCGTCATCGACACGATCGGTGGCGAGACGATTCGGCGGATTTCTCCTCCTCGCCGGCTGCCGCCTTCCGCAACCCTTTACCGGTCTGCCGAGTCCGGCTCACGATGAAAGATTTGAAACCATTTCAGAAGTTGGCCGCTTACTCCCACTCAGTGTCAAAAGAAGTGAGAGAAAGCAGGGAGTCTGTGCATGTTGCGAAGTCCTGGTCCGTAATGTTCGCTATCCCGCACCAATAGGACTGCCAGTTCTTGGTGGTAATCGGCCTGAAGCCCCCGTTGTTCACGTCGTAATAGGCGGTAAAGTGCTTACGGGCAGCCGCATCCTGCTGGAGCTGGTTGAACACGGTATCCAAATTGGCGGGATCGTACAGGCTTACGCCGTACGTTCGGTTGAAGCTATACTCCTTGCTCCACCCTTGTCGCACGTAGCCGTAACGATAGGTTTGGAACTCGATCACGCCGAAGGACGCCGTGTCGTAGGTGAGCACCTGGAACGCCGGATTGTTTTTGAACTGGGGACTCACCGCCGGGGTGACATGGACGAAAGATTTGGGCACTCCCTGGTCGGAGATCAGCCTGAAGTGGTCCATATGAGTGTGGCCGCAGAAGATCCCGCCGATCACCGAGGAATATGCTACAGTCAGTTCACTGAACTTTTCGAGGAACGTTTTGCCCTGGGCATCTGTTGATTGGGTCTCCCAAAAGTCCGTGATTTCCCCGTTATGGTTGCTCAATGTCGTCGTTACGTCCACTCCGGGCGGGATGTGCGTAATGATCCACACCTTCTCGCCATTTTGCGCCGCCGAAGCCAGTTCGGACTCCAACCAGGCGATCTGTTGCCAACCCGCGCTCTGTTGCGTGCTCTTCAGCGAAAAGAAAATGTCGTTCAAGGCTATGATCTTGTTGGTGGGGGCCGCCGCTGGATGGAGGCTATAGCTCCCGGATTGGGGAAAGGTGGCCATGAATGAGGCTTCCGCGTCGGCGTCTCCACTGATATATGCAAAGAAGATATCCTTGGTGTCGGGGAGAAAGGTGTCGGCCGGGGGAGGCGCGATGCCGAAGTCAGTGTAGTTGTCGTTGTTGCCCAAAGTGAAGTAGATGGGCACGTTGCCGAAGTAATACTTGAATTCGTAGTTGATGAAGCTCAGCGTATTCTGCACGAATTCCTCGACAGTGTGTCCGGGGTAAGAGTGCTTCGAATATTCAGCTTCGAGCCCATGGGCCAGAAGATCGCCGGAAAAGATAATGAAGTCCGGGTGCGGGCAAATGGAGTGCATCTTGCGGATCGCTGAATTGAGGAGCGAAAAGTTGGTCTGCTCCCCGTGGCCGCCTTTAGGCCGGTCGTGCTTTGAATAGATGGAGTGCCAGGCTCCATAGTCGCTTGTCACGAGCTTCTTGCAGATGTTGTTGCCAAAGCCCTGAAAGGATAATACTTGAGGCTTCTCCTGGTTCCCGTACCTGTCTTCCTCTACGATATTATCCTGCAGCCCGACGGTTACAAAAACGGGTAAGCGGGAAGCCAGGTCCACTTCGACTTCAACAAGGCGCCCCGCGACTGCTTATGGGGCGCCTTCCGCGCTCCGCGGAGCACATCGCTAAGGGGCGCCGGCGAGAGCGCTTGACGCAGTATCAGCAGTGTTGTTAACGAGTTTTCCTTTCGAGTATGGCGTCAACGCCGAGAAGACTGCATGTATGGATTTTGGCGATCATGGGCTTGAGACTCTCTTGGAGTGTGACTAAAAAAGCCCCCGCGAGATACGAGATCGATATTGATATCGAGGTTGGATGCTGATGAATCATGAGGCTACCTTAGATAACCCCATGAATCTCCCACACAATTGTTTATCTGGTCAGTGGAACAGTCATGGAATCTGGAATAGCCCAATGTATTTGGTATACAATGTGCGATATTAATAGTGTTAGATATCCAATTATGCGCCAGCATTTTGACCACGGTCTTACAAGAAGAATATCGCAAGAGTTGTAGATACATGTTAAAAAAATGGAAATCTTTGGGGCTTATACGAAGTTGCGTTCAAGATGGTAATCATTGAAAACCCTAAGCCGTCTAAGCCGTCATTCCGGCGAACTCTCATGAGCCGGGGGCTCACAACCAACTATGAAAATGTGTCGGACCAGGATTAAACTCCGGTTGGATCCCACAACCCAAACCAGGAGGATAACCATGGCCAGCATAACTCCCTGTTGACCCGCTCATGCCGGCCGGGGTCTCGAAGCATGTCGGCTGAAGTTCCTTTTCCACATCGCGAAACTGTCTTGCAAAGAAAATGTCAAGCCGTGGAGGAGGACTCAACTATGCTTTGCGCTGATATAACACTTGTCAGGGCAATTTTCACGAGCAACCTTCCAATTGCGCATTCTACAAAAACAACGGCCTCCCCGGGGTGGCTTTGCGCTTGTGCCTGCAGAGAAGCGCGCAGGCGCTCCGGGGCGCCACGCCCGCAAGGTCGTCCAACTGGTTTCGATTGCCGCGGTGTTTCCGAATGGATACCAGTTGGTCGGTAATCGCGGGTTTCCATAGTCGTAATGGTTCACCGGAAAATGGGGGTCTCAGAAGTTAGGCGCCGGTGCACGCGAAGACGCGATTTTTGACGTCGAAAAACGCGAAGTCCGAATGGTTGTCGACAATCCGTTTGATGCTGTTCTTGAAAATAGGAGATCCGAAGTTCATAAGGAGGACGGAATGACGGAGCACATCTGTTGCTCCAGGTATGTGCGCATACCCTAAATAGAGATCTAAAGGACATTTTCCGCCGGTAGTATACTAGCATGACTCCCGGAACGGAAAGTTTCCTGGACGCAGCTAGAATTTTGCCCCCGTTTTTGAATGGTCTCGGCCTCTTCCGAAAAGGGACCTAAACGACCGTGCCTGAAATCATTCACTGCAAAACGATCCAATCTATCCTGGAGTCAACGAAGACTCCAGCCTCGTCAGTCGTTCTTCCAGCCTGGCAAGGGAAGGTGCAACCATCTCCCGGTCGGTTCGCGGTTCGAACATGGCATTGTTTGTCCACCAATCCATTCCCATCTCTCTTGCCTTATCCACTGAGCAAACTACCAGGCGAATTTGGAGGGTGAGCAATTCGATGTCGACCAGTTTGATTTTAATATCCCCTGCTATGACAATGCCTTTGTCCAACACACGCTCCAGCAGATCCGCCAAATTCGAACTCTCAATGGAATGCTGTGTACCCTTGTGAATGGCCATTTTGCTTCCTCCTATAAGAGCTTCCCGAGAGGTCCCAGGTCGAGATTCAGATCTTCTTCATCCAGATTGAATTCTTGCCGGAGCCTTTCGATTTCATGCGTTTGCTTCATCAATGCCAACCCGAGCCTCTCAATTTGGGCATCGCTGAGGTATCCCGTATCGATCCTCCTGATCGCCTGCCGCTCCAGCAATTCATGCAGCAGCTTGACCAGCGTCAAGACCAACCTGCCAAGACCGTTCTTAACGCTGTCTTCGTCAAGGTTAATTCTGGGTTGCCTAAGGACAGTCGCGACTTCGGACCCTGTGGACAAATGGCATCCAGAGTCGCAGCCCACGTTCATTACCCTGGCAAAATCGCTAACGCTTGTTGATTCCACTCTGGTCCCATCCATCGTGCTCATGCCTTCCTCGACTCCTCCCTAATCCTGATTCTGACTGACCATTGGAGATGAAATCAGCGATGGTTCAATCCTGATCGCGGCCTCCAGGTGTTCCGGATCTCGCACCGACTCAATGGAACTCAATACAAGCTGTAGACCTAGATAGATAAGATCAATATCTGCAACCGAAATTCTGACTTCCCCCACTACCACGGCACCCTTATTGAGAATGCGATCCAGCACCTCGCACAGCGTGACCTGTTCATTATCAGGAGAGGGAAATTCAGACATTGATGGCGCCCCTCATTGAATTAGCGCACTACGGGCGGCAAAATCTTGATTTTGATAATGGAAGAGCTCTTGTCCCAGATCCATGAGAGCGCCTATCCCCAGCATTTCACTCTGACGATAAACCACCGTCTGAGGTAAATCGGGAAATGCCTGCCGCAGCCGGTGCCGGATTGCCTCCTCCCGCCGGGCCAGTGCAGAACAGAGAGCACAGTCCCTTGGGGGTGTAACGAGGTTGACAAACAACAAGGGCACCCTCACTGCCAGTTGCTCACAGGCCGTAATCAAGTCCAGGGTTTCCTGAAAGGCCATTTCTGTCGGAATGGTTACGCAAAAGAGTGCCGAACGGGTAGGGTCTCGCAAGAGGGAGTTAAAAACCTTCAGCTTTTTAGACATTTTCACAAGCTGCTGACTGACCTTCGGTAGGGAAAAGATCGTACGATACTTCAAAAACAGGCCGAAGAATACTTTGAGCCATTGGTCAATCAGTTCCGGAAGTTCCAGCAGGCGTATTAGATGACCAGTCGGTGCTGCGTCAAGAATCAAGAGATCGTAGCTGCCCTGCATAAAGAACTCAACCGCGCGAGTCAGAGCCATGATTTCATCCAGACCGGGCGGGGAGAGATCAAGAAAGCGCTCCAGCACTTCACGGTCGAAAGTTAAGTCAAAATTCGGCAGAGTTGCATTGAGGTATATCGCCAGATCAGTCTGATACTGCTGCTTCAGGGAATCGAATTCTCTTTCAGCATTGAACTCGACCGCGCTAAGCCCAGGGGCAATGAACCTGGGCTCGGGGCCGACTTCCATGCCAAGACAGGCAGAGAGAGAGTGCGCCGGATCAACGGAAAAGAGTAAGATCTCTTTTCCTGAACCTTCCTGAGGCAAACGCAGGGCAGTGGCACAGGCCAGGGTGGTCTTTCCCACTCCGCCCTTGCCGGCGAAAAAGAGCAACTTGAGCTGATTAAACGGATAATCGGAGGCAGCATCCACCTTAGCCTGCAACCTGGGCGCCTCTTCCCGAGAAGAACTCAAAGGGATGGACGTCAGCGCCGTCACGCTGTCCCAAAAGACCGCGAGACTATCTATGCCGCATACTTCCCAGGAATAGAGTGGAATTCCCCAGACGGCATGATCCGCGAAAATCTCGTTTTCCAGAAGGGTCTTCAGGGCCATCCTCTGGCAGCAGGCGGCTTTCCCACATATTAGACAATCGTTATCCGGGAACAGACGATTGACCAGAACATCGGCTACCGGCACCCGTAACTCGCGCAGGAACCGGATCAAGGATGTTGTCTCCCTGATGGAGAGTTGCTCTGCAAGCATCACCGGAATGAACCGACAACGGCCGGTATCCTGCATGAGAGCCTGCATCCTGCGGACTGCTCCATAGAACTCCAATAGGAAACGGTCGAGGTGATCCCGCTGATAAGAACCCCGAAACACCACCTTCATATAGCGATGCTTTGCCAGCAGAGTATCGAGTGCGCGCAGCCACTTCCGGATCATATCCGGCATTGCCAGCAGTCGCAGAGTGTGTCCCGTTGGGGCGGTATCGACAATGACGCGGCTATAGCCTTGATTTTCCACCCATTTGGAGATCTCGACAAAGGCCATGAGTTCGTCCAGACCGGGCAGGGAAAGCTCCAGGACTCTATTGATGTCTTCTTCGTCGAGAAATGTTCCACGTGCTGCAATTTCTCTGAGATGCTCGTTATGCTCCGTCTTGAAGGCTGCCAGAGCTTCCTGAGCGTTCAGTTCAATAATCTTCAGGTTTTCAGGAGGGTAAGAGCCGGCAATACTGTCGGTGAGAGAATGGGCGGGATCTGTGGACACGAGAAGAAAGGAATCTCGCGGATACTTACGGGCCAGATAAACCGCTGTTGCCATGGCGCAGGTGGTCTTGCCTACCCCACCCTTGCCGCCGAACATCAACAGGCGCAGGGATTTATCGTTTAAGAATGGCGGTATGTTCACCTGATTCATCCTTGCCCTCAGAAATTGGTGCCGCGTACCTGTATCTCATCCAGACGGTCAAGCAGGTCCTTTTCCCTGGAATCGAATTCGTCTTCCGATATTTTCCCTGTCTCCAGCATCATATAGAGTTCGCTCAACTGCACGGTGATATTCTCTGCCTCCGTATCGAGTTCCTGCAGCACCGCTTTGTGTAATTCGCGGAATGTCCAAAGGATACCAGTAACGGGAAAGAGTAAGATATCATCCAGGATAAGCATGCATCAGCTCCGTTCCAAAGAATGAACCCTACAGGTTGAGGGCAACATCAACGAAATTGTGAGGAGCCCATGGGCCATTGTAGTCAAAGGCAAAATTGTTATCGAACAGGCGGGCCGCATCGAAGATTCCCTTCTCAAACTCCGCCTGCCCCTCACGCTCCACCAGGCAGGCCAGGTTGATCACTTCCCGCTCATTTCGCGGTGTGTTTCGCTTGATCTCAACACAACAATCGGAAAGAACGTCCTCCACTTGCTCAGCGTAGGCTTCTCGATCCTCGTTAAGAACTCGATCGAACATCCTCCCCACTTCAATTTTGTCTTCCTGGGATGGCTCTCGGTGACTGCCGAGGTGGCGGTCTCGAGCAGCCCGCAACTCTGTGTGGGTGAGCACGAAGTACTCAAAAATATTCGGCACATCCCAGGTCACCCGAAGCCCCATTTCGACCCTGCCAGCCACGTGATCCAGCTTTTCGATGAAGGATTTCTGATGGAGAGAGAGGATTTTTCTGATGGCGTTGGAGCCCTGTGCAATGATCCCGAAACTCATGGGCAGCGGAGTGGTCTCCTCCATGAGCTTTTTCAAAACCTCCTGATGCGCTGCAAGATGCCGCCGCTCGGGACGGATTTTCGCATTCGAAAAATCACTAACGACAGCTGCAACCCGGCCGTCGGAGATGCTGTATACTAAACCGGCGTCAATCCCAAAGGGTCCCCAAACGCAATCATCCTTGCCGGAGGTGATGGCGTAGAGATACTTCCCCCTCTGATCTGCCTTTCGCCTGGCCATTGTGCAACCCATCCTTTCAGTCAGTGACTAAACTCCGGCTCGGGACTGATCCTTCCCCTCGCCACGAGGCATGCCGACGGCTTTGGTCGGTCGCACCGATTTAACGTTTCCCTCGTGGGTTCGGATCTCCAAGATATTTGAGCAAATATAGCACTTGATTTGTCCCTCAAAATCATCGTAGGCATCGCCAAGATCAATTTTGTGCCCACAGGAAATGCAGTTGATCTTCATGACTCCTCCTTAATGGCCTGATATGGTTTTCAAGCGCGTCTGAGCCGGCTGCACCATCCCTGGTGCCTGTTCCAAAGGTGCTCCAACCAGGCACGGCGCAGATTTCTTGTGGCCAGAGCGGCATCTTCCCGAAACAGCCGCCTGGCATCCAGATGCAATAAGGGGAACCCGGTCGCCGTGCGACAGGAATGCGGGCCTCTGATGTTGTTGCTTGTGCGAATGTGGTCGGAAGTTCTCGTGGTAAGCATGCCGCAATCCTCCCTTAATATCGTAACCGAAGGCCGTTGGGGGCTTGATGGGTTGACAGCCTCGAATCAGCCTCTTTGGGATCTTTGCTCTTATTCTGCGAAGCCCCATCCAAACAGGATAGAATTGAGGCTTTCTCAGCTTCAATTTCCCGGAACCGCTTGTCTATGTTATTGACCCTTGTCATTGCACTCTTTCTTTCTCTTTCGCGCCGGAACTTCTCCATCTCAAGACAACTCATTTTCATGAATGCCTTGTAAGGAATAGCAGCTTCTTCAACCCTTCCGGCATGCGTGCGAATGTCCTGCAAGCTTTTCACATTCCTTGGAGGGATGGCCATGCTTTGAGTCTCCTTTATTGACACCTGTGATCAATAGTTTAATGTCTCTTGGCAAGCTGCGGTTGACACCCACACACCTTCTGCATGATGCCCTCCACCTGCTGCAACATGACCGACTGGCCGCCACGCGTGACCTTCGCCGTGTCCATACTGAGGACATCCCGGCAAACCCACCTGAAAACCGGATCTTCCCAACGAGCATGCCCATTGCGGAGCGCCAAGATCTTGGCGATGGCAATGCAGGCCCGGACTGTTGGCCGGTGATTGTTGACGCCAATGACGCGCAGTTCTCTCACGATATCGACGATGATCTCTGTATCCATTCTGTCAATACCTGACCTGGCCATGGCGATCAGAATCTCGGTTTCGCGATCGTAGTGTTCAAGACTGATCGTGATGAGACGGTCAAGCAGAGCGTCCTGAGTCTTGTGCACGCCCGCATATTCCTCAGGATTGGAGGTGAAAATGGCCCGGAATTCTGGATGCACAGCTAGATAACCTTCCCCGGTCCGACGGAGTCTGGGGAGATTGAGGATGCGCTCTGAGAGTACACTGAGCAGGGCATTATTGGCCTCAGGCTTGGAGCGGTTGAATTCGTCATAAATAAGGGTATCACCATTCTGGCAGGCACTGGTAAGACGATTGTCAACCCAAAAACTTTTCATCTCTTCTTCAGTCTTCAGAACCGAATGAATGAAATTGTCGATGAGTTTGGACTTGCGGTATCCGGCATCACGCCCAACCAAGTCGGAGCTGCCAAATTCATCGTCCCCATGAATCAGGGTAACCGGGCGACCAAGTTGTGAGGCTACATGGAATGCAAGGGTAGTCTTGCCTGTTCCTGCCACTCCTGAAAAGTGCACGGCGTATCCTGCTTCCAAATAGGCCAGGGCACGCAGCGTAACTTGTTCTACATACGGGGTGGCAACAAATCCATCACCGGGCTCCGGCACAATATTATCCCCATCAGTCTGAACCCTCACGGTGTTCGCGGTGACGACCTTGATATTCTCACCATTCATTGTTTATGTACTCCATCATTTCCCAATGCGGGTCGGGTCATTAGAACAGACAGAATTCAAAAGACAGAACTCAGAATCGAGGATCCGACCTCGCCACTGACTTCTGACCGCTGAATTCTGTCTTGTCAGTCACCTCTCGATCCATCCCCGGCCGCGGCATCGAAGACAGGGTAGCGATGATGCCGGGATGTCGTCTCCGGTTCCGAGGCACTCCGGACACCTTTCCTTTTGGCCGGCGGGGGCGGGTATTACCCCCTTGCCACCGCAAGTGGTGCAGGTGAGAGTCTTTATGGCGCCGGTACCCCGACAATGAGCACACGTTACGTGGGGTTCAGACACGCGCACCAAGCCCCTCCCTCCACAAACACAACAGGTGGACAGATAAGACATTATGCCGAAGGGATCTTTCCCGCTACCGCCGCAAAAGGAGCAGGACACTTCACCAAATCTTCTCTGCTCAGTAATCATCTGCTTATGCCTGACCATGCTGTTTGCCCGGACTCTCGCCTTGCGGGCTTAACGCATTTTTTCCTTCTTGTGGTGCTTTCTTTCTTCTGCCCCCGGTTGCTCTGGTTCGCGTTCCTGGCGACCAGCTTGCACCCTTGCCGCCGTTTCAGGTTTTTCCACCGCATGGCGCTCTGCCAGTGCTTGCGCCAACGGCTCGGCTTCCCTCTTTTCCTCGAGTTCTGCTTCCTGACGCCTTCGCAGTTCCTCGAGCTTGGCCTGACGCTCCGCTTCCTGACGCTGGCGTTCCGCTTTCAGTTCTTTCTGCCGCTGTGCCGGAGTGGTGACGCCCAGCCATGCGAAGTGAGCCCCGGTGATATCCTCTGCATTCTGTTTCCGCAGACCGGTCACCGCATGTTTCATACCCGACACAAACGCCGAACGGTCCATTCTCGCTTCTTTCACCATGTCCGCATAGGCATGACGAGAATCTGCCAGAGACTTCTGAAACCCTGCCTGCAGTTGGGCAACATTTGCTTCTACCCCGGATAAAAAGGCCAGCCGACTGGTTTTGCCACCCTTCGCCATGGCCTCATGGTGTTTGCGAAAGCCTGCCTGCATTCCGGAAACTTCCGCTTTCAAGCCCGAGAGAAATGCCGCGCGATTTGCTTTGGTGGTCTTGGCCATGAATTCATGATCGTCGTGAAATCGGGCTTTCATCCCGCCGACCTCAGCCTTCATGCCGGCGACGTATGTCTTGGTTGTATGCCTTGTGTGTTCGGCCATTTCGGCATGAGCAGCACGGATACCGGCAAGGTCTTTATGGAATTCGTCCTCCAGAGCGGAAACGTTTGCCTTGATGCTGGAAACCACGGCCATCCGCTCCTGTCTGCTAACCCTTGCCGTTTCTGCATGCTCCCTGTCGAAAGTGACCTGCATCTCATTAACGGCAGCCTTGCGCTCCCTGGTAGCTTGCGCAATGTCCTCGCGAAGCTCTCCTCGCTGTCCGCGCATGACTCCAATTTCACTGCGCAGGCGTGCCATATCATCAGTCAACACCGCCATGGTCATCCTCCTGTCTTGCCTAATCCTTCAATTGTGGAGCCTCTTGCCAGGCACAGACTGCACGCTGCGGTCCGTGCCTGGCAGTCAGGACCCCTTGGTGGTTGAGCATTAGGCTGGAGCGGCAGCGCTGGCCGTGAGCCCAATTGCTTCAGCATATTTCAGGTAGGTCTCGACCGAGGCAATGACCACACGGGCTTCAATCGAAAGCAGTTCGATGCCAACCAGAGAGACTTTGGCCCAGACATCAATCACGATACCCTTATCCAGAATGCGATCAACAACTTCTGCCAGACTGGATGAATCTGTTGATTTTTGGACTTTTGCCATGTTAAACTTCCTCTCTCTCATCATGAGTGATGGGGGAACCTTCCCGGGAGCTTACCCTATCCAATACTCCCGGGGAGGCACTTCGCAGCCTGCCGACAATCCGCAAGGGCACTACGCCGGGGCGGCAGCGCTTGCCGTCAATCCGATGGCTTCAGCATATTTCAGGTATGTCTCAACTGAAGCGATGACGACGCGGGCTTCGATGGAGAGCAGCTCAATCCCCACGAGCGAAACCTTCGCCCAGGCATCGATAACGATGCCCTTGTCCAGGATGCGGTCCACTACTTCCGCCAGGCTTGAGGAATCCGTTGATTTTTGGACCTTTGCCATGAGTACCTCCTTTCAATCTGACTGTTTTCCTTGATTCCTGAACCTTACCAACGCGCTGATAGGCCAGTTTCAACACCGTCTAACTCCTTGTACGAAAAGTGTGCCATCCGCACTCCGGCTTCTCACGCTGATCCCTTTACGGGTCAGCGCCCCGCAGGCGACGAGCTTTTGAATGAGCTGCTCCATAGGTCTTAACTGCTGCGAAACGACCACTCGCATGCCCAGGGTGGCAGGAAACGATCAAGAATAGATGAAGACGGCTTTGCAGGGCAGGTTGTTGGGGAACGGATGCTATGGAACGCATTCCAGAGTTTGAGGGACGGTTTTCCTTATTCCCTCATTTCCGCGCGAGGGCAATTCGCGGCACCGGTCGTCTCGATGGCGCGGATGATCTCGTCATTGAGAAACGGCTTGCTGATGAATCCCGTGATGAGATTCTCTCGGATAGCCTTCTGGATGGTCACATCGTCTTGATAAAAATAACCGGAAACCATCACCACACAGGTGGTTGGATCCAGCTCGTGAATCTCCTTAGCAAGTTGTAGTCCGTCCATGTCGGGCAACTTGGCATCCAGGAATGCCAGGGCGTACTTATGCTGACGGACGAGGTTGAGAGCGTCATGGCCACTGAGGGCAAATTGGGAACAGAAGCCCGCCGTTTTCAGAATGTGCTGCAAGGCCCAACACATATCAGGTTCATCATCGACGATGAGAAACATGGAGACGTGCTCATGCATTATTTGCTGTCCTCGCCATCAAATGGCAGGCAAGATGACTGTGAAGGTACTGCCTTTGTCCTTTGAGCTTGTTACCTCAATGGACCCGAAATGGTGCTTGACGATCGAGTAACACAGGGAGAGGCCGAGTCCTGTTCCCCTCCCAACCGGCGAGGTGGTGTAGAAAGGATCAAAGATATTATTAATGTCCGCCTCACTGATACCGCCGCCTGTGTCATCAACACCAACCAACACCCGGCTTCCCTTCCTGTACATCCAGACGTGCAGGCGGCCCCCATCCGGCATTGCATTGATAGCA
Source organism: Syntrophobacteraceae bacterium (assembly GCA_050008735.1). Taxonomy (GTDB): domain Bacteria; phylum Desulfobacterota; class Syntrophobacteria; order Syntrophobacterales; family Syntrophobacteraceae; genus SbD1. The sequence goes on from JBEKMB010000050.1 coordinate 25,551, forward strand.
TTGAGAAAAAGGTTCATGAAGACCTGCTGAAGAAGGCTGGCAATGCCGTTAATCACGGCAGGCTCTTCCGGAAACTCGACAAATACTTCAACTTTTTGAATTTTGGCCTGATTTGCCACCAGAGTCAGGGTCTCTTCGAGCAGCTGCCCCAGGTTTACCACCGCCGCCTCAGTCTTGGCCGACGGTCGAGCAAACCTCAGGAGATTCTCGATGATGATCGAAGCCCTTTGAATCCCCGCATGAATCTTCTCGGCACACTCCTTACGGAACTCCGGTGAAATTTCATCTTCTTTCAGGAATTGTGCGGCAGAAGAACAAATCGTCAACGGGTTGCGGATCTCATGGGCAATCCCGCCGGCCATCACCCCAAGGGCCGCCAATTTCTGGGACTGGAGGAGCTGCGTCTCCAGCTTGCGGCGTTCGGTAAGGTCTCTGCCAACAGCCACAATGCCAACTGATTGTGAGAATCCCTCCTTGAGTGGTGAAAATACCCAGTAAACAGGGATCAAATTGGCGTCCCTGGTCCTAAGGTCCCACTCGGCCATGATCGAATCCCGTTGCGCCTGCACATCGGCAAAGACCCTCTTGACATCATCATGGTAATGCTCTGCACAGAACTCAAACAAATATCTCCCCCTGACTTGATAAAGGCTTAAGCCGGAGATCTTTTCAGCAGCCGTATTCCAGGTGAGGATTCGGCCATCTGTATCAGTGGAGAGAATGATATCGCTGGCACATTCGACGACGCTCGCCAGGTGTCGTTCCAGACGGCGGACGTCCTCACTCAAACGGACCTGTTCGGTGACATCCTCCATCAACAACAGTACACTCTCTACTGTGCCCGCCCAGGAAAAGGGGATGAGAATGTAATAATAGACCCGAGTGGGTAGGCCGGGGGCTCGATAGGTAAAGCGGTCCCCGCTGGTAGAGCGATTCTCTTCAAAGACCTGCCGGATACGCCGTGTTATATCCATTTGGTCCAGGATAATCGCCGGAAAGACTTCGTCGAGCCGATTACTGATGGTATTCAGGGTAGTACGTTTACTTTTGTGCAGAAAATTTCGATTTGCCGCAAGGATCCGCAAATCTCGGTTAATCATCAAAACTGAACTGGGAATAGCATCAAGCAGCATGGTGTAGAGCTTTTCGTAACGGTTTGAGGGGTTCCCGCTGGGTTCTGTATCGATGACCCGCATTAGATAATCACCACCTGCCTTACGATACTCGAGAAACAACAAAGTTATAGGGCGGCCATGGCCCACTGAGCAAGATTCTTCCGGAACAGCGCGGAGTGAATGCATGGAAGACTTGCCGGAACTTTTCCACTTCCTCCCTTTTCACGAGGAAATGCAGGGAAAGCATGCAAACGGATGTTTCGCGACTCCCCCGCCCTGGCATGGATTTTTCAGCTTTGCATCGAACGAAGAGCCCGTCAAAAGGTCCGCGGACAGTTTCGATGACCGTCTTTTCCTCATCGCCCAAGCGGTCCCTGTCCGCATAATGGGATCTTCGTGCACTTAAGTACCCTCTTCCCGTTCCGGCATGATCAGGAGCGGGCGGCAGAGGGTCCGGACCCTCTAACGATTGCACTCGTTCATGAGACTCCTGGTTGTTAAGCAATACCCGGATTCCCATTTCAACGCATCCGTCCAATTCTTGCAGCAGCGCGCGATATCCCTCAGAGTGTACCTCAAGGAATCGAACGACTTGAGCTTCTTCGGAAAATACGCACCCGAAGCGCATGGGGATTACTGCTGCCTTGCGATGGAAATAATTGATGACCCTTTGATAAGACATGATGGTGTCAAGATCTCCAGGGGAGAGCTGCGGAGCTGAAAGCATGGAAATAACAGCGCTCAGACCATTACGGCTTAAAATGGCAATCGCCTGCCCGTGAACACCTGCCGGCCCATCGACTCCCGGCTCTTCCCGATGTTGAAAAAGGCAGTACAACAGATAACTCAATCCGACGCCTCCGCATCCAGCAATGGGCAAAAGCTATAGGGAGGCCATGGGCCGGATAGTTCGAAAACCAAGCCCCACGAAGCAAAACGATCATTGACCATGGAAATGTACTCCTGAAGCTTTGGCATATCCATCCGAGAGATCAGGACACCCCAATTGCAGAACATTTCCCTGTTGTCCTCGGTAAGCCTGCCGGGAAGCACTTTGCGCGAATCAGTCTCCGACACGAACTCATCCAGTCCCTGAGCCACCCTGTCACATGTTACCTTAAGCCAATTGTGCAATTTCTTTTCGACCTCGAGCCGAAGTTTCTGCTCTTGAAAATACCGTGTGCCGGGGAATTGAGACAACTTTCCAGCCTCGCGAGAGACTATCTCAGAGTACAATGCTTCGCGGGCCTTGAAGCGATCCCACATAACCTTGACGCCCCATTCCTCCTTGCCGACCATCCGGTCAAGAAAGTTCACGATGGAGCTGTAGTGCGTTCTGAGCCGGTCTTCGAGACTTTCCAGGGAGCAGAAAATCGTCCCAAAGCGGGCGGGCAATGCCGGTGAGGAGCGCATCACACGGGCGATCACCTCTTGATGAATGCATGCCCGAGGCCCGATCCACGCCAGATCACGCAGTCTGGCTTCCGCCTCGGGACCGCAGAATTCCTTTGCTGACACTGCGCTCAAAACGGCGGCAACCTCATGGTAAACGAATGAAAAGAGCGGCTTTTCCCCATCGATACCCGTTCCCTCAAGCCGGGGTAGAAGCTTTTCATTGGCAAAACAGTACAGGTAAACGGCATCATCCATTCAGCCCCGGTCAACCTCTTCGAAAGCTGCCTGCAAATCATCAGCGGTGACGACGATGACCACCTCCTCAGTACCTGCAGGATCGATTCCTTCAATGGCACGCCGCACGGCGCGCAAGGCGGCAACATTACACACCGACGCAATCTCGGCGCCGCTAAAAGCATCACTGCTCGCCACGAGAGCGGATAAATCAATGCCCGGAGCAAGCGGTTTGTTCTTCAGGTGGATCGAGAAAATCTCCCGGCGATCCTCTTCTTTCGGGAGGGGAATCTCCACAATCTGATCGAAACGGCCGGGCCGGATCACTGCAGGGTCAAGCATATCCAGTCGATTCGTGGCGCCGAGCACGAGCACACCCCGCAATTCTTCAATGCCATCCAACTCGGCAAGGAACTGGGAAAGCACCCGCTCGGAAACATGGGAATCACTTGAACCTGCGCTGCGGGTCGGGAGCAAAGCATCGATCTCATCAAAGAATATGATGCAAGGGGCAGCCTGTCTGGCCTTGCGAAAGATCTCCCGGATTCCTCGCTCCGATTCTCCGACGTACTTGGAAAGCAGAGCGGGACCTTTGACAGAAATGAAGTTAACCCCGCTCTCATTGGCAACTGCTTTAGCCAGCAAGGTCTTACCACAACCCGGGGGGCCGGAAACGAGAATGCCCTTTGGCGGCTTAATTCCGGCCTGCTCAAACAGATGACCATAGCGAAGCGGCCACTCTACAGCTTCGACGAGTCTGCTCTTGACCTCCGCAAGTCCCCCGACATCCTCCCAGCGAACATCCGGCACCTCAACGAACACTTCGCGAATAGCCGACGGTTCAACATCCTTGAGGGCAGCCAGAAAATCCTCCATGCGCACCTCAAGTTTCGAAATCTGCTCATAGGGCAGACTGCTGAGGGCGAAGTCGATATCAGGCATGATCCGGCGCAGGCAGATCATGGCAGCTTCCCGGCATAGCGCCTCAAGGTCAGCTCCCACAAAGCCGTGCGTTATTTCCGCCAGATGCACCAGGTCCACATCCGAGGCCAGAGGCATACCTCGGCTGTGGATTTCGAGGATTTCCCCGCGCCCGTTCCGGTCAGGAATGGGAATGGCGATCTCCCGGTCGAAACGTCCCGGACGGCGCAGGGCTGGGTCCAAAACATTGGGCAGGTTGGTGGCTGCAATGACAATCAGGTTCTGGCGTTTAGCCAGGCCATCCATGAGTGCCAGGAGTTGCGCAACCACCCTCTTCTCGACGTCTCCTACCACCTGTTCCCGTTTTGGGGCAATGGCGTCAATCTCGTCCAAAAAGATGATGCTGGGACCTTTGCGACCTGCCTCCTCAAAGATTTTTCTCAGATGGGCTTCACTCTCCCCGTAGAACTTGTGAATCACCTCAGGACCACTGATGGAAAAAAAGTTAGCGTCGGTTTCATGAGCAATCGCCCGTGCAATCAGGGTCTTGCCGCAGCCCGGGGGACCATGGAGCAAGACCCCTTTGGGAGCGCCTATGCCCAACCGATCGAATACCTCGGGATACCGGAGAGGCAGCTCAATCATCTCCCGAATTCGCTGCAGCTGCGACCTGAGCCCCCCAATGTCTTCGTAGGCAATGGTTCCGGTTGCCGGCTGTTCCTGGGCTTTTCCGATTGTCAACTGGGTGATAGGGTTGATGAACACCGGGCCTTTCGGGATCGTGCTTTCTACCTTAAAATCCGCTGAGCGACTGCCAAACAAGGTGGCTCGAATACGGTCTCCCTGCACCACCGACAAGCCATCGAGCAAGCCCCCAATGTACTTCAGATCACGTTCGGCAAGAATTGCACTCGCGGGGGCCAACACGACTTTCTCTGCAGGGGTACAGAAAACCTTGCGAACCAGAACGAATTCGTCAATTCCGGCACCGGCATTTTCTCTGGTAATGCCATCGAGCTGTACACGGGACTGACCGCGGACTTCTTTGTAGGCCGGCATGGCCCGGCAAACAGTCTGCCGCTTTCCGGCAATTTCAATGGTATCGCCAACGGCTACCTGCAGTCTTTCAAGATCTTCGGGACCCATTCGCGCGATGGCCCGGCCCACATCCTTGCTGAGAGCTTCAGTAACCTTGAGTTTGAGCTTTGTTTCCTGGCGATCAGTCATCTCTGTTACCTGCGGTGGTGGTTAACTCTTGAGGCACTTCATCTCGACAATCCCATGCTTGCAGGAGACACTCACTTTATCAGGATGGAATCTGCCACCTGGAAGCAGGACCTCCTTCCGGTATTTCTTGTCACCTCTTTGCGCCGAAAGACTCAAGATATCGTCCTTCAACTCAAATTTAACGTCCTCCGCCTCAATTCCCGGCATCTCAGCGATCACCAGTACATGGTCTTCTTCCTCGAAGACATCCACCAGAGGTTCGCGGATTTCGTCCACGACTGTTTTCCCGGTAGTTTTGTCACGAGTGACATTGCCAAAGGGTTCGACCTTGACTCCCTTGTCACCGAGGCCCACTCTGACCGAGAACCCGAAGACTCCTTTAAGATCCTTGTCCTGGCCACGCAGTGGGATTTCTCCGCTACGGGAAAGCTCCTCACCCTTTTCAGCCAGATCGCCCAGCTTTTCCACCAACTCGGCCAGGCCCCTGAACAGTCCTTCGACTCCTCCACCTAGTTTGCCGCTGGTTTCTTTTTTTCTGGTCATACTAGTCTCCATGTGTCCGGATTCTGTAAGCCTTTATCTTGGAATGTATTGTCTTGTAGTCTATATGCAGGATTCGGGCCGCTTTCGCTTTGTTTCCGCTGGTGTGCTTCAACGTCTGAGTGATGACCTCCCGCTCGATACTTTGAGTGGCACTGCGCACGATCTCTCTCAGGCTAATGTCCTTCCAGGGCGTGACATCAACTTTCGGGGTGGACGTCAAACATGGCACGTCCGCTTGCTTGATTTCGAGAAATTGCTCCGTGACCATCTCGTCTGCCAATAACACGGCCCGGCGGATGACCGAACGCAGCTGTCTCACATTCCCGGGCCAGTTATAACGGAGCAAAGCCTCGATAGCGGATTCCGTGAAACCCACTACCCTTTTTTCCAATTCTTTGTTGGTCGCATCCAGGAAACACTTTGCAAGGTAGGGTATATCTTCTTTGCGCCCGCGCAACGGGGGGATGTGAATCGTAAATTCATTTAAACGGAAAAAGAGATCACGACGAAAAGTCGCACAATTTACAAGCGCTTGAAGATCCTCATTGCTGGCTACCACAATCCGAACATCAATGTTTACCGGCCGAGTCCCGCCTACTCGATAAATCTTCTTCTCTTGCAGTGCCCGTAAGAGCTTTGCTTGTGAATTCAAGGGCATGTTCGAAATCTCATCTAGAAATAAAGTTCCCCCTTGGGCCATTTCGAACTTCCCCGGCTTCTGCAGCACCGCACTGGTGAACGCACCCTTCTCGTGGCCAAAAAGTTCGTTTTCAAGCAGCGTTTCCGGTATTGCCCCGCAATCCACCGGCACAAAAGGCCCGTTGGCTCTGGCACTGGATTGATGGATGGCATGAGCGATCAATTCTTTTCCGGAACCAGTCTCACCTTGCAGGACCACGGTGAAATCCGAGTGGGCGACGAGAGTCACATTAGATACGAGAAGTTTCACTGCGTCGCTTGGTCCCATCATCCTTTTCAGATAATGATTGTCATGGAAATCTTGAGACTGTTCCTGTTGTCGACTCTTGAGTCTTTGCCGTATCAGGGACTGGCGTACGACGCTGAGCAGTTCCTCATGATCAAAGGGTTTCGCAAGATAGCCCTCAGCGCCCGAGCGGATTGCCTTTACCGCCCCGGGGATATCGGCAAAGGCGGTGATGATGATTGACAGTTTCCAATTCTCTTCCTTCGCAATCTTGAGAACCTGCATGCCATCCATGCCCGGCATATTGACATCTAACAGAACGATATCAGGCGGTTCGGCCCGGATGACTCGAAGAGCAGTTTCGCCGTCATAGGCCACGGTGGTCTTGAATCCCTCTCGCTCCATCAAGTGGGCGAGAAGCGTGCAGTGATCGACTTCATCATCCACAATGAGCAGTCGCGGTGTCAGTTCAGCCATTGCTCTTACCTCCAGGCTGGTCAGGTTGGGAGATGGGGCAGATGATTTGTATGTCCTGATCAAGCAAGTGCTCCAAATTATGCAGCATTCCCAGGAAAAGGATGCCTGTCTCTCCTGGCTGTAAGGTGGTGTTGATTCGATGAGCAATAAATCGATCCCGCCGCTGGAGCAAGGTGTCATCCGGATCTTTTCCGCCGGACCGGGGGCTTTTCATCCGGCTCCGGCTCGTTGCCCCGGCGCTTAGCTTCACTCGCTCGTATTCCTCGAGAAGCAAATCGCCGGACTCCGTGCCCATGAGGGTTGCTCCCTTTTCCATCAGGCGGAGCAGCAAACGATGATTGCGGCTACCCCTATCAGCGAGTTGCCGCACGATCTCATCCTCTCGCCCACAAATGGGCAGCCCGTCCTGATAAAGGTGGACCCTCCCATAGTGGAGTCGTATGGCTTCCACAACCCGCTCGATTTGTGCCCACATCTGCTCGATTGCTCGCATTTTATGCCGCCAGGCTTTGACGCCCAACTTCTGAACCGTGACACGCTGCACCGAGTCACCGAGTTCACCCATATCGGTGTGCGTATGCATAATGGGGATGTAGATGAGAGTCCTAAGGGAAACTCCCATGTGGCAACTTCCAGTTAAGGTCATTGATTTAAGGCCGAATAATACGATATTTACTTTCAAATTCAGCTAGTTGTGATAGCTTGGAATTGGCTTTTGCAAATCTCGCTTTTCCCACGAGAGGAGTCTCAAAATGCGAAAAGATTTTCAGAACCAAGCAAATGCCGGCACGGAACCTACCTTTGAAAATCTGTGATAATCTGCTGGCTTGTCTTAAGGAAATCATCCTTTCCAGAGATTGAATCTAAAACAAAACCTGCCTGTCCTGGAATGAACTCATCGTTATGGGACCTTTGACGAGATCGCGGCGCCCCTTCATTACACGAAGTGAGCAATTGCAAAAAAATTCGTAACCGTTCACCGCATGCGCGGCGCCGGAAGTATCCACATCCTGCCGGGCTTGGAAATTTTTCACGCGAAGATGCTAAGCGCGAAGAAGGAAGAAACAGATGGAGATCGAGGAAATCGCCCGCGGGGTCGTGGACTCTGGATACAAGGTGCCGGATTGTCAACAATAGGACTTCGCCTATTCGCGTGCGCCAGACTCCTAACTTATGAGGCCCACATTTTCCGGTGAACCATTACAAAAATTCCTGCAGCGCGTGATCGAAATAAGCGAAAGGGAAATTCCCCAGCTTCGATACTGGTATGAAAGACCCGGCATCGATGACACCCCATGGCCCAGGGTTTCGATCTCATGTCGTGCGGACCGCTGCCCCCTTTTCAGCATTGATGCTTTCACGCCTTAACATCTTTGGTTCAAGGAACTATTGGGCTAATATTTATAATACATTGTTTCTATCGCTCCGCATGACAAACTGGTATTTGATTAAACTTCTTAAGTCATCCGGCGACACCGGATCGCCCGTCTTCAATTCTTCCCGGCCGTGGCTCGAAAAGAGGCCGCGCAGGAACACGCCGATCATGAAAGATATAATCCCTCCTTTACCTGGTAACCGATAACCGGAAAAGCGTCGCGCGCAGCGCCGCGACCCCATAGTCGGGTGGAAGAGGCCGATCTCGCAATAGCTTGTAATTTTCGGCTGATTGCTAATAGCTTATCGCCGACGGCTTAATTTGGGTAACAATCAAGTGCTGACCCCCAGGCTTTGCAGGAGGCGCTGGAGATGGAATGACGGCTTAGACGGCTTAGGGTTTCAATGATTACCATCTTGAACGCAACTTCGTATTAAGGGGGATTCTCAGCGGGGACAAGGGTCCGAATTTGTGATCAAAAGGTATACTTCACTTCTAGCATGAGCAAGTTGTCATGGCGATCGTTACCCTCTACAAGGTCAAAGTTCCGGACCTCAGCGAATCCGTAGCGGAGCATGGCGCTCAACGCGGCATTTATGTCATATGTCACGTCTGCACCGGTCTGGTATACGGCCTCCACAGCCGGGGCCAGGTTTCTGCCTCTTTCCGTATATTCGATGTCCACCCCCACCTTAAGATTATCTCTCAGGTAGCGGCTCACCCGCGCAAAACCGTCTCGCGCGTCCGGCCCCATAGGGTGCCCCAAAATGAGCCCCTGGTAAGTCATCCCTGATGTATACACGCTGTGCGTGTACCACATACCACGCAGTTTGCTCCCCGGTTCATTGACGTCATCGGCGTACTCGATTCGCAGGTCGGTCCGGCCGTCCCCGGTGATCTTCGGGAAGTAAACGCCGAGGATGTGCCGATATCCTGGAAGAGAAACTCTCGTATATTCGGTTTGAGTCCGGTGTCTTCACCGCCATACTCCGCGTAGACTTCGACATTCTGCAGGAACGGCATTCGGTAGCGGAAATCAATGGCGACCTCATGGTTCTCCAGGTCGTTCGTGGCCGTTTTCGACAAGGAAACCAGCTCGAGGTAGTTCAAAAAGCTGCTGGATGAGGGACTGCCGGTTCCGCCGAACTGGAACGTGTGCGACATGCCGATTTCTAAATTCGGAGTTGGTTTGAAATCGATGCGCGCGCCTCCATACCTCGTATACGGATAAGCGCGGTCGTTTTCGAGCACCGCACAGAATAAAGTGTATTTGAAAGGCCCCAGGTAGCTGAAGAACCAGGGCAGAAAAGATGGTGTCGGGTTGGAGACTTTCAGCATATCGAGCGGGGGAGCGTTGTCGGTCAGGATCAGTGTGCCTCGG
>JBEKMB010000051.1:0-36337 GCA_050008735.1 Syntrophobacteraceae bacterium
AGTTATTTTAAACGCAATGGTTAAGCAGCACCAACCATGGCAACCGGGTGCCGTATAAAAGATCAATGCTCAATGGCGCCCTTTTGAAAAACACAGTTGCTGTCAAAGCTTTTCTGTGCCCTATGACAAGCGATGGATTTCAGGTTTTTTGCTTCAATCCTGTAAATCCTGTAAATCCTTGCTGTCAAAGTTTCTCTGCGCCCTCGGAGCCTGCCCCTTCGAAAGTCGGGGCCTCTGCGGTAAATGCTTTTGCCCGAAAAAATCCGGAAACCGGACCAAAATGGACCATTTCGTACCACTCGTAACTCGTCACTTAACACACAAAAGGGGAGAACCAATGCCCGCCCGGGACCTTGACAGCAGGAAAACCCGCGCCCTGAGCGCCATGCTCTGCAGCAGATCGGTGGAGGAGGCCTCGGAGCTGGCCGGGGTATCCACAACCACTATTTTCCGTTGGCTTCGCGAAGACGAACATTTCCAGGCAGAGTATCGCAAGGGCAGTTCGCAGCTGATGGAAGTGGCGCTCCGGCGGCTTAAACAGATTTGCGGTGTGGCGATTGAAACCCTGGCTTCGGTTATGGCAGACGGTGAAGCGACTGCTGCAAGCCGGGTGACGGCTGCAAGGGCAACCTTGGAACTCACGTTGAAAATCGATGAACACCGGGACCTGGTAGAACGCGTTGAGCGCCTCGAAACCCGCTTGGGGAAAGGAAAAGGAAATGGCGTCTGTTGAAAAAAGAATCAGCGATCTCGAAGCAAGCGATGCCCTTTTGCCGTCCTCCGTTACAGGCTTTGTGGATGCCCTTCGAGAAGGGCGTCTCAGGGCGGCCGGGGGAGAACCGTTCGCTGAAACTCCGATAACCCGGGAAATGATGGACGACCCCGTTCACGGGGAATTCTATCGACTCATCCATGAGGCTCGAGAACGCGTGAGGAATTCCGGAGAGGCCACCCGCCGGCAGCCCGTCGCGTCTGAAAGACGCGATCGATGTGGGCTGGCAAGGGTTATGCGCAGCGAAAGACCGGCGTTGTTCCGGCCATGAGCGCGCTTCACTTTTTTTGAAGTATGTTAGCCTGCGCCGTTGGTTCGGAGAGTGTGGAAAAATTTTCTTGAAGATAGTATAGTTGTTCTCAACCATTGCTGCTATTTACCTTTTTCGAATAAGCGAGACTCGGTCCGGGATGATGTGGACAGCTAAAATCCTTATGTATGGCAGGCTCATAAAGTTCACCCATACGATTTTTGCCCTTCCGTTCGCCCTGGCGGCCGTGTTGCTTGCAAATAGATATTACCCGGTCAGTTTTCGGACCTTTGCGCTCATTCTGGTCGCAATGGCCTCGGCCAGGTCGGCTGCCATGGGGTTCAACCGGGTTGCCGATTATCACTATGACCGCCTGAACCCGCGCACGGCCGATCGTCCCCACGTGACAGGGCAGGTGGGCCTGCCTTCGGCGCTCCTTTTCGTTTCCATTTCGGCGGCGGTTTTCGTCCTGTCCGCCGCTTTGCTGGGACGCCTGTGCCTGATCATGTCCGCGCCGGTGCTCGTTATCCTGTTTTTGTATTCATTTTCAAAACGCTTTACCCTGCTGAGCCATTTGATCCTGGGTTTCGGCATCGGGTTGGCCCCTGCGGGGACCTGGGTTGCGATCAGCGGTCAGCTGGATTGGAGAATACTGCTGCTCTCTTCTGCGCTCATGACCTACATCGCCGGCTTCGATATTCTGTATGCGTGCCAGGACATTGAATTCGACAGGGGCCAGGAGCTGTTTTCAATGCCCGCCTGCTGGGGGCCCGCAAAAGCTTTGCTCTTCTCTACCGGGCTTCATGTTCTCACGCTTGTCTTTCTGCTTTTGGTCTACTTTGCCTTCGACCTGGGAAGAATTTACCTGTTCTTTCTTCTGCTCATAAGCGTCCTGATCTTTGTCGAGCACAAGCTGGTCCGGCCGGATTGCCTGGATAAGGTGAACATCGCTTTTTTCCACCTGAACAGCGCGGTATCCATTCTGCTCTTCCTCGGGGTCCTGGCTGGAACGTGGTTCATATGAAAAACGCCTGCCAAAACCTGGGGGAATTCATATCGGAGCTGGAAAAAGCGGGCGAGTTGCTCCGCATCGGGCCCCCTGTGTCCAGCGACCTCGAAATCACCCACATTACCGACGTGATGTCCAAAGCCCCCGGAGGAGGCAAAGCCCTGCTGTTCGAAAATGTCCGGGGATCGCGCTTTCCCGTTCTGACCAACGCTTTCGGGAGCGAACGCCGGATCTGCATGGCCCTTGGTACGGACTCCCTGGACAGCCTGGCGCGGAGGCTGGATCGCTTCGTGCGGATAAGGCCGCCAAAATCGCTCAGGCAGCTTGCGGAACTCCTTCCGATGGGGCTCGACCTCATGAGGTTTTTTCCAAGAAGGACCTCGAAGGCAGCCTGTCAGGAGGTCATATACAGGGGAGATGAGATCGACCTGTCGATGCTGCCGGTCCTAAAGTGCTGGCCCCAGGACGGCGGCCCTTTCATTACGCTTCCCGTGGTGATTACGCGGAGCCTGGAAACGGGCAGAAGAAACGCCGGCATGTACCGCCTGCAGGTTTTTGACGGCAATACGACCGGTATGCACTGGCACATCCACAAAGACGGTTCGCATTATTTCCAGGAGTACCGCAAGGCCCGCAAACGCATGCCGGTCGCGGTCGCGATCGGGACCGACCCCGCTGTTACCTACGCCGCCACCGCCCCTCTTCCCAGGGGGATAGACGAGATGATCCTGGCCGGTTTTATCCGGAGGAGGCCCGTACGGATGGCGCGCTGCGTCACAGTTGATCTCGAAGTCCCGGCTGAGGCTGAATTCGTGCTCGAAGGATACGTGGACCCGGAAGAACTTCGGCTGGAGGGACCGTTCGGCGACCACACGGGGTATTATTCACTGGTTGGAGACTATCCCGTCTTTCACCTCACGGCGCTGACTCATCGCAGAAATCCCGTTTACGCCGCCACCATCGTAGGCCGGCCCCCGATGGAGGACTGCTGGCTCGCCAAGGCCACCGAACGAATATTTTTGCCGCTGCTGGGAGCAATTCATCCTGAGGTGCGCGATTTTTGGATGCCCTGGGAAGGGGTATTCCACAACATCGTGGTCATGGCGATCGATAAGGAATATCCGGGACACGCCCGCAGGATCATGAGCGCCGTCTGGGGCCAGGGGCAGATGAGCTTTTCCAAGGCTGTCGTGCTTGTGGACGGCTCAGTTGACCTCAAGGACCCGCCGGGGGTGTTTGAGACGATATTGAATGAAGTGGATATTGATAGCGATATCTATATTACGGAAGGCGTTCTGGACGTCCTTGACCACAGCGCCCCCGCTCCGCTTTTCGGCGCCAAGATAGGGATCGATGCGACGAGCAGGCGTCCGGATGAAAAGCAAAGACTCAAAGCCCCGGCCGGACCGATTCCGGCGGGCGGGATTATCGAAAAGTGCATAAGGGACACATCCAGCCTGCTGACAGCCTTTCATTGCCCCGCGCTCGATACGCGCAACCGATTGCTGCTTCTCAATTTTGCTAAAAACGGCCGAACTCCCGGCAGGACCCTGTCCGAGAAGTTGCTGCGCAAGCGCGCGCTGAAAGCTTTTTCAATACTGGTCCTGCTCGACTCCGGAATAGACCTCCGGGATTATTCGCTCGTGCTTTGGAAGGTGTTCAACAATGTGGACCCCAAAAGGGACATCGTGAAGCAAGGCAGCCGAATGGCGGTTGACGCAACCAGAAAAGGCACAGAGGACGGCCATAACCGCCCATGGCCTGACGATATCCAAATGACCCCTGATGTGGTCGGAAGCGTAAGAGAGCGGGCAAAAGAACTGGGAATAGAGAAGTTTTTGTCCGGCTGAGCGCTGGGAGGCCGCCGCCGGCAGCACGCGCGGCCGAAATCCTGGGGGTGAGGGGGACCTGTGAACTGAAAAATCATGCCCCCGTTTTCTTCTCTGGTCGCCGGAGCCGGCAAAAACGTGGCTGGATACTGCTGCCCCGCCGCCCAAAAAAAACTTCTTCCACTGTCTCCGAATCCTTTCCCAGCCTTGACGGCCGCGGAAAGACCGCACTTGATTTACATTGAAAAATGCGCTCATAAGTGCTAATATGCGTTGTTTTAATAAGTAGTTTCAATGGCTTATTTGTGACAGTGCACTTGTGCCCTAAAGGCATGCCTTGCCCTTGGCAAGCAGAGGACATCCATTTATGCAAGATATCGACATGGCGCCCAATTTTCCTCAGGAAGAATACACCGCGCAACAGATAACGGTTCTTGAAGGACTGAGCGCGGTGCGCGTGCGCCCGTCCATGTACGTTGGAAATGTGTCTACCGAAGGTCTGCATCATCTGGTCTATGAGGTTGTTGACAATAGCATCGATGAAGCCCTCGCGGGCTACTGTAATCACATCGGTGTGCAGATTCACCTGGACGGCTCCGTCACGGTGGACGACAACGGCCGCGGCATTCCGGTGGACATACACGAAAAGGAAAACATCCCGGCCGTAACGGTCGTAATGACAATGCTCCATGCGGGCGGGAAATTCGACGATTCGACATACAAAGTCTCCGGCGGGCTCCATGGGGTGGGGGTATCGGTCGTAAACGCCCTGAGCGAGTACCTGGAAGTCGAAATCCGGCGTGACGGCAAAGTTTACTATCAGCGCTACGAACGCGGCGAGCCGAAAACGGGGGTCCTCGTAAGGGGCGAAACACAGAAGCGGGGGACCCGCGTAACGTTCAAGCCCGACTCGCTCATTTTCGAAGAAACGGAGATCAGCTTCGACATTATTGCGGAGCGTATGAGGGAGCTTGCTTTTCTGAACAGCGGGGTCCGAATCGAACTCCTCGACGAGCGCGTTCCGAAGGAGAAGTTGTTCTATTATGAAGGCGGTCTTGTATCGTTTGTGGAATACCTGAACAAGAACAAGGAGCCGATCTTCCCCGAAGTCATTTCCATATCGGGTGAGAAGGCAGGGATCTCCGCCGGGGTCGCCATACAGTATAACGGCACATACAACGAGAAGATCTTCACCTTTGCCAACAACATCAACACCAAGGAGGGCGGGACTCACCTGGCGGGCTTCAAGGCGGGTCTTACGAGGTCGATCAAGCAGTATGCCACCCAGAACAAGATGCTGAAGCCGCCGGACCTGGAGCGGTTGACCGGCGACGATGTGCGCGAAGGTCTGACGGCCGTGGTCAGCATCAAGATCCCTCAGCCCCAGTTTGAAGGCCAGACCAAGACCAAGCTTGGAAACAGTGAGGTGAAGGGCCTGGTCGAAAATCTGGTCTATGAGAAGCTTTCCATCTATTTTGAAGAAAACCCGAAAATCATCCGGACCATCCTTGATAAGGTATTGGATGCGGCAAGAGCGCGCGAGGCCGCGCGGCGCGCAAAAGAGCTTACCCGAAGAAAGGGCGTGCTCGGCGACCACTCTCTTCCAGGAAAACTGGCCGATTGCCAGGAGCGCGATCCCGCAAAAAGCGAAATTTTCATAGTCGAGGGCGATTCGGCCGGTGGTTCGGCAAAACAGGGCAGGAACAGGGCTTTTCAGGCCATACTGCCGCTGAGGGGCAAGATATTGAACGTCGAGAAATCGCGCTTCGACAAGATGCTTGAAAACCAGGAAATCCGGAACATGATCTCCGCCCTGGGCACGGGCATCGGCAAGGACGAATTCAATCCCGACAAGCTGCGTTATCACTACATCATCATCATGACGGATGCCGACGTCGACGGTGCACACATCCGCACGCTTCTGCTGACGTTTTTCTTCCGCCAGATGCCCGAACTCATCGAGCACGGGCGCCTCTTTATAGCGCAGCCGCCGCTCTATCGGCTGGCGGTGGGCAAATCCGAGCACTATCTCAAGGACGACGACAGCCTTAACGCATTTCTCCTCAAGCGCGCATCGGAGAAGAAGCAGGTACTTTTGCCGGGCCGCGAGGAACCACTTCTGCCGGAGCAGCTCATAAGCCTTCTCCGGACCTTCACCCGCTACGAAGAATGGCTCGAGCGCCAGGCTCAGAAGGGAATGTCCCAGAAACTGATGGAGCTTGTCATTCGCATCTTCGATGAAAACGGGCTGGAGGAGGTGGACCCCCAGCAGTGGGGCGCCACGCTTAAGGCGAACCTGGAGCAGTCCGGATACGAGGTGGTCTCCATCGAGGCTGAAGAGGAACATCGGGGTTACGACCTGAACGTTAAGGAACCGTCCAACGGCCACAAGAAGCAGCGGATCAGCTATGATTTCATGGCTTCCGCCGAGTTCCGGAAGCTGGTTGCGCTCTACCGGCAACTGGACCTTCTCCACGCCGTTCCCTACGTTGTAAAGGACAGCCAGGGCGAGGAGAAGTTTGACAATCCGAGGGCCTTTTTCAAGTACCTCATGGACGAGGCGCGCAAAGGCACAACGATCCAGAGATACAAAGGCCTTGGTGAAATGAACCCCGAGCAGCTCTGGGATACGACGATGAACCCGGATAAAAGGACACTGCTCCAAGTGAAGGTCGAAGACCAGGTGCTCGCCGATGAGCTTTTTACAACCCTCATGGGGGACCCGGTGGAACCCAGGCGCGAATTCATCCAGACCAATGCGCTCGATTTTCGTGAGCTGGATATCTAAAAACGGCATCCGCTGTAAAGGCGTTGTTTTTCAGGGAAAATAATGGACCTCAAAACCATAAATATTGCCGACGAGATAAAGCTTTCCTATCTTGACTACGCCATGAGCGTCATAATCGGGCGTGCCATACCCGATGTGCGGGACGGTCTCAAGCCGGTCCACCGGCGCATTCTCTTCTCCATGCATGAAGTCAATAACGACTATAACAAGCCCTATAAGAAATCGGCGCGCATTGTCGGCGATGTCATGGGTAAATATCACCCGCACGGGGATGCGGCCATCTACGACGCAACCGTCCGCATGGCCCAGGATTTTTCGATGCGCCACCCGCTTATAGACGGGCAGGGCAATTTCGGCTCCGTGGACGGCGATCCTCCGGCTGCAATGCGGTATACCGAAATCCGGATGTCGAAGCTGGGCATGGAGTTCATGCGTGACATAGAAAAGGAAACGGTCCCGTTTCAGCCGAACTACGATAACACGATCCTTGAGCCCACGGTCCTGCCTACCCGCGTACCGAACCTGCTCCTGAACGGCTCATCGGGCATAGCGGTCGGAATGGCGACAAATATTCCTCCGCACAACCTGCGCGAACTGTGCGGCGGCCTTCTGGCGCTCCTTGACGATCCGGATATCCCTATAAGGGGGCTCATGCGCTACATCCCCGGCCCGGATTTCCCCACCGCCGGATTTCTCTGCGGTTGCGACGGGGTCGTGGAAGCCTACGAGACCGGCAAGGGCATGATCAAGATGCGTGGCAGGGTTGACGTCGAGGAATCGGGCAGAAAGCAGCACCTGATCATCACGGAGCTTCCCTACCAGGTAAATAAGGCGAGGTTGCTCGAACGCATAGCAGAACTGGTAAAAGTGAAAAGAATCGAGGGAATCCAGGACATAAGGGACGAATCCGACCGCCACGGGATGCGGGTCGTCCTTACTCTGCGTCAGGGCGATGAGCCTAAAGTGGTTGAAAATCAGCTCTACAAGAACACAGCGCTTGAAAGCTCTTTCGGCATCATAATGCTGGCCGTGGTGAACAACAGGCCGGAGGTATTGAATCTCAAAGCAATTCTTCAGCACTTTATCGATTTTCGCCGTGAGAAGATCGTAAAACGCACACAGTTCGAATTGAGACAGGCCGAAAAGCGTGCGCATATCCTGGAAGGACTGAAAAAGGCGCTCGATAATCTCGACGCTGTGATTAAACTCATCCGTTCGGTGCCCACTCCCGCGGAAGCCAGGCGGGGCCTCGTCGAGCAGTTCGACTTCAGCGATGTCCAGGCCCAGGAGATCCTGAACATGAGGCTCCAGCGCCTGACGGGGCTCGAGCGTGAAAAGATCATGCAGGACTATCAGGACATTCTGAAAGAGATCGAACGCCTGAATGGGATACTTGCCTCCGCCGCCGGTATAGATCAGGTCGTCCGGCAGGAGATAGAGGAGCTGAGGGACGAGTTCGCCGATCCGCGCAAGACCGAGATCATTCCGGATGCGGGCGCCATCTGCATTGAAGACCTCATTCCCATTGAGGAAATGGTCGTGACCATTTCTAGGGCCGGCTACATAAAGAGGACCCCGCTTTCGGTCTATCGCAATCAGAACCGTGGCGGTAAGGGCCGAACGGGGATGAGCACCCGCGAAGAAGATGTTGTGACATGTCTTTTTACGGCGCTCACCCATGATTACCTCCTCCTGTTTACCAACCGCGGACAGGTGTTCTGGCTCAAAGTCTATGAAATACCCGAGGTCGGGCCTGTGGCGCTGGGAAAGGCCGTGGTCAACCTGCTTCCGCTCCAGCCTGGCGAGAAGTTGCAAACGATCATGCCGGTGCGCGAGTTTTCACCGGGTCACTTCGCGGTGATGGCCACGAAGAACGGCATCATCAAGAAAACCTGTCTCTCGGCTTACGCCAACCCTCGCGCGAACGGCATCCGGGCGATCAATCTGGACGACGATGACGAGCTTATCTCGGTGGTCATCACGGACGGTCAGCGCGATATTTTTCTCATGAGCCGCCAGGGCAAGTGCATCCGGGTAAAGGAAGATGAGTTCCGTCCGCTCGGGCGCGTCAGCCGCGGCATCATTGGAATGAACGTCAAGGGAAGCGAACTGGTCGGGATGGATGTTATCGATCCGCAAAAATGCATGCTGGTGGTCACGGAAAAGGGATTTGGAAAGCGCACCTCCGAGGAAAGCTATCGTTGCCAGGGCCGAGGTGGGCAGGGGGTGCTCAATATCAAGGTGACCGAACGTAACGGACAGGTGGTTGGTTTCCGCCAGGTTGGAGAAGAAAATGGGATCATGCTGATTACCGACAGGGGGCGCCTCATAAGGATGGCTGTTTCCCAGATAAGTAAAATCGGCAGGGTAACTCAGGGAGTCAAACTGATCGGCCTTCCCGAAGGTGAAAAAGTGGTGGACCTGACCGTGCTCGACGAAACGGAAGATACAAGAGAAGATATAACGGAAGATACAGGGGAAGAAGGAAGAGAGGAAGAGTAGAGTTGCTTAAAGATATCGTGTCGGTCGGCGTAATAGGGGCCGGAAATTGGGGGACCACCCTTGCCCATCTTCTTGCCGTCAAAGGTTTGCATGTCAACCTCTGGGTCTTTGAAAAAGAGCTGTGCGAAATGATCCGCAGGACGGGTGAAAACGGCGTTTATCTTCCCGGACACCACCTGCATGAGCGTGTGAGCGCCCACAATGCGCTTGAGGACGTGGTCAAGGCAAGCCGGCTGCTCATCATGGTCACACCGTCTCACGTCTATCGCAGTGTCGCCATGCGGATGCTCCCCGACCTGCGCGAAGACGCCATAATAGTGAACGCGACCAAAGGCATCGAAAATGACACCCTTCTAACCATGTCCGGCATCTGGAAAGAACTCTTGCCGAAGCAAAGCCGTATACAGGAACTCTGTCTTTCCGGTCCCTCTTTCGCCAAGGAAGTAATGCGGGGCGTTCCGACGGCCGTGACGCTCGCGGGTCATGATCTGGAGACGACCCGAGTGGTGCAGCGGGTACTCTCTACCGGCAGGTTCCGCGTTTACACCAGCCTGGATGTTACGGGAGTTGAAATCGCCGGGGCCTCCAAAAACGTCATAGCTCTTGCCGCGGGCGCCTGCGACGGCCTCTCTTTTGGGTATAACACTCGAGCAGCCCTCATTACCCGTGGTCTGGCGGAAATATCGAGACTTGGGGTAAAAATGGGCGCTCATCCGCTCACTTTCTCAGGTCTGGCCGGGATAGGCGATCTGCTGCTCACCTGCACCGGAGATCTGAGCCGAAACCGGATGGTTGGAATGCAACTCGGGCAGGGCAAAAAGCTCGAGGAAGTCCTGAGCGGAACGCGCCAGGTTGCCGAGGGCGTAATCACCGCCAAATCGATCTATTTTCTTGCCAAAAAAATGGACGTGGAGATGCCGATAAGCGAGCGGGTCTATCGCGTGCTCTACGAGGGCAAAGACCCGCTGCTCGTCGTAAGTGAACTGATGGAACGGGATCTAAAGCACGAACTCGAATATGACCCTGAAATTGCCGCAAACGATAAAACCGGCTGAAGCCGCCGAAGCTTATCCGGTTGAGAACATGCAACAGCGTCGTGCTGGAACAAAGGTAAACGACTCTGCTCCGGCCGCCTCTTTTCCGCATCAATGTTTAACCTGTAAACATGCTCCACGTTAGCCCCTTTTCGATGTCCACCACAATTAGCCCCAACTTCCCGGAATGCTTACTTTTATAAGTGGGCGTTCAGCTTCCGATCGTGTAGTGCCGGGTGCAATTGCGGGAAGAGTGGACACTCTTTTCGTGGACACCGGCGGGCGGAAATCGGGAAAATACGATGCCGGCTCAGGTCTGGTCGACGTTCACTCCGAACAACAAAACGGGGATGAGGACCTGCTCGATTTGGCCTTCGTTCGAACGTATCTAAACGGGGGAGATGTCTACGCGCTCGATTCGGAGAAAATGTCGGGTGCAAGCGGGGCCGCCGCGATATTTCGGTATTGAGCGGTAAGGAAAGAGCGGGGAATGATTCCGGCCTGTTGCCCAAACCAAGTACCCAAAAGCAGAGATAAAAGTAGGTCCGTCATTCCGGCCTTGCCGTCCCGCCGCCGAAGGCAGCGGGCAACTTAGCTGGCGGCCTTGCCGTCCTAGAAGCGCCATTGCCTCAGTTTTTCTAGCATAGGGTAATTGGTAAGGTCGTGGTGAATGGGGGTGACGGAGATATAGCCTTCCGCGAGTGCATTGGAGTCCGAATCAGGATTTTCGTCCTGCTGGACCGATGCGTTAGTTAGCCAGTAATAGACATGATTTCGGGGGTCTATCCGGCGGTCATATCTTTCCAGGCACTTGAGATTGCCCTGCCGGGTAATGCGGACCCCTCGAATTTTTTCCGCCGGCAGGTTAGGGATGTTGACATTCAGGCAAACTCCGGGCGGCAGCCCCTGTTTTTGAACAAGGGGGACCAGTTTATGAATGAAGTCGGCAGAGGCGCTGAAACCGACCGGCTGAAACGAATCAACTGAGACGGCTATCGAGGGGATACCGAGAACGGCCGCTTCAGTCGCCGCGGAAACCGTACCCGAATAGATCACGTTTACTCCTACGTTTGCCCCGAGGTTGATACCGGATACGACAATCTCAGGGGGTGGGTCCATCAGCTCGGTTATCGCGATTTTTACACAATCGGCGGGGGTCCCTTTGAGGGCATATCCGAAAAAATGGCCATTCCGGTTTACCATGTTGATGCGCAGAGGTTCGAGCCAGGTAATCGCATGCCCTACGGCGCTTTGTTCGGTTTCCGGGGCCACGACCGTGACTTCGTGGTCCACCGACAACGCCATGTAGAGGGTTTCTATTCCTTTTGCAAAAACTCCATCGTCATTGGTCAAAAGAATCTTCATAATCCTCGAGTCCCGCCTTCGTTTTCAACACGTTTCTGGCGGCTGCGATGCCAAGTTCCAGGGCCGTCCTGTTGAAGTCTTCGGTCCCCCGAGGGACCCGGCTCATAACCGCCGCCTCGAGGCTGCCCAGCGACACAGCCCCGGAGAGCGTGGCAAGGGCGCCAAGCGCTATAATGTTGGCCCCTATTTCTTTGCCGAGCTTTTCGCGGGAGATCTGCGTAAATTGAATCGCGATGGCCCGCGTCGTGGGGAGTTGCTTTACGAACGTCGAATCAACAATAAGCATTCCAGCCGGTTTTAAGTCGAAGAAATAGGCGTCGCATGATTTCTGATTCATCGCGAGCAGCAGGTCAGGCTTGATGGCCTTCGGATAGTCTATTTCCATGTCGCTGATAACGACCTCGGCCTTGCTGGCCCCGCCACGGGCTTCGGGACCGTAGCTCTGTGTCTGGCATACGTATTTCCCGTCATGAATACCGGCCGCCTCGGCAAGGATAACCCCGGCGAAAATCAGGCCCTGTCCTCCGGAACCGCTCAGCCGTATCTCATATCTTGCCATCGGGTTTCCCCCTCTCCAGCTCCATGGCCCGGGCCGCCTCCCGCACCTTTTCGTATTCCTCGGTATAGACGGGCAGGTCCCGGTCGGCCAGAATGCCGATCGTGAATTTCCCCTTGAGCTGCTCCGCGCTCATCTTTGTGGCTTTTTCAACCCGAACTGCGGCCTCTTTCTGCCGGCGCAGCATCTCCACGGGGCTGGCCATGCTGTTTCTTCTTCCGTACTGGGTATGGCAGTGGCTGACAACTTCCACCACAGAGAACCCTCGTTTGAGGATCGCCTTGGCGATCAGCTCGTCGAGCATTGGCGCATAATAGACGGTTCCCCTGGAAACCATGCCCGCCCCGGCCGCAATTGCCAGTTCGGCGATCGAGAAGGCATGTTCGATATTTCCATAAAGAGCCGTGGTGGCAAACGCTCCATACGGAGTTGTCGGGGAATATTGTCCGCCGGTCATGCCGTAGACATTATTGTTTACGACTATGGCGGTAAGGTCAAGATTGCGCCGGGCGGCATGTATGAAGTGGTTGCCGCCGATTGCCGTGGCGTCACCGTCGCCCATGATCACGATGACGTTCAGCCTGGGGTTGGCAAGCTTTATGCCGGTGGCGAATGTAAGAGCACGGCCGTGAGTCGCGTGCAGGGTGTTGAAGTCGACATAAGCCGATATCCTTCCGGAACACCCGATGCCCGAGACTATGACGATTTCGTCTTTCTCCAGCCCCGTGCCGTCGATTGCACGGATAAGAGATCCGAGCAGGATGCCGTTTCCACACCCAGGGCACCAGACGTGAGGAAATTTCTTGTCATGCCGCAGATATTTATGAATCAGCCTGGTAACTTCAGCCATGGGTAGAACCCTTCACATTCTGAGCAGGCGGGCCAGGATTTCGTCCGGGGTTATCAGTTGGCCGTCCGTACGGTTCAGGGTTTCGATCCGAGAAGCTCCCTGGTTTACTCTCTTGACCTCCCTGGACATCTGCCCCATGTTGAGTTCCGGGACGAGCGTCGCCCTTGCCCGCCTCAGAGCAGGTTCGATCACCTGTCTGGGAAAGGGCCACAGGGTAACAAGCTGCATAAGCCCGGCCTTCACTCCCCGCTCGCGAGCCTCTCTTACCGCCCGGCGGGCTGAACGTGATACGGAGCCATAGGCGATCACCAGCACCTCTGCATCCTCGGTCATCTCTTCCTCCACTTGCATGATATCGGGGAAGTGCCGGCTGATCTTTCTGAATATGCGGCTCAAAAACGCTGATATCTCATCCCGCCGTTCGGTTGGAAATCCTCGCACATCGTGGATGAGCCCGGTCACGTGATATCGATATCCGTCGCCGAAGACACTCATCGGAGGGACGCCTCTGCTGTTGTCCTCGTAGGGTATGTACCAGTCAGGGGGCATGTTTGGCCTTATGCGGTCGATCACTTCGACTTCGCCCGGATGGGGCAGATTTATTTTTTCACGCGTGTGGGCGACTATCTCATCGGCCAGAATGATAACCGGGGTGCGATATTTTTCGGACAGGTTGAATGCGCGTACCGTGACACTGAAGCAGTCCTGGGTCGTCGAAACGGCCAGAACGATTATCGGGTGGTCCCCATGAGTTCCCCATCGCGCCTGCATTACGTCGCCCTGGCTGACGTTGGTGGGCAGCCCCGTGCTTGGGCCCCCTCGCATAACGTTTACTATCACGCACGGGACCTCAGCGGCGCAGGCAAAACCCAGGTTCTCCTGCATCAGGGAAAACCCGGGGCCGCTTGTCGCGGTCATCGACTTCGTGCCGGCCAGAGATGCCCCGATGGCAGCGCCAAGGCTCGCGATCTCATCCTCCATCTGGATAAAGACGCCACCTACTGCCGGCAGCCTGTACGACATCACTTCGCTTATTTCGGTGGCGGGCGTTATAGGGTATCCGGCAAAAAATCGGCAGCCCGCTGCAAGTGCGCCCTCGACTATGGCCTCATTGCCCTGCAGAAGAAGCTGGCGTCCGGGAGGTCTTTTTGCTGTCAAGCTGGGTCCCCTTTTCTTAGTCGAAAGACAAACCTTGCAAGGAATCAGCGTTCGCGGAGTTCCCGATTATGAACTATGCTATTTGTTTGGAGACTCTTCCGTTCCTGCCGGGCCATTTCTTTCATGTACACTTATGGCAAAATCCGGACAGTGGAGTTCACACCAGCCGCATCCGGTGCACTCGTCCGAATCA
The DNA here is from genome assembly GCA_050008735.1 of Syntrophobacteraceae bacterium. Classification (GTDB taxonomy): domain Bacteria; phylum Desulfobacterota; class Syntrophobacteria; order Syntrophobacterales; family Syntrophobacteraceae; genus SbD1. The sequence goes on from JBEKMB010000051.1 coordinate 14,307, forward strand.
ATGCGGGTGGGGGCCCCTTCATCATCGAGTCGAATGCACCCGCGAGGGCAAAAAGCTGCACAGATACCGCAGGATTTGCACCAGTCGCGAAATACGTCTATCTTGTAGCGCTTTTTTGGGGTTGGCTTCACTCTTGCTGCCCTGGCCGGCTTTTCTTTCCCCGGTTTATTTGCGCTCCCGCTCTTGTGCAGTCGAGGCGCTTCAACCCTCCGTTGATAGCTTTCCATATGTCCTCGAAAAGAGAAATGTTTAGGAACCATATTTATAAACGAAAATCGCCGTTTTGAACAGAGGACGCGATATGGAGAAACTTTTATGTTTGAGTACTGAAGACAGCAATTTTCAGTATTTGACTTCTACTCTTACAATCTCTATGTTTGGTGCGGTTGATACATGGGCCGCTGCATCGCTACCCAAGCCGGCTTCGGTCTGTGGAGTCAAGTTCCGATTCCGGAATTTCGGCCTCCGGGTCCCGTTTCTAGAGTCTGTTCCGGCGTTTTGTTTTCAACTTTATTATCCTATATCCATACTTCCCGAAAGGGCACGCGATGAAAAGGGCTCAAATTTGCTTCATTATGGTGGCCGCAATCCTTCTGCTCGCTTCCTGTGCTTCCGGTCCGCAGGTTATCCCGCTTAAACTCTCGGAAGGCGAGGCGAGGCTGACCGATATTCAGATGCCGGAATATGTGCGCGAGGATCTGTCCTATGACGTAATTTTGGCAATCGATTCCGAGGAAACGCCACAGATCAGGAAGATCTGCTTCCGGTGGCTGACCGAGGAGATTTCTTCCTATTCGCCATCTCTTTACTGTTATTCGATGGGCGGAACTTTCGGCCTGGGCGGCCCGTGCGCTCCATGGACCTCCTCGCCAGGCCCCGGTTCCTCTCCGTTTTGCTACGAAACCTCAGACATCAATATGGAAGTCCCTGGAAGGCTTACTGTCAAGATTCGGCCGACCAGACTCAACGTGAGCTACAACATGCTCGAAGGCCAGGTTGAGTATCTTTCGAAAAATGGTGAAGTGCGCTTGACCAACGCTGTCAGAACACCTGTGACAGTTGAGAAGTAAAAAAGCAGAGATCAGAGATCAGAGATCAGATCGCTGCTCACTGGCAGGTGTTTTTCCAATTCCCGCCAGTCCCAGGGTAGACAGTTTTCCTCCTTTGAATGCGGCCAGGGCCAGGTGCAGGGGATGGGCGACTCAAAGCGCAATCTTTCGCCCAGCACGGGATGGGTGACAATAAGTTCCCTGGCGAAGAGTGCAATCTGTTTTTGCGGAAGCGGGGAGGGTGCCCCGTAGCGCAGGTCTCCGGCAACCGGGTTGCCGATGTGAGCGAACTGGACGCGAATCTGGTGACGCCGTCCGGTCTCGAGCTTTATGCGGACAAGGGTGCGGCCTTGCGCGAAATCCAGGGTGCTAAACGATAACCTCGCTTCCCGCGCCCCTGGGGTTTTCGCCGGCACCACCAGGCTGGACCGGTTTTCACGTCTTTCAATGAAATTGATGAGGCTGCCGGATTTTCTCTTCAATTCTCCTTCCAATACAGCTAGATAATATTTTTCCGTGGTCCCGGTGCGGAACTGCTCGCTGATTCTTGCGGCCGCCTTGGAAGTTCGGCAGAAAAGGACGACCCCGGCAACGGGCCTGTCGAGCCGATGAACCATACCGAGAAAAACCCGGCCCGGCTTTTTATAGACGTCCTTGATCCAGAGCTTTCCGAGTTCGAGCAATGAGACGTCCCGGGTCTCGTCGGCTTGAACCGGAAGACCCGCCGGCTTATAAAGAACCAGCAGGTGGTTGTCCTGGTAGAAAACAGGCCAGGATGGATGAAAGAAGTACTCGCCGTTCATAATCGTCTCGGTTCGTATGCCGATGGCCTTTTTAAAACCCGGCCCTGCCGCCCACAGGGGATATTTTGCCTGTAAAACCGCCACACAGACACGGCGCTGAACCCGATGCCGTTCAACTTTCGAAAATATTTCGCGCCTCGGGCATTTCACTATCCTCCGAACAGACAGGGCAACTCTGGAAATATCACCAGTTGCTCAGGCAATACAACCAGGAACTAAACCTAACCCGGATTCACAACTTCGAAGGCATGGTTCGCAAGCTTTACCTGGATTCGATTCTGCCTTGCCGGATCATCGAGTTGCCCTCGCCCCTAATGGATCTTGGGAGCGGCGCGGGAATGCCCGGAATACCTCTTAAAATCGCAAATCCGAAGATCGAGATCATCCTTGCCGAGAACAGGGGCAACCGGGTCGAGTTTCTCGGAACAACCCTTCGGGAGCTTGGCCTCGAAAAGATAAGGGTATTCGGGCACAGCGTAAGCGCTTCGACCGAATTGCCCGTAAGCGGGATAATAACCAGGGCCGTGGAAACGATTCGCAAGACCCTGGAAAGAATTGCCGGGTCGCTCTCCAAAGGCGGGTTGGCGATCTTCATGAAAGGCCCGGGATGCGAAGAGGAGATAGAGGAAGCGCTTGATCGTTCCGGACGCCGTTTCAGGTTGATCGGGGACCATCATTACCGCATACCCGATTCGCCTTACGAGCGCAGGCTCGTTGTATTCGAGCGGCTGGATTCACCGCCCTGGGCCAGAAAGGCTGAGCTTTCAAAGGAAAACCTCGTGAGAATCATCGAGAGCGAAAACAACGAAACGTTCCGGGACCTGAGGAAGCTCCTCACGCCTAGAGGTATACGAAAGCAGCTTCAGACGCTCGTTTTCGGACAAAAGCAGGTTTCCGAAACCCTTGGCCGGCTTCCCGAAAAATGCATCGCATGGATCAGCCGCGGGGACCGCGAGCCGCCTCCCGACAGCGTGCCCCGACACCTGATGTGGTATCAGCTTGCTCCCCCCCTTTATGAAAGTCTGGACCTTTTCGGGACTTCATATCCACTATTGCTCGTTAAGATAGAGGAAATCCAGAAATGGGTACCGTCCGAGGGCCTGCCGGAAGGGTGCACACTGCTTGTTCCGTTTCAGGACCCCGAAAATGTGGGGGCCGTAATACGGTCGGCTGTGGCGTTCGGCGTTGCCGGGATCATATTGCTCGCCGAGGCGGCGAACCCATATCATCCAAAGTCTATAAGGGCTTCTGGTGGAGCGGTCTTCAGGGCCCGACTACTGGAAGGGCCTTCAATAAACGATCTGCCTCAAGACTTGCCGATTGTGTCGCTTTCAAAAGAAGGCAAGAGAATCCCGGATTTCAAATTTCCATCTAAATTCGGGCTGCTTCCAGGGATCGAAGGCCCGGGTCTGCCGGACAGGTTCCGAAAGGCGGCGGTTTCGATCCCAATTACCCTGGAGGTGGAATCGCTCAACGCGGTGGTCGCCACCGCAATTGCGCTGTTCGTATGGGCGGAGGCTCAGGACTGATTCGGCGTCAGCTTTATGGTGATTCGGCGGTTCGCCTGCCTGCCCGCCTCTGTGGCGTTCGAGGCGGCGGGCCTTGACTCCCCCCAGCCCCTGGCGGTAATTCGGGAGGCCGCCACGTCCCTGTCAGCCATTGCCTTTTTTACGGTCCACGCCTGCAATTCGGATAACGCGAGGTTTTCCTCTTCAGACCGTATGCAGTCGGTATGGACGTCCACGTTGATTTTCGTTTTCGGGTATTTTTTGATCACTTCGGCCACACTGTCGATCTCGGGGCATGCGGCCGGTTTTATCCGCTCGGAACATGATTCGAAAAGAGTGTCGCATAGTATTGTTATGACGACAGCGTCTCCGCGCCTCTCGATTTTTGTTCCATCGAAGCGCTCCAGGCATGCTTGCAGCTCGACCTTTTGTTTGTCTAAAAAATCGAGTCCGAGGGCTGCCGGAACACGTTCTTTCGGGTTTGTCGTGCCTGCACAAGCGGCCAGGCTAAGAGAGCAGAAAATCACCAGGAGGGGCCATCCCTGCCTCATGCCTTCCTCCTTCTCAAGATTCGAGCCATGATAATATTTTTTACCCATGGAATAACAGAAACATACACTCAAAGCAAGGGCGGAGCGGTGTACACGACCCGCCTGCCGGCCAACGTTCGTTGGAATATTTATCGGCTTATGGCAGGATTATTTTGAACCGTAAACGTTGTCCTCCCGGGTCCTAAAGGTTGACGCCGTCTTCAGGATGAGCGGCGAGCCGGGAGTGGAGCAGTGACCAACTCTATCGAGGATCTCGCAAAATCCTGATGCTGACGGTTCGGAATGACGTAGTTGGTTATTTCGTTTCGAACTGATACCTATCCAGTTTCCTGTAAAGCGTGCTTCTGGAAATCCCCAGTTTTTTCGCGATATCTTTTTTGGTAAGGTTCGAGGCGATCAGTTTGGTGATGGATTCGCGTTCCATTCTGCCAAACGGCTCGATTTCGTATTCAACATCTTCAGCCTGCAGGGCATCGAGTATATCACAGGGCACCAGATCGAAGGTAAGCATGTTTGCATCGGCGATATTGATCATTCTTTCCAGGACGTTTTGAAGTTCTCTCACATTCCCGGGCCAATGGTATTTCACGAAAAGATCAAGGACCTTGTCGTCAATACTGAGGATATCCTTGCCCATCGATCTGCTGATGTTTTTTAGAAAGGAGTTCACAAGAAGGGGTATATCGTCTTTTCTCTTACTGAGCGGTACCATCCTAATGGTGAATACATTTAAACGATAATAAAGGTCTTCCCTGAATCTGCCCTTTCGCACTTCTTCCTTCAAGTCCTTGTTTGTCGCAGATACAATTTTCACGTTAACGGTGGTAACTTTAGTGCCGCCTATTCTGGTTATCGATTTATCTTCTATGACCCTCAGAAGGGCCGCCTGCAGTTCCAGCGGTGTTTCTCCTATTTCGTCCAGAAAAATGGTGCCGCCGTCGGCCAGTTCGAACTTGCCGTGGCTTCCTCCCTTCCTCGATCCGGTGAAAGCGCCGTCGGCATAGCCGAAAAGCTCGCTGGAAATCAGGTCCCTTGGAATGGCCGCGCAGTTTATGGCGACGTAAGGGCCGTCTTTGCGGGGACTGCTGTTATGGATTGCCTGTGCGAATACGTCCTTGCCTGTGCCGCTGTCGCCCAGCAAAAGGACGTTGGACCGTATCTTGACAGCTATTTGAGCCTGTCTCACAGTCTCCATGAACTCCAAGTTGGCGCCGATGACATCCTCAAAACGAAACTTCGCCTTCGCATCTACCATCTTTGCCGCAAAGGTCCTTGCCCTTTTGATTTCGGTGAGGATTATGATCTTGCCGTTCACTTTGTTTGGCGACAGGATCGGATTACAAGTGAGCAGGAAATCGGAGTGGTGGTTCTTAAAAGAAATCCTTACCTCGACGTCGGTCAATGAATCACAGTCTGTGATCATTTTTATCAGATTAGGATTACGGCTCCATAGCGCACTGATATCGCTGCCTATAAATCTATCGGCTCTTGGTCCGAATGTTTTCAAGGCATTGTTGTTCATGAGAGAAATGGTTCCATTTTTGTCGAGCGCAATGATTACTTCAGGAATGGAAGAAATAACTGTCCTCTGGAAACTTCTGGCAACCTGTGACTCGGCAAGGGCCTTTCTGAAACGAAGTTCATTTTCGATCGCATGCGCGGAGGCAACCACCATCCCAAGTGTATGAGGATTGGCCTTTTCATGGGGTCCGGTCATATCAATGGCGCCCACCATCACTCCGTCGGAATTATGAATTGGCGCTCCCGAGCAGGTCCACCTGCGCGAATTGATGCAATAATGCTCACAGCCGCAAATCTGTAGAGGCTTGCCCAACACCAGAACAGTTCCCACACCATTTGACCCGGCAACATCCTCGCTCCAGCATGATCCCATTACGAAATTACCCTGTTTGATGCTTTCCAGAACACCATCATCTCCTACGAGTTGGATAAGAAAACCCTTTGAGTCAGAGAGGGCCACGACAAAATTCGAACCCCTGACGAAACCGTAGAGGTGCTCCATGAATGGACGGCTTATATCGATGAGTTCACTGTTCCTTTCCAGCAAATCCTCCAACCGCCTTCCCTCAAGGACAACAGGAATTCCAGTGAGGTAGGGGTCTACACCTTTGGCTTTGCACCTTTGCCAGGACTCCAGGATAACCGGACACACTACGTCGGGGTCCACAGACCCGCCGCGCACGAACTTGCGCCACTCCGCGTAGATCTGATCAAACTGGTTTAGTTGAGTCAAAGTGGCTTCTCCTTGAGATCGCAACCGGATAAATCCCCGTGGGGATTTATCCTACCGGGAAGAATTGTTCAGACTGAACGGCGCCGGCCTGGGACATGTCTCATCAATGTCCCAGGCCGGGACACGTATGTCCTATAATGGGACTAGACAAATTAATCACAATTCAACTTCGTATGCAAGATGATTATTATAAGGTGTTGTAATAACAGGTAAAACATTGCAATATTCACCGCTGGCACAATAGGTGCTTAATTTAACGAGAGAATCACAACCGGATATCAGGGGGCAATGGAACACCGCACCGTTTTTGCTGCTGCGGCAAAGAAATGAACGTCACGCATCAAAAGGGGAAATGATGCACTATCCAGTCTACAGACCAAGAAGGCTCAGGAGAAACGACGACCTGAGAAGGCTGACCAGAGAGACAAGGCTGTCTGTGGACAGTTTCGTGTACCCGCTTTTTGCTGTCCCCGGCAAAGATGTGAAAAAACCGATAGAGTCGATGCCGGGCAATTATCAGATGTCTGTCGACAACATAGTCCGGGAAGCCCGCAATACCAGGGATCTGGGCATTCCGGCTGTTCTGCTTTTCGGAATACCCGATGAAAAGGATGAGCTCGCTTCAGGTGCCTTTGCCCCGGACGGAATCATACAAACGGCAGTTCAGCAGATAAAGATCGAGGTCCCTGGGGTCATAGTCATTACCGACGTATGCCTGTGCGAATATATGAGCCACGGCCACTGCGGGATGCTCAAGGGCGATGAGGTGGACAATGATTCAAGCCTCGAGGTCTTGGCCCGCACAGCTCTTTCGCATGCGGTCGCCGGGGCCGACATGGTGGCCCCATCGGCCATGATGGACGGACAGGTCGGGTCGATCCGGGAGGCCCTTGACGATAACGGCTATTCGGGCACTCCCATCATGGCATATTCGGCAAAATACGCCTCCTGCTTCTACGGACCGTTCAGAGAGGCGGCGGAGAGCACTCCGCAGTTCGGGGACAGAAAATCCTATCAGATGGACCCGCCGAACAGCATCGAAGCGATGAGAGAAATCGCCACGGATATAGATGAAGGGGCCGACATCATTATGGTGAAACCCGCGCTTCCCTACCTCGACATCATTCGAAGGGCGAAGGAGGAGTTCGATTTACCACTGGCGGCCTATAACGTAAGCGGTGAATTTGCGATGATAAAGGCGGCGGCAAGGCTTGGATGGCTGGACGGCGAGCGCGCGATGATTGAGGCCGTGACCTCCATAAAGAGGGCAGGGGCCGACATTATCATCTCTTATTTTGCACAGGATATAGCGAAGGTCTTGCAGGGTCGATAGTCCGGGGTAGGTCTTAAGCATAGCGTATGCAAAATCAGGAAGGGAGTTTTTAAACGATGAATGCCGAGGATAGTAAGAAGTCTCTGGACAAGAGGATGAGCTTGAAGGAGGCGGTTTCCAGGTTTGTTTTTGACGGATGCTCCATAGCCTTCAGCGGGATGGGAGGCCAGCAGGTCGTCGCGCCCACCTATGAAATCATAAGGCAGGGGCAAAAAGACATGACCCTGATGGGTGACAGCCCCTGTGAGTGCGCTGACTATCTGATAGGGTCGGGACAGATAAAAAGGGTCGAAGCGGCATGGATCGCGTTTGCCGTGGCAGGCGTCAGCCCCAGCTACAGACGCGCCGTAGAGAAAGGGATACCTCGCAAAATCGAGGTCCGCGAATTTTCAAATTACACCATGGGACTTCGATTCCTGGCGGGCGCCATGGGCGTTCCATTCATGTCCACAAGGTCACTTATCGGCTCCTCCATCGAAGAATACAACGACATGATCAAGGTGATCGGGGACCCCTACGGAGGCCAAAAAGTCGCGGTGGTGCCCGCGGCAATACCCGATGTAGCTATCGTTCACGTCAACCGGGCAGACAAGCTGGGCAACGCCCAGTATCTGGGGTTTTCGTCAAATGCGGAAAACATCGCGAGAGCTGCAAAAAGGACCATAATTACCTGCGAAGAGATCATCTCGACCGATGAAATCAGGAAGAACCCAACCTTTACCACGGTGCCTCAGTACGTCGTAGATGCCGTGGTTGAGGCGCCTTACTGCAGTCATCCCTGGAATATGCCTTACGCATATGCCTATGACATCCCATTTCACATGGAGATGATGGCGCAGATAGAAACCGAAGATGGGTTCAAGCGATGGATGGACGAGTGGGCGTTCGGCTGCAAGGACCACGAGGAATATTGTGACAAGGTCGGCTGGAGCCGCTTGAGGAAGCTTACACAGGTCGAGAAAAAGTTCTGCATATGCAACTGCTAGATGCAAATACATTTCGAAAGTGCCACTGCGCAGTGGGCCTGCGGCCCACCACCAAAAGGGATACAGAACTATAGAAGGAGTCACTTGTGAGCGGTCATCAGGAAGAATACGCGCAAGATTATACACTTCAGGAACTGCTGGTCGTTGCCGCCGCCAGGGAAATCAAGGACAGCGAAGTTGTCTTCGTGGGCGTGGGCATTCCCTGCCTGGGCGCGCTTGTCGCAAAGCTGACGCATGCGCCCAATGCCATCCTTGCGGTCGAATCAGGGTGCATTGGAGCAACACCTTACAGGTTGATACTCGGAATCGGCGACAACGCTTGCGTGGAAAACGCGATATGCGTGAGCTCTCTTTGGAGAGCTTTTTCCGATCAGCAGCGGGGTTATTTCGACCTGGGGATGCTGGGCGGAGCGCAGGTGGATAAGTACGGCAATTTGAACAGCACCGCCATTTTCGGCAAGGGTGACTATCACACTCCCTCCGCGAGGTTGCCCGGGAGCGGCGGCGCCAACGATATAGCTATTTCCGCAAAGAGAACCCTGATCATGATGAACCAGCAGAAACGCAGGTTCCTCGAAAAGGTGGATTTCGTGACCTCGCCGGGATACCTCGGCGGGCCCGGTTGCCGGGAAAAAAACGGTTATCCGGGAACCGGTCCCGCTGTGATCATTTCGAACATGGCTATTTTCAGGTTTGATGAGCAGACAAAGGAGGCATACCTCGACTCAGTTCATCCCGGAATCACGGCCGATGAGGTTGTCCGGGAGGTTTCCTGGGACCTGAAAGTCTCGCCCGATCTAAAAACGACGACGCCGCCAACCCAAAAAGAAACAGAGATCATTCGGATACTCGACTCCGAAAAAATCTACACCGGCGGCGGATTAAGGGGTCTGACATTCGATAGCTACATGAACATGCTGGACGCCTCTTACGAAAAACTCAGGGAGATTTTCAGGTAGTCGGGTAACTGAGGAGCGCAACGGCGGGCGATTATGCCCGGGGCTTTTTATGATTCGAGTGGCCCCTGTGGGACATGAGCGGATTGAGGAGGTTAGAAAATGGCAAAAGACTGTTTTGAGAATCTGTTTTCGTTGGAGGGGAAAACTGCCCTCATCACCGGGGGATATAGAGGGATAGGTCTCGCAGTCGCCGAAATGTATGGCGAGGCTGGAGCAAACCTCGCATTGGTTGCCAGGAATTTGGAGAGGTGTCGGGCAGCGGCCGATGCAATTCAAATCAAATTCGGCGTCAAGGCGATAGCCAAATCCATTGACGTTCGTGATTCAAAATCGGTGGATCGTGTCGTTATGGAGATAGCCGATGAGTTAGGAAGAATAGACATTCTTGTCAATTGCGCCGGCATACCGGGCAGTGAGAAACCTGTATTAAAAATGACCGATGAAGATCTGGATGAAGTTATGAGTGTCGATTTTCGCGGCACCTTCATGGTTTCGAGGGCCGTTGCCCAGGTGATGGTGCAGCAGAAAGCCGGCAAGATCATCAATATTTCATCGATTCTTGGAAAAATAGCGGCCCGTAACATGACGGGCTACTGCGCAAGCAAAGCCGCGGTGATTCAATTGACCCGGGTCATGGCGCTCGAACTGATGCGGGATAACATTCAGGTCAATGCCATATGTCCAGGTTACGTTCTGACCGATTTCAACCAGGGTTTTTTTGAGTCGGATGCCGGCAAGGGCCTGATCAAGAAGATGATCCCAATGAATCGAGTTGGCCGGGTCGAGGAACTAAAATCGCTCGCGCTCTACCTCGCAACCTGTCCCGGTTATATGACGGGGTCCGACATCTACATAGATGGAGGCCACACCATAGTGTGAGTCTCTTTTTCCTTGCTGTTACCCTTAACTCACGAAAGGTCCCCAGTGATACGAGAAGTGGTTTTAGTAAGCGCATGCCGAACGGCAATCGGCGATTTTCTGGGAGGTTTGAAGGAGGTGCCGGCAAGAGAGCTCGCAATAACCGCGGGTAAGGGCGCAATCGAAAGGGCCGGGATATTGCCTGAGCTTATCGATGAAATCTGCATGGGTCAGCTCTACGGGGCCATGCAGGGATCTCTTCCCGCCAGGCAGGTCGGTATGAGAATCGGCCTTCCCGACAGGAGCAGCGCGGTTTCCGTGAATCAGAACTGTTCCTCGGCCATGAGAGCGCTCGAAATTGCGAGCCACAATATCATGCTGGGAAAGACCGAAATCGGACTGGCAGTCGGTGTCGAGAGCATGAGCAACGCGCCCTACCTGCTTCCGAAGGCGAGACAAGGGTTCAGGATGGGGCCTGAAACCGTGCAGGACCATATGCTCTATGACGGACTCGTGGACGAGCTTGTTCCCGGCCATATGGCCCTGACAGCGGAAAACGTCGCCGAAAAGTACGGCATAACCCGCCAGGAGTGCGATGAACTCGCTCTTGTGAGCCACCGCCGCGCAACCCGTGCAATCCAGGAGGGTACCTTCCGGCGGGAGATCGTGCCGATCGAAGTGAAGGTAAAGAAGAGCATTCAGATCTTCGATACGGATGAGCATCCGATCCTGGACGCCAGTATCGAAAAGATGAGCCGTTTGAAACCACCTTTCAAGGAAAACGGGGTCGTAACCCCGGCTAATGCCTCCGGCATAAATGACGGGGCATCGGCTGCGGTTCTCATGTCATTGGACAAGGCAAAAGAGCTGGGTATCCGGCCCCTCATGAAACTGATCAACATCTGCAGCGAGGGTTGCGACCCGAAACTGATGGGCATAGGCCCGGCTTTCTCCATCCCGAAATGCCTCAAGCAGGCGCGTCTGGAGTTTGGAGATATTGAGTACTGGGAAATCAACGAGGCATTCGCGGCGCAGTGGCTCGGGGTTGGAAGGGTGCTCGAACGAGAGTCCGGCATAAAGCTGGACCTCGACAAGGTAAACCACAACGGGTCCGGGATAGCCCTGGGACACCCGGTGGGAAGCACCGGACTACGAATAATCGTGACCCTCTACTACGAGATGGAGAGGCTGGGCCTGACCACGGGCGGGGCTTCGCTTTGCGTGGGGGGCGGGCCTTCGATGGCATCACTGTGGACGAGGGATATCTGATTAAACCCTGCCAAAATGGGAAGAAAGATAGCCTTAAAATTCTGCGGCGGCTGCGATCCGGGTTTTGACAGGGTCCAATATTTTAACAGAATCCGGACTGCTGCCGGGGATTCCATAGAGTGGGTCACTCTGGATGACCGGGACTTCGAGGCCGTTCTTGTGATCAGCGGATGTGAGACCGCGTGTCCCGAGGAAGGTATCGATTTCATGCCTGAACGGATTGTAGCGGTCAGGACCGATAAACGAGATCCAGTTGAAATCGCACAACATCTTTTAAGCGAGGCAAAGCCATGAAAATCAAAACCAAGGAAGATTACATCAAGAGTTTGAAGGAACTGAAAACACTGATCTATTACAATGGGAAAAAAGTCGACGAACCCACAACGCATCCTGCTTTTATCCCGCACATAAATTCAGCGGCCAAGACCTATGAGCTTGCACTCATGCCCGAGCATGAAGACCTTTTGACCGCAGTGAGCAGCATCACCGGGAACAAGATCAGCAGGTTCACCCACATTCATTCATCAGTGGACGACCTCATAAAGAAGGTTCAGATGCTCCGCCTCATCGCCCACGAAACGGCGAGCTGTTTCCAGCGCTGCGTGGGGTTTGACGCCATCAACGCCCTCTACATGACCACCTTCGAAATGGACGAAAAGCACGGCACTCAATACTTCAAGCGATTCCTCAAATATCTGGAAAGGCTCCAGGACGAGAATTTCATGCTCGTCGGCGGGATGACCGACCCCAAGGGCGACCGCTCCAAGAGGCCGAGCCAGCAGGCCGACCCCGATGTTTTTACCAGGGTCGTCGAGAAAAGAAAGGACGGTGTCGTTATCCGGGGGGCCAAAGCCCATCAGACGGGCGCCGTGAACAGCCATGAAATAATGATCATGCCTACGCAGTCGATGGGTGAGGGCGATGAAGACTACGCAATCGTAGCGGCCATACCTCTCGATGCGCCGGGCATCACGATGATTTTCGGTCGGCAGACCAACGAGGAGAGGAAGTTCGAGTCCGGAATCGATGCGGGAAACTGTGAGTTCGGTATGGTCGGAGGAGAGGCCCTCGTCGTCTTCGAAGACGTTTTCGTCCCGTGGGACAGAGTCTTCATGTGCGGCGAGGCGGATTTCAGCGGCCTTCTGGTCGAAAGGTTCGCGACACTTCACCGACAGAATTACGGCGGCTGCAAGGGCGGTGTTTCCGATGTCATTATCGGCGCCAGTGCGGTTGCAGCGCAATATCAGGGCACTTTGGGCGCAACCCATATTAAGGACAAGCTCGTCGAGATGCTGCACCTTGCAGAGACCGTCTATGCGGGTTCCATCGCCTGCTCGGCCCTGGGATCCAAGACCAAGAGCGGGGCCTACTACCCTGACCCGCTTCTCGCCAACTGCACGAAGCATAACATCACACGGTTCATCTACGAAATAGCGAGGCTCGCGCACGACATAGGCGGAGGCATCATGGCGACGCTCCCGTTCGATAGCGATCTGCGGAGCCCTGAGATCGGTAAGTACGTGGAAAAATACATGAAAGGTGTCGAGGGCGTCTCCACGGAAACCAGGATGAAAATCCTTCGCCTACTGGAAAACATGACCGGTGGGACAGCAATGGTCGAAAGCATGCATGGTGCAGGCTCGCCTCAAAGCCAGAGAATCATGTATCAAAGACTCGGCAAACTGGGCGAGAAGATGAAGATTGCCAAAAAGATCGCCAAAATAGACGAGTAACCTTTGTCGGTCTGGTTTACGCGTTATTGAGGATCCTATCAGGATCGTGGCGGCGCCGGACTGAGCCGATAAGAAGTGCTTTCTCAGGAAAGGCTTTTTATCGGCTTCACCGGTGCTTGCTGGAAAAGGGAGCCGGCGTTGTTCTGATGGAAAATCACTTCATTAGCAACGCCCCGCATGGTGCCAAAACAACAAGGAGATAGAACATGAAAGGTACGATGAAAGCATTGCGCTTGCACAAGGTAACCCAGAATATCGGAGAAGGGTTGAAGCTGGAAATAGTGCCCATTCCTGAGATCGGTCCGAAAGACGTTTTGATAGACGTCAAAGCGAGTGGACTTTGCGGTTCGGACATCCACTTCATCGATGGGTCATCGATATTGCCGAGCTTTCCATGCACTTTGGGCCATGAGACGGCTGGCTACATCTGTGAAGTGGGCAGTGAGGTCACGGACTACAAGGTAGGGGACCGGGTCTGCGCCAATTTTGCCGAGCCATGCGGCAGGTGTTTTCAGTGCCTGACTGGGAGAAATTCCATATGTCCGAACAAGCGATTGATGGGAATAACAACGGATGGGGCCTACGCGGAGTACGTGAGGACCGCGGCGAGCACGCTGATCAGGCTGCCGGATAATATCCCTTTCGACCAGGGCGCAGCTGCCACGGACGCCGTCGCGACCCCATTTCACATGATCGCCAAGCGGTCCGGGATGAAACTGGGGGATTCGATCGTGATATTCGGTTTGGGAGGGCTGGGGGTTCATGCAGTCGAGATTGCAAAGCTGCATGGCGCAGGCATGGTTATCGGTGTGGACGTCGACGATCATATGTGTGAGAGGGCAAAGAATCTGTTTGGCGCCGACGAGGTGATAAACGCTAAAAAGATGGACCCGGTGGCCGAGATTCATCGGCTGACGGGTGGAGGAGCGGACATCTCAGTCGAAGTTGTCGGGAGTCCTGTGTCGCAGCTGCAGGCGGTAAATTGCCTCAGGTGGGGTGGCAGGGCATTGATGGCGGGACTGGGAGCTGAACAGGTTGCTCTGCCCATCGCTGGAATATTTGTCAGGCGCGAGTGGGAGGTCTTGGGCTGCTATGCTTTTGAGAACCTGGAAATAGAAAGGATCGTCAAACTGGCCTCCAAGGGAAAGCTGGATTTGAGCAAGACCGTCTCGAGACACATCACCCTCGAGGAGATACCTCAAGGTCTGGACGACCTGCACCACAAGAGAGGATATCCTATCAGAATCGTTGCGATGCAGGACTGAGCCGCTAAGCGCTTTCACAAGAAACGGTTTTTTCCACAGGCTTCACAAGCTGCCGGAAGGGGGGATGCCACAGACGAATTCATTCGGCAAGGTAACCTCTGACAGTATTTCACCTAAACCAACAGGAGTCTTTCTTATGAAATTGTATGCTTTCTCCAGCGGGACATTAACCTGTGACAAGAGTGCTATTACTTTTGGCCGTGGTGTAGGCACGCCCTTTACGGTGCCCGTGCCCTATTATTTGATTCAGCATCCGAAAGGGAATGTGCTCTTCGATCTTGGCAATTCCATCGAAGTGGCGAGGGACCCTGACAAGCACTGGGGAGCGGTAACCACTGTCTATGTCCCCGACATGAAGGAAGACGATTACGTCGTCAATAACCTGAAGAAGGTAGGGGTAAAGCCCGAGGACATCAATTACATAGTTATGTCGCATCTGCACCTCGATCATGCTGGTGGCGTAGGGGATTTTCCGAACGCAAAATATTTCGTGCAAAAGGAAGAACTGCGCTGGGCATATGCCTCTGATTTTTATCAAAAAGCTGCATATATCCGCGCGGATTTCGACAAGCCGGTAACCTGGTGGCAACTGGACGGACACAATGACGACCGCTTCGACATCTTCGGAGATGGCAAGCTGATCATCTGGTTCACCCCCGGCCATACGCCCGGTGGACAGTCGCTGGTGGTGAAACTGAACGCGGGGACCTTCGTCCTGACCGGTGATTCTGTGTACACCACCGAGATTCTCTATGAGCCCGTGTTGCCCGGCCTGGGATGGGATCAGGAAGTTGTTGTCCGGTCTATCCAAAGGATGAGGATGGCAGAGGAACTTTGGGGTTATAAGATCATAACCGGACATGATCCCGGTGTCTGGAAATCCCTTAAACATGCGCCCGAGTTCTATGAATAAACCACGGACTTGCCCCACGCCTCACTTATGAGGTGTGGGGTTTTCCCAAATATCCGTTGTTTCCCATCAGACGGGGAGGTTTTATGGCTAAGGAAGCTTACACGATTGATAAGTGGATGTACAAACCGCAGGACATTTTCAGCGTTAAAGATAAAGTCACCTTTGTGACAGGTGCCGCCTCCGGTCTGGGGCAGGCAATCGCCCTCGGGTTTGATGCCCTCGGTGCGAGAGTAGCCCTTGCCGATTTGGACGAGGAAGGCCTCGAGGCAACTGCAAAGGCTTGCACAGGCGACGTTCTTAAAGTCAAACTCGATGTCACCAAGGTCGAGAGTGTACAAGCAGCGGTCAAAAAGACCGTCGAAAAGTATGGACGGATCGATGTGTCTTTTAACATTCCTGGGATCAACATCAGAAAGCCGGCCCTGGAACTGACCTACGAAGAGTTTGACAAGATCATGCAGATCAACCTTTACGGTGTCTTCCGCTGTGCAAAGGAAGTCGGCAAGATCATGGTCGATCAGAAAAAAGGCAGCATGATCAATATGGCGTCGGTTTTTGCCGAAATCATGATGGCAAAACAGGTCGGCTATGCTGGAAGCAAGGGCGCTGTTCGCCAGATAACACGAGTTTTGGCAGCCGAGTGGGCTCCTTATGTTCGGGTGAATGCTATCGGCCCGGGTTATATAGAAACCCCCTTGGTCAAACAGGTCATGGTAGACAAGAATTGGTATGAAAACATCCGGAAACAGAACATGATGCAGCGTTTTGGAAAGCCTGAAGAGATTTTGGGGCCCGCAGTATTTCTCGCCTCAGATGCGAGCAGTTACGTAACCGGATTTTTGTTGCTCCCAGATGCCGGCTGGCATTGTTTCGGTGGAGTGGTGTAATAAATTGGCAGGCAGGAGCAGGGGGATGACTGCAATATCAAGTTAAGCCCCCTTCTCCTCAATATAACTCCCACTCATTGGACTAAGTTTTCGTTTGTTGGAATAAGCGCTGGAAGGCGAGGATTCCATATGCACGCTAGAGTTGTATTCTCAGAGCGCTCGATATTCGATTCCGCGCTTTAGGCCGTCTGGAAGCCAATCGGGCAGTTTTTTTGGGGATCGACCAGCTTACGAAATGCAACATTGGGCGACCAAAATCAAAACAAGAATTCAGCTTGAGCGAAAGCACCCGAAAGAGTCCCTGGCGGAATTTCAGAGCGAGTGAATAAAGACGACCATCCAGGCGAACATTTTGATTGTCTACAGCCGGGAATATCCGTCCGGCGACTCGCACGCAAAGCGACCTCTGAGAATGGTTCAATAAGGCCGCTGTAGCCTAACATGTGAAAGACCTGCGTCGATCAACGACGAATAAGAGGGGGCATGAAATGGGAGATACGTCAGTCAATACCAATATCGCCGATGCCGGGCCGGCGGGATGGATCGCATACTCCACTGCCGCGATAATGGCGTGGGCATTTTTGTGCGGGTTCGTGAGCGGCAAGGCGCTGCTCTTTATGTCCTGCATTTCTCTAGGCTGCACAGTCGCGTATATGGGCGCCACGATCAGCCAGCTCAAACTTGGAAATGTGGCAGGCGGCGTCACCTGGCTTTACTTCGGAGCTTTTTTTGGGTTCGCTTCGGCCCTGAATTACGCAGTAAGCTATTTCGCTCCAATTTATCATTGGGAGTTGGACCCAAAGATCCTCGGGTTTGAATGGGCGGTCATAGGGATTGTTCTTATTCTTTCAACACCGATTTTTTTCAGATATGCGCCTGCGTCTGGAGCTATATCCGTTTTGGGGGCCGATGTGGCGCTCGCATCCCTGTCCCTGATTTATTTCGGGTATAATGGCGCCTTTATGATGCAGCTAAGCGGATGGGCCTTCTTCGTTGCCGGAGTGTTGGGCATCGTTATGGCGGCGGGGGGCATTCTGGCGAGTGCGGGAATGGCATTTCCCGTGGGCAAGCCGCTGTTTAAGCATGAATCTTGAGTAACGCCCAACCGCGTGTCCTGGCAGTTCCGGAGTTCTTTGGCAGTAAGGTTCTTCCCCTTTGCCAAGAGGAGGGGAAGAACCGTTCCGGAAGCCATCAAGCAGAACTGGAACGGCTGGTTCGCATCAGTTTGAGCACCACAAAGTTATCGTGGATGTATATCGCCATACATCACTATATGCGTATTTAATGAGCTCAAGGAGTCTGTGATGGATCACAAAGTAACTGTTGTCGCTCGCTTTAAAGCGGTGGAAGGGATGGACCAGAAACTTAAGGAACTTCTCTTAACTCTCATTGAACCAAGCAGATCTGATGATGGCTGCATTAAATACGAATTGAACCAGTCAATCAACGACCCTGCTCTTTTCATATTCTATGAAATCTGGCAGAGCAAGGAGCATTTGGAGAAACATTCCGCCACATCGGATGTTCGGCATTTTAGATCGAAGGCAAAGGACCTGCTTGCAGAGCCGGCTGAACTGACCTTGCTGGCGAAGATAAGCAGTTGAGGAACGCCAAGATGCATCGTCGCTGCGCTCCCCGTCCGGTACCGATCTGTTGAGCCGGGAGATTGGGAACCACGTGGAGAATTATATGAAAGACGTCGAGGACGTCTCCACGGAAACCAGGAAGAGAAAGCGCGGACCAGAAAAGGTTCAGCTACGCTGTGCATAAGCGGAGAGCAGGGTACCGCCCTCGCCGTCGAAAGACCCTGAAAACCACTCTAACAGTCGGGAGAGACTTTTATGAGTTACGAAAACATTCTTTTTGAAGTTCGTGATGGTGTGGGCATTCTGACGTTTAACAGGCCCAAAGCCCTGAACGCCTTGAATACGGGGACCCTGGACGAGGTCGCCGATGTAGTGGGCAGCGCGGCCCGGGATGAGTCGATTAGCGTCCTGGTGCTTACCGGTGCTGGAGAAAAAGCGTTCGTGGCAGGCGCCGATATAAGTGAGTTCAAAAGCATGAATCCTTTGAGCGCCAGGCTTTTTGCAGAAAAGGGCCAGAGGATTTTCTTCGAAATCGAGCGGCTGCCCAAGCCCGTTATCGCATGTGTGAACGGTTTTGCGCTCGGGGGTGGGTGTGAGATCGCGATGTCGTGCGATTTTATCTACGCTTCAGATAAGGCAAGATTCGGCCAGCCGGAAGTAAATCTTGGGCTGATTCCAGGGTTTGGCGGAACACAAAGGCTCTCGCGCCTGGTGGGCCGTGCCAAAGCAAAAGAACTCTGCATGACCGCTGAGATAATCGATGCTCAGCAGGCCAAAGACCTCGGCCTTGTCGCAAAGGTTTTCCCGGCGGAGCAGCTTTTAGATGAAACGATGAAAGCGGCACGCTCACTCGCCTCGAAATCGGCCGCAGTGATAAGGTCTATAAAGAAGGTCATCGACAGCGGCGCCGACATTGACCTGAGAAACGGTTGCGTTTTGGAAGCCGAAGCGTTCGGCGTCTGTTTCGGAGGCGAGGACATGCGGGAAGGTGTTGCCGCTTTTTTAGAAAAACGCAAGCCTGAATTCAAGGGCAGTCTGAGTAAATAAATCATGCCGTCACTAAACAGATTCGGCGGAGAAATCGCCAATTCTCAACGTCCGGAAAAACTGGCGCGTAGAACGAGTGGGAATCGCCCAGTGAACAAGGGTCCGCGATCTCGTGTCCGCATCTTCCGGGCTGCTTATCGTTTTTGTTGAAGAGAGGGGAGAACATGGAAATCAGGAATGTGTGTGTATTGGGTGCCGGAATAATGGGCTCGGGGATCGCCCAGGTCATTGCAGAGGCCGGCTGCCAGGTTAACCTGCGCGATATCGAAGACCGGTTCGTAGCCAAGGGACTATCGACGATCTGGAAAAATCTTGACCGCGCGGTATCCAAGGGCAAGATGCAGGCAGGCGATGCGGAGGCCGTCCTTGCACGCATAAAAGGCCAAACGAACCTAAAGGAGGCAGCATCCGGTGCAGACATCATAATTGAAGCAGTCGTCGAGGTGATGAGCAGTAAACGTGAAGTCTTCAAGGAACTGGATGCAATCTGTAAACCTGATGCCATCTTTTGCTCCAACACCTCAGGGCTTTCCATAACTGAGATGGCTTCCGTTACAAAACGCCCCGAACAATTTATTGGCATGCACTTTTTCAACCCGGTTCCCGTCATGAAGCTGGTCGAACTAACACGCGGCTTTCTCACTTCAGATGCTACTTTTGGGGCCGCCCGGGCTTTTGTTGAAAAAGCCGGCAAGTCCCCCATCGAGGTGAAGGAAGCTCCCGGTTTCGCGGTGAACCGGATACTTTGCCCAATGATGAATGAGGCGATTTGTGCTTTGGCCGAAGGGATAGCGTCTGCCGAAGACATCGATAGAGGGATGGTTCTCGGAGCCAATCATCCGATCGGTCCCCTGGCCCTCTCCGACATGGTGGGACTCGATACGCTTCTGTTCGTAATGGAAGGTCTCCATCAGGAACTCGGCGAAGACAAATACCGTCCGTCACCGCTCCTTCGAAAGATGGTTCGCGCCGGTTATCTCGGGCGCAAGACGGGAAAGGGATTTTACGTCTATACCAAGTAGGGTTGATTGCGGGGCTTTTGCCATTGCTGTCAGTCTCGAGATAACAAATCGGTAGTCGGCCCCGCATTACTGCAGCAGAAGAGATTGGCCGAAAGATGAGTAATTTCTCTTTTGGAACATGAACGAAAATCTTTCGGGAAATCAGTTATTGGAAATTGCTGCATTCGACCGCATTAATGTGCATATTTTCACAGAGTGTCTGATGGAACCGGCGGGACTCTTGATGAAATTGAACTCTATTGATAATGCAGGGTCTTTTCCATGTTCCTGGTGTTGGCTGCGCGAAAAATCAGGATCTATGCGTGTTCGAATTAGGTGGAAATACCGGATGAGACACCGGCTGTTTACGATCTTGTTCCAGCGGGATTGATCGTCGATATTGAGCAGCGTCTTGATATAATGACGGGCGACGAACGCAGACTCTCGTTCGTTGCTCCAACCCGAAGAGCCGAAATAGAACCGGTGGGCATGAGGCTCCTTCGGCGCTTGATCCGCCCTGGATGCGTAATTAGTGCCGGGGCACGGAAACAGGCGCGGTGGCCCTGCTCGACCCTTCGCGTTAAATCGCTTTACCGGCTGTACGGGAAAGATCTGTTGGCGTCGCAAAGCACGCCGGTCGATCAAATCTATATTTCAAGAAGGAAATCGGGAATGAACAAGATCCTTGAAAAAAAAGCTCTGAGTGACGTCACGAAGCTGATGGTGGTCGAAGCGCCGCAGATCGCCCGGAAGGCCAGGGCAGGCCAGTTCGTTATCGTGAGAGGCGGGCACCATCACCATGATCTTTCAGGAAGTCGGCAAATCCACGATGCAAATGGGAACGATGCAGGTGGGGGATTCGTTCAAAACTATTGTCGGCCCGCTTGGCCATCCAACGGAGATCGAAAAATTCGGCAAGGTGATCTGTGTCGGCGGCGGGGTGGGGATTGCCCCTGTCTATCCGATTGCACGGGAACTCAAGGAGGCCGGAAACTACGTTATCTCCATCATAGGCGCCAGGACGAAAGAACTGCTGCTCTGGGAGGACAAAATGCGAGCCGTCTCCGATGAGCTGATCGTTACCACCGATGATGGATCTTACGGACGCAAGGACCTGGTTACGGTGCCCATTAAGGAAATCCTTGAAGCCCAGCCTGGACAGATCGCCAGGATATGGGCCATCGGGCCGGCCATTATGATGAAGTTCGTCGCGGCAACGACCAAACCGTTCAATGTGCCTTTGTGTGCGTGGACGGTCCCGAATTCGACGCTCACAGGGTCGACTGGAACAGTCTGCTGTCGCGGATGGCATTTTATCGTTCCGAGGAACTGCAGGCGGTTGAGCGCTGGCGCAAGAGCCACGAGTGCAAGCTGGAAAGCGCGGTAGCGAAGGGAGTTGAATAGATGGCTGAATCGACCAGGAAGAAACGGGTGAAGATCCCCCGCCAGGATATGCCGGTGCAGGAGGCTGAAGACCGGGTTCAAAACTTTACCGAAGTGGCTTTGGGCTTTACGCTTGAACTTGCCCGGCTGGAGGCGGAGCGCTGCTTGCAGTGCAAGGAACCCAAATGCATGGAAGGCTGTCCCGTCGAGGTTTCAATCCCCGAGTTTATCGAGGCCGTACGGTCGGGCGATATGACAAAAGCCGTTCGAATCATGAAAGACAAAAACAACCTGCCGGCGATTTGCGGCAGGGTCTGTCCTCAGGAAGTGCAGTGCGAATCGCGCTGTATTCTGGGCAAAAAGGGGGAACCGGTCGCCATCGGACGTATCGAGCGTTTTGTGGGCGATTTTGAGCTTGAAAAAAACACCTTCGAGGTCACCAGGGGACCATCGACCGGCAAGAAAGTGGCGGTAGTCGGCTCCGGGCCCGCCAGCCTCACCTGCGCCGTCGACCTCGCCCGCCAGGGACACGATGTGACAATCTTCGAATCCCTGCACACTCCCGGAGGCGTACTCGTCTACGGCATTCCTGAATTCCGGCTTCCAAAGGCGGTGATCCGGTCCGAAATCGAAACGGCGGCAAAGG
>JBEKMB010000052.1:0-60496 GCA_050008735.1 Syntrophobacteraceae bacterium
GGCTTGCATGCGCAAACTGGTAGTTATTTTAAACGCAATGGTTAAGCAGCACCAACCATGGCAACCGGGTGCCGTATAAAAGATCAATGCTCAATGGCGCCCTTTTGAAAAACACAGTTGCTCAATGGCGCCCTTTTGAAAAACACAGTTGCTCAATGGCGCCCTTTTGAAAAACACAGTTGCTGTCAAAGATCTTTATTGCTCATTACTGCAGCGCCGCCCGCACCTGCGCGGAAAGCTCGCTACTTGAAAAACCCGTTACGTTGATTCCTCCCTTGGGGCACGTAGCCTGGCAGGCCCCGCAGCCTTTGCACCTTGCCGACAGGACTGCAAGCCTCTGTTTCCCGTCTTCGCCTCCGCCGACCGGCATCTGCCTTTCGACAAAAAGGGCTGAGTAAGGGCATGCATCCACGCAAAGGGCACAGCAATCGCACCTCAGTTCGTCCACCCTCGCCTTCACCTGATCGAGGTCCACCCACCGGTTTGAGAGCACGGTCGCGGCGCGTGAAGCCGCGGCCTGGGCCTGAGCAATGCTTTCTTCGACCGGTTTTGGGTAGTGCGCCAATCCGGCAAGGAAAATGCCGTCGGTCGCCAAATCGACCGGACGCAGCTTTACATGCGCTTCCAGCAAAAAGCCGTCCGTATCGGTCGGAAGCTTGTATAACTTTGCAAGCTCCCTCGTGTCGGGGTCCGGGATGATCGCGGTTGCGAGCGTGACGGCATCCGCCGGGATGCCGAAGGGTTCATGAAGAACATGGTCCCAGGCCACCACTTCGATTTTGTCTCCGATTACCACCACGTTGGGTTTGCGTCCCTCGTCGTAGTTGATGAAGACAACCCCGAGTTCCAGGGCCCGGTGATAGAGGTCCTCCCTTAGCCCGTATGTCCTTATGTCTCTATGAAGAATAAAGATCCGCCTTTGGGGGCCCTCCTGCTTGAGCGCGATCGCGGTCTGGATAGAGTGGGTACAGCAGACCCTGGAGCAGTAGTTGCGCTCGGGTTCCCTTGAGCCGACACACTGAATGAACACGAAATTGCGGCCCTTTTTTATCCGTTCGTCACCCTCGGCATGCAGCTTGTCGAATTCGAGCGAGGTGAAAACATCGCGAAAAACGCCGTAGCCATACTCGGCGGGCTTGAAGGGTTGACCTCCCGTGGCCAGTATGGTCGCGCCGTGATCGACGGTTATGTCGCCCGTCGGCTTCTGAATCGTTGAGCGGAAGCTTCCGATATGGCCTTCCGCATGAATGACGGCCGACTTGAGGTGCAAGGTGATGAGGCTGTGTTCCCGCACCTTCGAGGCAAGCGTTTCCACGTAAGAGCCGATGTCTTCGCCTTTCCAGGTCTTGAAGAGCCGGCGGGCCATTCCGCCCGTTTGGGCGGCCTTTTCCACCAGGTGCACGAGAAAACCCTGATCGGCAAGCGTCAGGGCCGCCGTCATTCCCGCCAGGCCACCCCCGATCACCAGGGCCTGGGGAGTGATCCGCACCGAGACGGGCGGCACCGGCTTCAAGAGGGCCGCCTTCGCCACGGCCATCCGCACGAGGTCTTTAGCCTTGAGGGTGGCCTGATCGGGTTGAGCCGCATGGACCCAGGCAACCTGGTTGCGTATATTGACCATCTCAAAGAGGCATTCGTTGAGCCCCGATGCCCGGAGCGTCTCTCGGAAAAGCGGTTCGTGGGTCCGTGGCGTACAGGCGGCGACTACCACCCGGTTGAGATTTTCTTCTAGAATGCGTTTGCGAATCAACTCCTGTGAGTCCTGGGAGCAGGCAAAAAGGCTCTTTTCCACGAAGACGACGTTGGGAAGCGACCGGGCGTACAGCGCCAGATCGTGAACGTCTACAACCTCAGAGATGTTTGAGCCGCAGTTGCAGATGAAGACGCCGATCCGCGGCGCTTCCGATGTAGTCGACCTCTCGGGCGGGAACAGCTTCTGCCTGGACAGACTGAATCTAACTTCCGAGAGTTCGACGGATGCCGCGGCCGCCGCGGCCGATGCCTGTATGACTGAAAGAGGAATGTCCATCGGGCCGCCGAATGCGCCGCATGCAAAGATTCCGGGCCTGGAGGTCGAAACAGGCGAAAAACACGAAGTCGCTGCAAAGCCTTCGGGGGTAAGCTCTATTCCGGTCCTGCGCGCAAGCTCCGCCGAACCGGGGGGCGGTTCCATTCCAACAGAGAGGGCCACCATGTCGAAATTTTCATTTGTCTGCCTTCCATCATCCGTAATGAAGCGCAGGTTGATGTCCTCTCCGGTTTCTCCAGGCTCAACCGCATGGACACGGCATCTCTGAAAACTAATTCCCCTCGCTTTTGCCCTGTCAAAGAAGCGTTCGAAGTCCTTTCCATGCGTCCTGATATCCATGTGGAAAATTGTGACCCGCAAAGACCGGTTGTGGTCGGTCGCAAGTATTGCCTGTTTGATGGCATACATACAGCAGACGGCCGAACAGTAGCTTTTGGAACCCTGCTTGTGGTCCCTGCTGCCGATACACTGGAGGAAGGCCATTTTCATTACAGGCTTGCCGTCCGACGGACGCAGCAGATGCCCGGACGTAGGACCCGCCGCCGCCAGATAGCGTTCCAGATCCATTGCCGTTATGACATTGGGAAATCGCCCGTACCCCCATGCCGAGAGTCCGCGGGGACTGAACTGACGGTACCCCGGCGACAGAATTATGGACCCGACTTTTACCGAAATCTCTTTTTCAAGCTCGCCGTAACGGATGGCGCCGTGCGGGCATGCCTTTTCACACTCCCTGCACCTGCCGCCCCTCATCTTGTTGCAGGCCACCGGATCGATTTGGTATTTGAGCGGGACCGCCTGCGGGTATTTTACGAAAATAGCCTTTCGAGTATTTATCCTCCGGTTGAATTCGTCCGCCGTCTCGCTGGGACAAACCTCCGCGCACTTTCCGCATGCGACGCATCTGTCCATATCCACATATCGCGGATGCCGGCGCAAATGCACTGTGAAGTTCCCCAGATCGCCCTCGACACCGTCGAGTTCCGTCATCGTCATCAGTTGGATATTCAAGTGCCGACCGCACTCAACCAGCTTAGGCGAAAGAATTCACATCGCACAGTCGGTCGTAGGGAACGTCTTGTCGATCTGGGCCATGGCGCCGCCTATTGCACCGGTGCGCTCGACCAGATAGACATAATAGCCGCTGTTTGCCAGGTCCAGCGCAGCCTGAATTCCGGCGATGCCGCCCCCAACGACCATTACACTTCCTGTTCTGACTTCGAAATCACTCATCCATTACTGCTCCCCAAATTATACCCCGCTCCCCTCCCCACTTTTGTCAAAAGGGGCAGGGGGGATTTTGCCGGGCAACACGAGGGAATCGGCCACCAATTCCCAGATATATTTCACATCCACCTTGAGATCGTACTCCCTGCGAAGGCTTTTCATTATCTGATCACGGCAATTGTGGCAGGCCGTAATTACCAGACCAGCCCTGGAAGCCGCGATCTGGTGCGCCTTGAAGCGGCCGTGAAAGACCCGTTCTTCCTTGAAGGGCATGACCCAGTTGCCGCCTCCGGCGCCGCAGCAGTAGTTGTCCGCGCCTGTCGGGTACAAATCGACGAACCTCGGCGCGCACTTCCTTATAATCGACCGTGCTTCTTCAAAGTAGCCCCTGCCGAACGTTTCGACGGATTTTCGCCCGTAATTGCATGGGTCCGTATACGTGGTAAGCTTGCGGTGGCGCGAGGGATCGAGCCGAATGCGCCCCTCATCTATATAACCCATCAGAAGCTCGAAAATAGTCATTACCCTGAAGTTCTTAGCCTCATCTTTAAACCAGCGGTCCAATCCGTACCGGGTCGCATAGTAGGCATGTCCGGAGTCGGGCAGCAGAAGCGTTTTGCACTCGAGCCGGTACATGTTGCCGACCAGATGGCCGACAATTGTCCTCAGTGAGTCCTCATCGCCCGTGAACAGCGCCCAGTTTACCCCCTCCCAGTTCTCCGATGGAATCGTCCAGGATTCGCCCGCGGCATGAAATATCTTCCACCAGTATTTCATGTCGTCAGGCTCGGCGAAGGGCTCTTTGGAATTGACCGTAACGAGCAGGTTGGCCCCTTTTCTGTCTATGGGATAGACAAAACCGGGACAGCCCTCCTCGGCCATTTCCGTGGACATCTCCTTGACTATGGCAGTGAAGTCCTCACTGGGAATGCCAAGGTTATTTCCCTTCTCGATGCACGTCACAATACCCTTGTGCAAAGGGACCGGGACCTTCGATCTGTCGCGAAGCCCCCTTATCCGATTGACCAGGGCGACTATTTCAATGTTTTGCGGACAGGCCCTTTCACATTTGCCGCACATCGTACACTTCCAGGGCCACTGCGAAGCAAGCACCTCATCTTCGAGACCCAGCACGGCCATGCGCACCATCCTGCGCGGGTCCATCCCATCGACGCCGGATATGGCACATGCGCTCGCACAGCTCCCACAGGTCATGCACGCCCCGCCCCAGGAAGGCTTTTCCAGCAGCCTGCCCGATGGAATAGGAAGCCGGCGCACGTCTTTCTCATTCAACCCCGCCTCCCGGCTCATCAGCGGGGCCCCCGGAACGTACTTGAGCTTCAGGGCCAACCGGTCGATCCCGAACTCCAGGCAGATGCCGCTGAGATCTGCTTCGCTGACCAGGTATCGTTTTCCGGCCATGCTCCGCGCCGGCAGCCTGCCGCTCGCTATCCAGTTGCGAATCGTGTTTCTGTGCACCCCGAGCTGATCCGCCAGTTGGCCGATTCGGATGACTATCACGATAACTCCTCGATCCTGTCGAGCAGCCATTGGCAGGCCCCCGGCACAGCCGCGCTCACCGAATCCGAAAGACCCTGCCGGATTTCATCCGGCATCCTTTCCGCCTGGACGGCCAGCACCCGTATATCGACCCCTGCCCGTTCCCGAAGAACTTTGAGCAGATTGACCGAAGGAAACATGTGCAGCGAAAAATCGTTCGCCTTCTTTGCCGGCACCAGGTCGATGCCTATTTCGAATATCTCGCCGGGCCGCTTTCCGGATTCGAAAACCGCGTCCACGATCAAAATAGTTTCAGACTTGCCGGGCATAAGCGCCAGGTCGAAAAGGACATCACGGATGCCGGTGCCGATGTCGAGTGCGACAACTTCCGGCGGCAAATCGAAATGCGCAAGCAGATGCTCAATTACCGCCGGCCCGAAACCGTCGTCCCCGATGAGAATGTTTCCGCAACCGAATACTAGAACAGGTTTGGTAAAAAGGTCCTCAATTGCGCTCATCTGATTTTCCGGCGCCGATTGGAAGCATTAGACAGATCGGAGGACAATAAGGGCCCCTCCCATACGGAAGTCTGAACCGGGAGGTCCCGTCATCATTTTTCCATGTTCCGATTTCACATTTGCACATTGTGCATTTTTGGCTCACATATTCCGCAACCGGTAAAGAGTCAATCGTTTTCTTTCACATGGATGACGAATAGGAATAACTCTCATATTTCACCTCTCTTTGTCCGGGCACCATACTTTCCTTCACTCATGCGCGCTCTTATATTTGAGAACAGGAGCGGACTTCGGCATAAGATAGGAAAATCCATGATGATTCAAAAACTAACAAAGATCTTTGCCCTCTATCTTGCCATTTTAGCCTGCTCGTCGATCGAAGCGCAGTTCAAATTCGAGCCTCCAGGCCAGATTCCCTTCGCGGGTGGGATCATGCAGCCTTTGGTGTCGAGTCCTCAGTTCGACCCGACGGAATCGGATGCAAGACAGCAGTTGACAATCGATGAGCGAATCCAGGGATCGAGCAGCGCCCCGGCCGGCGGTGTCGGCATGATGCAGTCATGGAGTTTTTAGACGCAAACCGCGAAAAACCGGCGCCCGGACGCGGTGGAAAAACAGGCGGGGTGAAGCGAGGAATTTCATGGGCGGCATCCGATCGGGGATTGCATTGCTGAAAAAGCAGGTCCGACGAGCTTCCGGAAGTCCGCTATTCGGGGCCGAACAAGTCTTTGCCCGCCATGAACGCCATAAGCGACGCTTCGCCTCTTTTGTTCCCGTATTTACTGAGTATCGACTCTATCGGCCCCGGCCCGCAGAAAAGCTTTCCCGAGGCGGCGGCAAAACCGAGAAGAACCAGGTTGGCTGAAACGGGCGAATTCAGAGAAGATGCGACCGCTGTCGCGTCGACGGCGTGGAGTTTTGCCGCGGAAGGACCGCTGCTGTTGCAAAAAGCCTCCCCTTCGGCTCCCAGATAATGCCCATGTGCAGCCATTGCTTCCGGATGGAGCGAAAAAATGATATCGGCGCGGCCCGGGCGGATAAGGGGGCTTGCAATCGGTTCTTCTCCATCTTTTGGGCCGACCTTGAGGTGACTGATAACGTTTCCGCCCCTCTGGGCCATACCGTGGGTTTCCGATATGAAAATCCGGCGGCCCATCGCGACCGCGGCCTCGGCGAGCAGCCTCGTTACGAACAGGACGCCCTGCCCTCCCAGCCCGCTGATTATGATCTGCTGCCCATCCTCGCGCATCCCTAACTCCTGTAGCGGGAAGAATTCTAAACTCCCATAGCGGAAAGCATGAAACGAAAGGCTTTTTGCTTCCGGCTTACGCATGAAGCGCATTATAGCACTCAGGGAACTCAGGGTTAATTGGTTTCCGAGATCAACCCTGAGTTCCTGGCGGATGGGTTTGAAGTCGCCACAATCCCCCCTGCCCCCCTTTAGAAAAGGGGGGAGGATATAAATATCCACCTGCCCCCTCTGGCTTGAAAAGATTTTCGCACACGTAAATACCTTTAGGGGGGAGCATATAAATATCCACCTGCCCCTCCCTGCCTCCCTTTAAGGGGGTTGTCCGGCACTGGGCGCTCCCCAGGAATGAAGTGCCCGGATGGTCACTAACTAAATTGCACTCTTCGAGAATCATACTTCGGATACGGCATGGCCTTAACGGCGCACCCTCAAAAATTGCATTCCTGCATCCGTAACGTCCCGAAAGATTTCTAAAAATACACCGACAAATATTTGACGGCCTCAGCGGCATAACGGGCACATTCCGCGAAAACGCAAGGCTAAATATGAAACCGTATATTAAAATGACCGGGTATAAACAAGTATCCATTCGTTATTAGACCGGTTTTTTGATGTTATTTCATACAGTTGCGATGCAATGCAATGAGTGTTCATGCCCGTCGATGGTCATGCGATTATTTAGTCGAGCCACTTCAAAATCTAAGCTTTTCCCCCTTCTCACCCTCATTTTCCACCTCACGAAAGACCTGGAAACGGAAATGAATGAGTAGGTTTCTTGACGCTCATTTCGAGGACCTGGATGTTCAATAGGTGACTTTCTTTGAAAAACTTTGTTTTTTTGTCACAAAACTCTAAAGAAAATCAGGTAAAGCCCCGAATAGGCTGTAGTAACGGAGAAATTACATTTTGCCTGTTTTGAATTCCGTTGGCTGACCGGGAGAAGATTTCATCCAAAGGATGCCGTTGTGGCAATGCCTGACAATATGAAAAAAAGGGCCGTACTGGATATCCGGAATAGAAGAGTGCTTTGTCCGGCCTTATTCATGGTTGCAATGGCTTTCATATCGTTGGCACTTCCTCTTTCCGTGAATGCCGGTGGTTCCAGCATTGTTCCCATGGATGCTGAGGCCGACAACCCCTCAACTGTGACACTGACCATCGATAAGACTTGCATCGATTTCCTCGCAAATCCCGGTACTTTCCCGACGATTCCGGCATCCCAGGGTCCGGTGTCGGTAACTGCCAACGCCACAATCGATGCCGGGAGTACGGCCACTTTGACCGTCGTTGCAGGGGGGGACCTGGTTTCAGGAAACAATATAATTCCTATCGACAAAGTGAGCTGGACCGCCACAGGCGACGGTTTTGTTCCGGGGCCGACCATGATCAAAAAAACTTCAGCGACCGCTGGAAATTGGCAGGGGCCAGGGGAATACCACGGCACCTTTTCCTTCTTCCTGGCTAACAGTTGGTCGTATGCAACCGGCACTTATTCTCAGACCGTAACCTATACCCTCTCGGCCCCATGATGCTGGCCTGCGAGGATATCCGCTGATCGAAAAGGAAAGGAGGGCAGATCTTCGGGGACCTTAATCCAATTTGAATGAATTTTGCGATGTTTTGGACAGTTGACACAGTAACCTGAAGAAATTCTCCCAGGAGGGAAGGAAATGAAACACAATATCGCTATTACGGCAATTTTGGGGCTCGCTCTGGTCTTCATGGGTGTGGGCTTTGCGCAAGGCCAGTCCTCAGATACAGCCACTGTGAACCTGAGTGCTACAATTGCTTCTTCTGCATCGTTAACCTTGAGTACCACCACTGTCACTTTTAGCGGCACTGAGCTTCCACCGACTGCCATGGCAGCCTCTGAGAAGAACATTGCAGTGAACGCAACCTTCAGAACCGCATCGACGGCCCCGGGCACTCTCAAAGTCTTGGCAGACGGTGATTTAATAAACACCATCACCAGCACTGATACAATTCCCATTACGGCTATCAAATCAACCGCCGGTGGCGACGCTTTCTTCATTGGCGGGCCGGTCACCTGGAGCAAATCCAGCCCTGGCGCTACGGTGGGGAGCGGACAATCCGGAAATTATAATGGTACGTTCAACTGGGCTTTGGACAACCTCTGGACTTATGCTACCGGCACCTATACCGCTCACGCGACTTATACCCTTCTCGCGCCATAGCCGCTCGATATGAATGCGCGGAAGGCAATCTCATCAATTGCAGTCGCTTTGGCACTGGCCCTGGGAGCGATCCTGGGGCCGGCAGGCCTCCAAGCCGCGGGCCCGCCTGGAGTTCAACTCTTCGTAACACCAAATAAGATTAGCTTCCGGATGGGCCCTCCTCCTTCGACCACTATCTGCGAAGTAACGATACGTGTGGTAGCCCCAGGGCGCACCCCCTGGCGCCTGACCCTATTGGCGCTCGGCCCGCTTCAATCCCCAAAAGGGTCTCAGATCCCCGCCTCCAGGGTAACCTGGAAGGGAAGCCCCGGGCACGTTTTTTTTTCTGGTACCCTGAGCGACAAACATCCTCAACTGCTCGGCAGGGGCGAAGGGTCCAAAGTGGGAGTGGTACGGTTCTTGCTTAAAAATGACTGGGGCTTGGCCGCAGGCCGGTTTAACCAAAAATTCATCTTCGATTTGAGTTCGCCATGAAAATGACACGATATGCAGTTCTGTTTATTAGCTTTGCTATTTGTTTGCTGGGGGCAATCCCGGCTACGGCGCAAATGAGCATTATGGTCAGCCCGATACGCGTGGAACACCAGGTGAAGGCCGGAACGAACGAGACCAATATCATCGAGGTCCGCAACGAAGGGACTACACCTACCCGGATAGCGGTTCACGCCGAAGACTGGACGATGGACCGCAAGGGCGATGTGAATTTTGCCAGGGCCGGCGGCGATCCCGGTTCATGCGCCAACTGGCTTCAACTTAACCCTGTGGATTTTCGCCTGGACCCGGGCCAGGTCCGCCAGGTTCGCTATTCATTGACCGTGCCCGCCGAGGCCAAAGAGGGGGGCTATCGTGCCGCCATCGCACTCGAGGGATTGCCCCTGCCGCAGGAGGGAGTCGCCAAAAGGAAAATGACTCTTAACGGCCGTATAGTCGTAATGGCTTACGCGACCGTGGGCAACCCGGAGATCAGGGCCCAGTTTCAGGATTTCCAGGTCGCGGCCGGCAATAAAGGAATTTCCTTCAAACTGACGCTCGCTAATCAGGGGGACGTTCATTTTCGAGTAAAGAAAAGCTTTATCACCATCAAGAAATCAAATGGAGAAGAAGTGTGCAGGGTGGAAGTGCCGGAGATTCCGGTGCTGCCGGGGGGCGCCCGCGAACTGGAGTTCAATAAGGAGGACCTGGCTTTACCAAAAGGGGCCTATCTGGCCGAAGCAGTCCTCGATGTAGGGAAAGAGGATTTCCTTGGCCGAAAGAGTTCCTTCTCGATCGGCCGGTAGTTAAGCGTCTATTTTCCAGTAGGTGAAGTCCCCCACCGGTTTCCCTTTTTTCAGGATAGGTATGAAATACCGGTTCGGGGTCATCACCTTTTTTTTTGCAATCCAACTCGCCTTTGCGGCGCCTGACGCCGTAACGGCCCTTGACCAGGGCGGAGTCGAGACCGGGGTGATCTATGATGCCCAGCGGTTCCGCACCTCGGGAGAACAAGCCTTCCTTTCCGACTTAGTCGGGTTTACTGATTTCCATCAAACTATTACAAATTATGGAGTACTTGAAGGGCGTTTTGCCGTATCCGAGTCCGAACAGCACGATGGACCCGGGTCGCTTTCGAAAGAAGAGCTGACATACGAACGGCTGAGCTTCAGGGACTTCCATTGGGGCCGCTCGGTCCTGCAGGGTTCAGTAGGAGATCAGTATTTCCAGCTAAGCAACCTCCCGATCCCCTTCTCTAACACAGTTTATCCTATCTGTTATTTTCGAGGGCTCAGCCTTGGGGTCAGCAATCCTTATCTGCAGATGCAAGTCCTGGGAGGGGAAATGACCATCTCCAAAGGGCTGCTGGGCGAAACTTTCCAGGGAACCGGGGAAGATGTGTATGGCGTGGCCGCCCAGTCACAGCCATGGGAGAGGTTGACCCTGGAAGGCGCTTTCTTTCAGACCCAAAACGAGAAGGATTATAAAGGCGACCTGGTGACCAGGTCTAACGACGTTTACCGGGTGGCCGGTGAACTGCGGACATGGTCGAAGCTCTATTTTCTCGAAGAGTTCATGCAGAGTTTCTCTGAGGACCCGGACCGCAAAAATCAAGAAGATATCGCATATCGCGCGGGCGCAATATGGCGCGGCGACCGCTTGCACCTGGAGGGCAACTACCACTATGCAGGCCCGGATTTTCACCTTTTTGGTCCGATATACCAGACGGAGCAGAACGTCGAAGGTTTTTTTGCGGCGGGGGATTATAACCCCTGGCCTTTTCTGGGGGTTTCGGGCAGTTTCGATTCGGCCAATAACAACCTGGTGGTGGACCCTACAAAGAGTGTCAATGAAAGCGACTCCCGCTCCTTTGGCCTGCGCTTTTACCGTCCACCGTGGCCGACTTTTTACTGGCACTATTATTCCGGCGATATGGCCACAAGGGGGGACTTCCCCGTAGCGGTACAAGGGCAAACCCAGGGTCACTACGCGGAGTTGAGCAAGCCGTTTGGGTTCATGGACGCCTATCTGCGATACGAGTATTTTCAATACGACGACCAGGTCAAGACGGGGGACAGTTACCTGAAGAGCAGCCCTTTGGTGGGTGTCAAAACTACACACAAAAACATTACCGCGTATGCGGAAGCCGAGTACGATGAATACTCCCCGGCAAGCCAGGGACAGGGCTCAGACGGGCTCTATCTCAAAACCGGGGGAAGTTACGCATTTTCCAAAACCTTGTTTCTTTTTGGCCAAGTAAGCTACCGGCCCAACTGCGAACGCTACGGCGGACAACTTGGCATCAACTGGCAACTTCCCTACGGTTTTTCACTAAAGGCTTTTGGGCAGTTGGAATCAGGCAAAGCCGGGGTCGGAGACTTCATCAACGACTATGCCAGCAATCAGATCAGCCTGCGCCTCACCAAAACCTTCTCCTGGGGTGACAAGACGGCCCCCGCAGGCATGAAATCCGGACAGGAGTGGATGGGGACCGGCAGTATAGAGGGCTGGGTGTTCGACGATAAGAACCTGAACGGCGCACTTGACCGCGACGAAAAGGGAGTCGAAGGAATCAAGGTCAAGCTGGAAGACGGCAGCACCGTGCTTACCGATAAAGACGGCCGCTATAGCTTTCCTTCGGTGGGCGCAGGCAAACATGTCGTCATGCTGGACGCCGCGAGAATTCCTGCCGCCTACACCTTTGTCGGGGCGGAAACCGCCACCGTCGAGGTCAAACACCGGGGTAACGCCAGGGTAGACTTTCCTTTCATATTGGGTGCAACCATTCGCGGCCGGGTCCTGGAGGCCCCGAAAGACGGGCAAGAAGCAGAGACCGCAAAAGGGGTCACGGACGTTTTAGTGGTCCTGAAGCCCGGGGACATGAACACCTATACCGACAGTAACGGCAATTTTTCATTTGACGGCATTATACCCAAACAATACGAGATAAGCCTGGCGCCCGATACCTTGCCGGAACGCGCCGAGGTCCTTCAACCCCAGACCCAGACGGTCAAGCTCACGCCTGGAGACAAGACGGAGGGCTTGCAGTTCACGATTCATATCAAGGAACGGCGGGTGGTTTTTGAAGGAACGTAAGAAAAGCAGGCCGATTCACCTGCCTTTGCCCATTCACCCATTCACCCGATCTCCTTCGATTTAGCTGTTCATGTCGAATTTCTCCTACCCAGCCAAATTTTCAGTTTAAATACCCCTGAATGAGTAGTTATTTTACCCAATCCCCACCCCTTAAAATCCCCCTTGTCGCCGCATACACCCGCTGTATTCTATTGACGAACATTATCCTGGGGCGTTTGCACCGAAAGTGAACTTTCAGCATTCCGTAACCAGCTGATTGCTCGATTCATCCCCTGTTCTCAGTTGATACAGACCCGTCCGGAGCACCTCGATGAGTAAACATATGAAATACAAAGTCGCTATTCCGGCGATTTTGGCCATCCTTATGGCGTGTATGGGCGCTGCTTATGTTGAAGCCGCCACGGCTACAGCGACTGTCACCCTGCATGTTACCATTGCGCCATCTTCGCAATTGACTCTGAATGACAATTCCAATGACCCAAAACCAAGTTCCGGAGGCAATCGCCGCATTCCCGCTGCTACGAACAGGGCGGGCGCGACTGCAAGGGTCAGCACCGCGTCGACCCCGGCAATTCTCACGGTTGCGGCAAGCAACGATTTAATGGGCGGAGCGGATATCGACCCGATTGCAGGCGTCACGGCGTCGGCCAAAGACACGAGCGGGAATTTATTGCTGGCCGCTCCGGCCATACGTGATGAGGATGCTCCCGGAGCCGGAGGAGTGGGATGTCTGACTTCTTATTCGGAGACGTTCAACTGGTACATGGCAAAAAGCTGGAGTTGTTCCCCAGGTAAAAATACCGTTACGGTAACTTATACCCTCACTTCGCCATAACCCCGCTCGACAACCGCGGCAGTATCATAGCGACCCGATCTTCTCTTATTCACCGACTCACCGACTCACCGACTCACCTATTCACCGATTCACCGACTCACCGATTCACCGACTCACCGACTCACCGACTCACCGACTCACCGACTCACCGACTCACCGATTCACCGACTCACCGACTATCGGTGGTCCATGAAAGAAGCCCGCAAACTTCCCCTGTCCCGGACGTAGAGCGACCCCGGGCTTAAATCGGAAATGGAAATAGACCGGCGGAGCCCTTATTTCAAATTCAACCCTAATGCCGCAGCTTCGGCTCTTACAGCCGAAACCGGACGGTTCATTTTATTAGCGATCTCATTCACAGACATGTGCTGTTGCGCATAAGTCTGCAGTTGCGCCAATTGTTTAGTGGTCCAGGTTGTCTCTGAGCCCGTTGATGATGACGTATAACCCACTCCGGAAATGCCGCTTATCGCCATTGCAGTCTCCTTTATGCTATTTTTTCTTTGGATATGTGTCCGGCTGCCTTCTTCGAATGTATTCTTATCAATACAATCGGCAGGTGTGGGAAAAAGATTAGCGCAAAAAATTCCAATCGATCCGGAAACCCTGTACAGCTGTCATTCAAAATTTTATCTTCGCGTCCTTCGTACCACTTGCCCGACATTCTTTTGCTTCCTACTCCCACAGCCTTCGCGTTCTTCACCCCGCTGCGCTCCTCTTCCGCGTGCTCTTCGTGTTGAACCATGGTTGCCCAAGGGCACGAAGAATGCATAATTAAACACGATATTTTGATTTTGGGTTGCGGCTATGCTGCGCTAAGTTCTTCGTGGTTGACCCTGATCGTCTTTACCACGCAGAGCACGACGGGACCGTGAGTTCCCGCGATTTATTAAAAACCCCCAGACGGAAATGATGGAGAATGGTATGCGTTCAAAAATTTGCCTGTGGGCGATTCTTTTATCCCTTTTGCCAATCCTTTCATATGCACAGAATCAGGATAATTCTCAAGTTCAGGAACTATACGTCAGGTCAGGCATGCAAAAGCAACTGGAACAGCTTCCATCTCTTGTCCAGACAATGTTTAACCGCTCAGTCCAGGAAGATGAACAGGGGCGAAAGCTGCCGAAGGCCCTGTTATCAGCCATGAGCGCAGCAGCGCCGGTGGCATTCGCACCGAAAAAGCTCCAGGGGACCATACTTGCGGAACTTACCGAGAAACTCAAAGCCCAAGACATCAAGGAGGTGCTTAAATGGCTCGATTCACCGTTTGGCAAAAAATGCACCGGACTGGAGGAAGAATCATACACACCGCAAGCACAAGCTGATATGGAGCGGTACGCTGCTGGTTTGCAGGCCTCACCCCCAACGGCTGAGCGCCTGAAAGTACTGCGGGAGTTCGATTCGGCGGTGAAAGCCACCGATGGCGCCGTGGATGCTGCGATCGCCACTCAGGTTGCCCTTGCCCTGGCTATCATTGCCACATTCCCACCCGAGCAGCAAATGCCGCTCGATGCTATCTCACGCGAGATGGAAAAAAACAGGCCGGTCCTGGAGGCAGAAGTGAGATCGCAGGTCCTCATTTCCAATTTGTACACATACAGAAGTCTCACGGAGGCTGAAATTAAACTCTACACTGAATTCGCAAAGTCGCCGGCAGGGTCGAGGTACCACTCGGTTTCCATGGTCGCATTTAAAAAGGCGATCCTCGAGGGCGCCGTCAAATGGGGGGAACTCATTGGAAATGCGATAAAGCAGTCGAAAGGCAATTCTGAGGCGTAGCCTCATTTAAGGGCGTGCGGAGGCGTGGAAGTCAATCTCCACGCTCCGTGGAATGAGAATTGACAATGCCGGGGCGAAAACGGCTTTTTTGACCTCAAAAGACCCGGACGGAAACTACCACTACTGCCCCAACTTCTTCACATACTGCCCCAGGGCCATCAGTGGAAAACAGTTCCGGTAATTGTGATACCTGATGTAGAAATGCTTAGGGAACCCGGTCCCGGTAAAAAATATCTCATCCCAGGTCCCGTCAGGTTTTTGGTTCCTCAACAGGTACTGGATGCCCCTGCTCACAGCCGTTGATTTTTCTTCATCGCCGGCCAGAAGACCCATTATTGCCCATGCGGTCTGAGATGCAGTGCTGGGACCCTGGCCGCGAAGCTCGGGCATTTTGTAGGAATCGCACGTCTCGCCCCAACCCCCATCCTGGTTCTGGCGGTCTTTGAGCCAGTGCATGGCCCCTCTGATGCAAGGCGACTTTGGGTCCTCTCCGATCGTGATCAGGCCCCGCAGAGCGGACCATGTCCCATAGATATAGTTGACACCCCAGCGCCCCCACCAGCAGCCGTCTTTTTCCTGAAGGCCCTTGAGAAACCTGAGGCCGCGCTCCGCGGCCGGATGGCTGCAATCGTATCCGTAGCTGCCCATAACCTCCAACACTCTGCCGGTCACGTCCGCGGTCGGAGGGTCCACCATCGCTTCAGTATCGGCAAAGGGTATGCGGTTAAGGATTTCCATGTCGTTATTTCTGTCAAATGCGGCCCATCCGCCGTTCGAACTCTGCATGCTTATGAGCCATTCCATGCCGCGCGCCCTGGCAAAATCCAGCCCATAGCATCTTTGCGGGTTGAAGCGGTTGAGCACGTTCAAAACCACCGCCGAATCGTCAACATCAGGGTAGCGCGAATTGGAAAACTCGAAAGCCCATCCACCCGGCGCACTGCGGTTCTTGAACTGCCAGTCGCCACCTGTAAGTATCTGCTGCGAGACCAGCCATTGCGCGGTCCTCTCGACAACAGGATGCTCCGGAGCCACCCCCGACTCAAGCAACGCCAGCCCCGTGAGGGCCGAATCCCAAACCGGTGAAATACAGGACTGCATCCGCAGCCCGTCATCGTCCTCGATGCAGAAGTCCTCAATGGCCTTGAGCCCCTTGGCCATAACTTCATGAGAAAGCGGAAATCCCAAATAATTGAGGGCAAGCAGCGAGTAGACCATTGGGGGCTGTATGCCGCCCCAGTCGCCGCTTTCTTCCTGGTGATCGATGATCCAGTCTTTAGCGGCCTCTATAGCCCTGCGGCGAACACTTCTTATCGGCTTTTTCTCGAGTATTTTTGCAATGCGGTCGAAGACAAAAAACAGTTTGTTTATCCGGGAATCCAATTTTTTGTCACGCGTCGGGACGAAAAGCTCCTTGATGCAAAGTGAATCCGGAAGTTTGAATTTCGGCCGGAAGCACAGCACGATTGAAAGTGGCACCGCCGTTCCCCGGGCCCAACTTGAGAATTCATAGAAACTGAAAAAAGAATCAGGCGCAAGGAGCACAAGTTCGACCGGCATGGATGGAACTTTGCCCCAGTCATATTGGTCGAACAGCGCAAGCCACATTTTCGTAAAAACGCGGGCAGCTTCTATGCCTCCGTGCTGAAGGATGAAGTCCCTGGCTTTCGTAAGGGGTCCCGATTCCGAATCCTCCCCAAGGAGTTTCAGGGCAAAATAGGCTTCGATCGAGGTGCTGAGTTCCCCGCCGTCACCATAGTAGAGGCCCCATGAGCCGTTGTCATTCTGGTGTCTGAGAAGATATCGGACGAAACTGCCGCGCTTCTCGGTAATGGAAATGCCGAGAAGCCGCGTGAGCATGACATATTCGCTGGTTATGGTGACGTTTGATTCCAGTTCGGCCCACCAGTAACCATCGGGATATTGCACCCTGTAAAAATACTCGCATGATTTCCGGATAGCCTCTTCTATCTGTGGTATCCAGGAACTCCGGATAGCGGCCCGTTTCGTCGAACGACGCGGACCGTCCCCGTCTGGAGACCGGATCGGCTCCGGCACAGCAGCGGCCCGTACATTGGCCGCACTGCCGTCAAGATCTCCCACAACCTCTTCCCCCCCCACAATTCGAACCCTGACACTACCTTTTACGCGTGATTTCATTCTTTTCACCCACGAAAATATTTCTGCGATCCGTCAGCCCCGTCGGATGGCAGCAGCTTGTGTGCATCCGAAAACACCGGATGATACATCAGCGGTTTCTCCAGTTCCTGGACGTCAGTAAAATCGGCAGCTTCCGCGCAGAGGTGAGGAAAAAAACCCACGCCTCGCAAAATCCGGCAATTATCCCCTCCCCAGGACGGGAGAAAACTCTTTGACGCAAAAAATTCGGACGCAAACCAGTTCGTAAACCTCACCAGCAGCCTAATTAGTCATAAAAGTGGCATTTTGCAAGTATTTTGAGACTCTGTCGTTATTCTTGAG
Organism: Syntrophobacteraceae bacterium; assembly: GCA_050008735.1. Classification (GTDB taxonomy): domain Bacteria; phylum Desulfobacterota; class Syntrophobacteria; order Syntrophobacterales; family Syntrophobacteraceae; genus SbD1. The sequence goes on from JBEKMB010000052.1 coordinate 17,384, forward strand.
TGGATTTGGCGCCAAGAAAATTTGGAATCGCGGAAACGGCGGGAAGGGACAAATCTCCAGTCCTGCTAAATAAAGCGCTTCTCAGTTTCCTTCAGGTATTTTTCTTCCAGCAGCGAGGTGATTTTTTTGATTATATTCCTCCGAATATCGAGTTCCACGGGGAGGTTAGGGTCCTGATGCGCCTCGTTTACCCGGGTGCCCACCAAAAAGAAGATGACATCGCTGTCCAGCAGAATCGATACAAGCTCGGAGGCGGCGTTGGACCTGGCCAACTCGGGCTTGCGGCTGCTCTCCAGAATTTCAGCCACCTTGCTCAGAGTGATCGTGCCCTCGGTGATAAGCTCAATCCCTTCCATTCTTGAGGGCGGAGGAATTTCCGGATCGAGGTTTTCCAGATCCATATCGATCTCTAGATTCAGCTCGCGGCTGACAATCTGGGCGGTTGTGCCTCCGCAGATCACTTTACGTCCGTTGAAAGATTGCACCTGTGCGACCAGTTCCTGGTCCCTGGACTCCGAAAAAGGCGGCCCGGTTACAACCAGCAGAAAGCGGGGATGCCGCAAATATATCACCCCGCATGTGATATCGTCCTTTGGTTCGAAGGAGTCGATCTGGCGGGCGTGCATTGCTATCTTCCTTGCAAGACTGTGCGAAGATATGCCCTTTTCCCAGCCGATCCACTGCTGGATATGCCTGGTCACGTCCTTCCTGCCCCAGCCGATCGGATACTCGGGAAGTCCCATGCCGGCCTGGCTGATACCGTCGGAAAAATAGACGAGCCTGTCCCCGATATGGAAGTCGAACTCCGAAATATTGACTTCCCGGTCACTCCATTTCTTGAGAAGCAATGGAGACCTGGGGACCTGGAAAACCTCGGTGCCGCGCAGCAAAACGTAGTCCGGGTTTCCATGCTCTATTACGCGGGCATGTCCCGAGCCGTTGATGTCGATTATGGTAAAGGTCGAGTAGCTGATCTTCCGGACCTTGCAGACAGGCAGTGTCTCCATTATGACTTCGGCAGTCTCACTCACATCGGCATAATTGGTAGTGTACTTCAGGGCCATGGTGGCCGTGAGGTTCGCCAGAACGCTCGCCTTTATGCCGCTGCCCAGCCCATCTGAGAGGCAGGTCACCACGCGGTTTTCTTCCTTGATCTTGTGGGTCAGTACTACGTCCCCGGAAACGTATTGCCTGTACTTATTGAACTGGTAGGAGTCGATATCGAGAAAGAAATCCCGGGTAGTCTTTATCATTCCACCTCCTGCGTGGTTACGGACTGGATTATAGAATTGAGGATTACTTCGGATTCAGCCGCATTTTCGCCAAGAAGGTAAGCAATTTGCTGAACCGTCTCCAGATTTTTCTTGATGACCTCCTGCGCCTTCTGGATCATGGCCTCCTTATGAACCGTGGGTTTGGTGATGTCCTGGAAAATGCCGCATACGACCCGATGTTTGTCGATGGAAAAGATGTCCACATGGAGCACCGATTTTTTGTACCTCAGATCGCGATTGAGCATATCCTCGTCTTTCTCGAGCACCGTTTTGAAAAGTGAATGAAACGGCGCGATCTCACGCAGAAGCACACCCTCCAGGCCGGGCCTCATCCGGAAGGCTTTTTCGACGTCAGGGCCTAAAAGCCTGGCGAAATTTATGTTGCACTCGATTAACCTGATCTGCTCATCGACGAGCACGATTGCGCTGGGGACCTTCTCCATCAGGGCGTTCGCCTTCTTCTGCGCCAGCTTTCGCATATAGGAGACGCACATCACCTTCTCTCCCTTGCCGTCGATCAGGGCCTTTGCGAACTCGCGGCAGTTGTCGTAGCCGCAGCCGCCGCAGTTAAGTTCGTCCTCGGGACCGTACTTGCCCACCGACTGAAGGGCCTGCTTCATTATTTTGTCATTGTACTCCTTGGCCGGTATGGCATCGGGCGCCAGTCCCGCTATCTGCGGGGCTTCGAGTGGCCGGGGAATCTCGTTTCGCGGATATCTTGCGTAGTCTATGATCTGGCAGCGCTTCCAGGCGGTGGCATGGCGCTGGCTGGCCTTGGGGCCGTTTACGCATCCGCCCTCGCAGGCCAGCAACTCAAGAAAGACCGGGTGGGAAAGGCGCATTTCATTCAGGCCCGAAATTGCCTTTCTTATGTTCCTAATTCCAGAAAAAGCCATGCAATCGGCTTCCATGATGCTGCAGTTTGCCTTGACCCCGGCCATCATTCCCCCGTCGATCGGGTAGAGGCCCCCTTCATTGGCGCTGTAAGGAACGAAACTCTCAATTTCGCTCGAATCGGTTTCGAAGACGATACCCTCGTCGACCATCCAGCGCCTCATGTCTTCGAATGTCAGGGCTACGTCGAGCAGGTTCGGACTTAAATCCGCCTCTCGCTTTTTGCCGATGCAGGGGCTGAAAAATACTATGCCGATGCCGGGACCGTATGTTTGGCGCAGCAGTTCGCAGTGCGCCAGGACCGGCGAAACATGGGGCATCAGGCAGTTCACATATTGCGAATAGTATTTCCCGATATAGTTTACGACCACCGGGCATGCCGTGGAGATGATAACCCGCGGGGTCCTGTCCTCAAGCATTTTGGCCGTGCTCCCCGAGACCCGTTCGGCGCCGAGCGCCGTCTCCGAAACGCCCTTGAAACCGAGCTTCTTAAGTGCGCGGATAACGGCCCCTGCCGGAATATCGGGAAATTCGCTGACAAAAGACGGTGCAAGCGACACATACACCTGTTCTTTTTCGGCAAGAAGCTTGCGCGCCCGCTTCAGATCGTCTCTGACATGCTTGGCCCCATTGGGGCATATCTCAACGCAGTGACCGCACATGATGCACAGGTCCGGAATCACGGCGGCGCAGGCGTTTTCGACTTTGATAGCTTTTACCGGGCACTCCCGGATGCATTTGAAGCAGTCCTGGCATTCGGTCCGTTCGGTATAGATGGGGGTCTGAGAGTTCATGGCGCTCCCTATAGTCTACCTTTCAGGTGGTCATCGAGAATAAATTCCAGGCAATCGGAGTTCGTCAGGCTGAAGACATTGCCGTCAACCGTCATGTTGGGGCCGTCTTTGCAGAGGCCTTCGCAAAGGTGCCCCTTCAAAAGCACCTTTCCGCAAAGCCCGTGCCGCTCGATGTAATCCCGGATCAGGGCGATGTTTTTCTTGTTGCCTCTCGAAAAGCAGGAACTTCCCATGCAGATCGCAAACTCAATCGGTTCTTTCTTCTCACTCATTGCTGTCCCTTCGATGGGTGCGGCTAGCCATCAGTCTTCCTCAGGCAGGTATCACGCCCGGCGAGACGTGATTTGCGGTAAATCTCCAGCGCAGCGGGGAATGGCTCCAGCGCACGTTCAATAATACCAAGGCTGTATGCGATTACTAGTCCGTAGTTGGTTATCGCGACACCCGCCTGGCGGCAATGAAGTATTCGACTCAACATTTCCCTGCGGTTCCACATGCAGGCGCCGCAGTGGATTATCAGCTTGTAGGGTGAAAGATCCAGGGGAAAATCGTGCCCCTGGACGTGATCGATTTCCAGCTTTGCTCCCACAAATTGGGTCAGCCAGCGTGGGATTTTCACCCGGCCGATGTCTTCGCCAATAGGGTGATGAGAGCAGGCCTCGGCGATCAGCACCCGGTCCCCCCCCCTTAATTTTTCGACCGCAAGCGCCCCTTCCACCAGAGTCAGCAGATCGCCCTTGAATCTGGCAAAAAGGATCGAGAAGCTGGTCATCGGTATGTGCGCAGGGGTGTCCGCCTCGACTTTCAAAAAGGCCTGCGAGTCCGTAATGACCAGCCTTGGCGGAGTGTTCAGCTTTTCAAAGGCCCAGCGCAATTCGCGCTCCTTCACCATCATGCAAAGGGCGTCGCTGTCCAGCAGGTCCCGAATGGTCTGTACCTGGGGCAGGATAAGGCGGCCCTTGGGCGCTTCCTTGTCAATCGGAATAACGAGCACCGCTATCTCCCCCGGCCCGACAAGGTCGCCGGCAATCGACGGACTATCGATAAACTCGCCCGGGACACTGTCCAGCAACGCCTGCCGCAATGAAGCAATCCCATCGCCTGAAAGCGCGCTGGCACAAACCGAGCGTATCTTTCGCCCTGAAAGACCTTCGAGGTGCGCCGGGTCGGGGGAGCCGAGATCGCATTTGTTGAAAACGACGAACATCGGGATTCCCCGCGTGCCAAGCTCCTCGATAATACCCTCTTCGAAGGCGCTCCAGGTTGAAAAATCGGTTGCAAGTATGCCTATGTCCGTCCTGTCGAATACCTGGCGCGTTTTTGCCATCCGCAACTCTCCGAGCGCCCCCTCGTCGTCTATGCCGGCCGTGTCGATGAAGAGTACCGGACCGAGCGGCAGCAGTTCCATGGGTTTTTCAACCGGATCTGTGGTCGTCCCTGCAAATTCAGATACAATCGCTACGCTCTGGTGAGTAATCGCGTTCAGCAAGCTCGATTTGCCGACGTTGCGGCGGCCGAAAATGCCTATGTGCACGCGCATGCTCCGTGGGGTTTTCAGCATTCCTGCCCCCCGGTCTTGCTTGCCGCGCTACCGAGGCTACACACGGCCTCCGGGCTGATAAGCCGATCGAATTGCTCGGAACTCAGCAACTTTTCCTCGAACACGATCTCTCGCACACTCTTTTTTTCCTCGCGCGCGCGCCGCGCTATCCGGGCCATGAGCTCATAGCCGAGAACAGGCAAAAGGGCCGTTGCCGTCACCGTGGAGATCTCGACGTATCTCCTGCACTGCTGTTCGTCGGCTTGGATACCTTCAACACAGAGCCGGCGTAAAATATCGCATGCGTTGGCAAGAACGTCGATGCTGTCCAGCAGGCATACGGCTACCAGCGGCAAAAAGGCATTAAGTTCGAGACTCCCGGAGGCGCAGGCTATCGTGAGCGAGGCGTCCAGGCCAAAGACGAGCATCGCCGCCTGGATGGCTGCCTCCGGGATAACCGGATTGACCTTGCCCGGCATTATCGACGACCCGGCCTGGCGCTGCGGCAGGCTTATCTCGGCAAGGCCGCTCTCGGGACCGCTCGACATAAGCCGCAAGTCGTTGCATATTTTCAGCAGAGTCGAGGCACAGGCCTTCAAAAAGCCCGACACTTCCACGAACACGTCCGCGTTTTGGGTATTGTCGATCAGGTTTTCGGCGCGAGCTAAACCGATGGAAGTATTTGCACGCAAAATCTCAGTCACGCAGAATATGAAATCGCGAGGCGCAGACAGCCCGGTGCCGATAGCCGTGCCGCCGAGGTTTACTACGCGCAGCCGCTCCTCGCATTTGTAAATCCGCCACCTGTCGCGGTTCAGGGCTTCGGCGTAGGCGCCCATTTCCCGGCCCAGCGTCGTCAGCACGGCGTCCTGGAACTGGGTGCGGCCCACCTTGACCACGTGGGCAAAGCGCTTCTCGAGGAGTTGGAATTCTTCCTGGAGCGATACGATCCGGGACTCCAGCACCCGCAGCCGCCTGATTGCGGCAAGCTTGAGGGCCGTAGGGTAAGTGTCGTTTGTTGACTGGTGCAGGTTCAGGTCATCGAGCGGTGACACCCTGCCATAGCTTCCGCGCGCTTCACCAAGAATTTCCAGGGAGCGGTTGGCAAGGACCTCGTTCACATTCATGTTCGTGCTCGTACCTGCGCCCCCCTGAAGCTGGTCGACCAAGACATGCTCGTTAAGAAGGCCTTCGGCCATTTCGAGGCAGGCGCGCTCGATGGCGTCAGCCTTTTCAGGGTCTTCCTTCCATACCCCCAGTCTTCGGTTGGCCTGAGCGCACGCCAGCTTGACCTGCCCGAAGGCGCAGACGAATTCCGGATGAATGGCCCTGCCGGTCAGGGGAAAGTTTTCGAGCGCCCGTGCCGTATGGATCCCGTAGAGCCTGCCTTCCGGGATCAGAAGCTCGCCAAGAAAATCATGCTCTGTTCTATATGCACCGGACATTTAACAACTTTTACCAGTCAGCCTTCAGTTGGTTTCCACGCGTATTACGATCGAGCATTTCAATAATTGCCCCGCTTTTTTCCATCCGGCACCCCCACGTAAGCCTTCAATCAATAGGGCCAGATCCGCTTATCTCCGAGCAATGCGTATTTCAGCAAGGGTAACTTTACTCTCTATAATAGATTTTATTTCTTAGTAGGCGTTATCTTAATGCTTTTTAACCGTTACTTCAATTGATCTTTTTGCTCATCGGCCTATCTGTTTTTAACCGGAACCAAGGCCGAGAATCAAATCAGGCCTTTTTCGCCCGCTGCCAGGGACTCTAAGGATTTGCGGTCGAGCACCCTGATCGTACGGCCCTCGACGGAAATTATTCCCTGCTGGGCCAGTTTCGCAAGAATCCGTGAAAGCGTCTCGGGGATTGTCCCAAGCAAACTTGCCAGTTGAGTTTTCGTGATATCCAGGTCGAGGTCCTGGATGCTTCCGCTCCGTTCGCTCAGATAGATCAGGTAGGCAGCAAGTCTGCCCGGGACTTCCTTTAACGACAGGTCCTCGATCATGTGAGTGAACCGTCGCAGGCGCTGTGAAAGTATGCCCAGCAGATTCACGGCTATGGCAGGCTCCCTGCCTATCAGCTCCAGGAAGGACATTCTCGGGAAAAACAGGGCCCTGCCCGCTTCGATGGCCTCGGCGTTGGCCGGGTAATTTTCTCCGGCAAAAGCCGGGACTTCCCCGAATATCTCTCCACCCCCGAATATGTGGAGAATTTGCTCTTTGCCATCCGGCGACAGCTTGTATATTTTAAATTTTCCGGTTACAGCCAGATAAAATCCTTTCGCCCTGCTCCCTTCCGAAAAAAGCTCCTGGCCCTTTCGATACCGCTGGTCCAGGCAAATCCGGGACAGCTCTTCGACCTGTTCGACCGGAAGCCCCTTGAACAGCGAGGCTTGCGAGATTACATCAAAGATTCGCAAATCCATTTCCTTCACGGCTAAAGTTTATTGTCAAGGTGGAAACACCATTCAAGAGTGAATGGTTGGTGTCCGCACGAAAACCGCTATGGAGAAAAAGATTCAGAATTTTCTTGATCTAAGTCAAGGACTGTTTCGCGAAAAGGAATTAATTCTTTGCACGAACCGGATGCGGAAGTTTCAATCATGCGACCTTAACTTTATTTTTAGGACTCAATCAGGAGACGACGCGATGTTTTGTTATCAGTGTGAACAGACAGCAAAGGGGCAAGGGTGCGACAAAATCGGCGTTTGCGGCAAACAACCCGAGGTCGCCGATCTTCAGGACCTGCTGGTTTATGCTCTCCAGGGGCTTTCGCTCTTCGCGGTGGAAGCAGCAAAACTCGGAATAGTCGACAGGGAAGTGAATGCTTTTACATGCACAGCCCTGTTTTCGACGCTCACAAACGTTAACTTCGACCAACACTATTTTCTTGAAACCATTCCCCGCGCTGCAAAGATGCGCGAAGACCTCAAGGGCAGGATCGGCGCGGCAGGCGGCAATACCGGCTTGACTTCGCCTCCCGCCGGGTTCCGTCCCGCGGCTACGATCGATGGGCTTATTTCCCAGGCGGCAGGCGTCGGGTTAAAGAGCTATCCCGCTGAAAATGACGACGTGCGCTCGCTCAAACACACCGTGCTTTTCGGAATTAAGGGGATAGCGGCCTACGCGGACCATGCCAGGATTCTCGGCCAGGAGGATGACGCCGTTTATGCCTTCATCCATGAAGCTCTTGCGGCGTTGACCAGGAACGATATTCCGTTAAATGACTGGATAGGGCTGGTTCTGAAATGCGGTGAGATCAACCTGCGCGCAATGGAGCTTCTTGACGCCGGCAACACGGGCGCTTTCGGCCATCCCGTTCCGACGCCCGTGCCTCTCGGGCACAAAAAAGGCAAGGCAATACTTATCTCCGGCCACGACCTCGCGGACCTGGAAATCCTTCTCAAGCAGAGCGAAGGCAAGGGCATTTACGTATATACCCATGGCGAGATGCTTCCGACCCATGGTTATCCGGGGCTGAAAAAATATCCGCATTTCTACGGACATTTCGGAACCGCCTGGATGAATCAGCAAAAAGAGTTTCCGACCTTTCCGGGCGCAATTCTCATGACAACCAACTGCATCCAGAGACCGGCCGCGGTTTACGCCGAAAACATCTTCACCAGCGGCTGCGTGGGTTGGCCTGGAGTCACTCACATAGAAAACCGGGATTTTACCCCGGTTATCCAAAAGGCGCTGACACTGCCCGGATTTGCCGAGGATTCGAACGGAAAGACCGTAACGGTCGGATTTGCCAGGAACGCGGTTATGAGCGTTGCGGACAAGGTGATCGAGGCGGTTAAAGGCAAGAAGATCCGCCACTTTTTCCTGGTCGCCGGCTGCGACGGCGCAAAACCGGGCCGCAATTACTATACGGAATTTGTGGAAAAGGTGCCTGATGACTGCATCGTGCTGACGCTTGCGTGCGGCAAGTTCCGCTTTTTTGACAAAGACCTGGGGACAATCGAAGGGATCCCGCGCCTTCTGGACGTCGGGCAGTGCAATGACGCATACTCCGCGGTGCAGATCGCGGTTGCGCTTGCCAAGGCGTTCAACGTCGGAGTGAACGAACTGCCGCTCTCATTTATCCTTTCATGGTATGAACAGAAAGCTGTGGCCATTCTTCTGACCCTTTTCCATCTGGGAATCAAAAACATCAGGCTCGGACCGTCACTCCCGGCTTTTGTGAGCCCTGCAGTTCTGGACGTGCTCGTAAAGAATTTCGAAATAAAACCGATAACCACCCCGGATGAAGACCTGAAGGCCATTCTGGGCTGATGCCGGCCCCGGGATACCGGATGGGAACACCTCCGGGGACGGCTCATCCGGTATCCATATACGGGCCCGTAAACGAGCGAGGAACAGACATGAAATGCCCTGGGCAGGACACCCGGCTTTGGGATTCGGGAGCCATTTTCGAGGTCAGTTGTCCCAATTGCGGGGAACCGATTGAATTTTTCAAGGATGAGAGTTCCCGAAAGTGCCGTAAGTGCGGCCGGAAGACCCTCAACCCCAAAATGGACTTTGGCTGCGCCACCTATTGCAGGTTCGCCGATCAGTGCCTGGGGACATCCGGACCTTCCGGCAAAAAAGAGCCGGTCTGCCCGGAGACCGCGTAGCGGTGGAAGCAAACCCGAGGGAGGCGAACCGGCAATTTGCGCCATGGTCGCTTGCATTTAGTTAAAAAACTACTTGACGAAGTCACTGTCGTTTAATGGATAATGCAGGTCTTTCGAGCCGGCAGATCCGCCCGTTTTGGAACTGGAGCATAGCCAATGGGAACAACTCGAAAAATAGTGGAAATAGATGAGGAACTCTGTGACGGGTGTGGAATTTGCGCCCTTGAGTGCGCCGAGGGTGCGCTGGAGATAAAAGATGGAAAAGCGCGCCTCATCGGGGAGTCTTATTGTGACGGACTTGGGGCATGCATTTCCGGTTGCCCCAAAGGGGCCGTTCGGGTTATTGAGCGCGAAGCCGGGCAATTTGATCCGGAAGCAGTTGAAAGGCACCTCGAACAACGCAAGTTCGCCGGGCAAAAACATGGGGAGGCGCTCATCACTGCCTGCGGCTGCCCATCCACCCGGATCGAGACCTTTGTCAGGGAGCCGCTTCCGGCAAAGGAGGCGGCGCTTAAAGAGCTTGACGCCGGCGGGGCGGGGCTTTCTCACTGGCCGGTCCAGATAAGGCTCATTCCTGCTGATGCACCTTTTCTCAAAGGGGCGGACCTTTTGGTCGTGTCAGATTGCGCGCCGGTGGCATACCCCAATTTTCACCGGGACTTCGTCAGGGGAAAAGCGGTGCTGCTCGGCTGTCCCAAATTCGACAATGTGCAGGAGTACGTAAAGAAGTTTGCCGAAATTTTCCGCGTCGCCGGCATCCGGAGCGTTACGGTAATCGATATGGAAGTCCCATGTTGTTCCGCCCTGCCGGCTATCGTCCGAAAAGGGGCGCAGGAAGCGGGCACGAACATTCCGGTCCGGGAGATCGTCGTAAGCATTCGAGGCGAAGTCCTCAAGCGAGACAGGAATGCGGCGTAGCGGACGGGTGACGGATTGCCGGCCGGCCGGCCAAACCAAGAGGAGATGGGCAAAATGTATGCCAGGGTCTTTCCTATCCTGAGCGCTGAGGAGGCTGCATCCCATATTCCCGATGGAGCGATGGTAGCGCTCAGCGGGTTTTCAAATGCAGGGACAGCCAAACTGGTTCCGCGGGCCATTGCCAAACGGGCGCGCGACCTCCATTCCGCCGGAAAGCCTTACAGGATCCGGCTGATTACCGGATCATCGAGCGGCAACGACATCGATGAGGAACTCGCACAGGCGGAGGCACTGTCGTGGCGCGCGCCGTTTCAGAGCGCCCCTACCCTGCGCAACCAGATAAACCGTCAGCAGGTTCAGTACATCGACATGCACCTGGCGCATGCTCCACAGACCCTGCAGGCCGGCTTTTTCGGAAAGCTCGATTATGCGATCATAGAGGCAGCCGATGTCACCGTAGACGGAAGGGTCTATCTCACAACCTCCATCGGAGCTTCCCCCACTTACCTCAAGTATGCCGACCGGGTTTTCATAGAGATAAACGACTATCACTCCAAGCGCCTGCCGGAAATGGCCGACGTACTGGTGCTCCCCAAGCCCCCTCGAGTCGACCCTATTCCGATCCACGACCCGCTCACTAAAATCGGTTACCCGTATGCGGTTGTCGATCCGAAAAAGATCATTGGCGTAATCACAACCAACGAACCCGATCAGATAAAGCCTTTCAGGGCTATGGACTGGAGGGCTAAAAGCATTGCGGATAACGTTGTGCGGTTTCTTTTCGGGGAAATGATAAGCGGACGCATTCCCACCGAATTTCTTCCCCTCCAGGCGGGTGTTGGAAACCTTGCAAACAGCGTTATGGCCGCTCTGGGAAGTAACCCCTATATTCCTCCCTTCAAAATGTATTCGGTCACTTTTCAGGACTCGCTGGTCGAACTTATGGAAAAAGGCAAACTGGTGGGAGCAAGCGCCAGCGGCCTTACGCTTACGGCGGATACGCTCCGCCATATCTGTTCGAATATGGACTTTTTTGCTCCGCGAATTGTGTTGCGTCCGCAGGAAATCTCGGATGATGCCGGAGTAGTCCGCCGCCTCGGAGTAATAGCGATCAATCCAGCGGTCGAGATTGATATCTACGGAAATGTGAACTCGTCCCACCTGTTCGGGACCGACATATTGAACGGTATAGGCGGAAGCGGGGAGTTTACCAGGAACAGTTATCTTTCTATCATAATGTGCCCCTCTACAGTCATGGATGGACGGATTTCCAGCATTGTGCCCATGTGCCCTCATGTAGACAGCAACGAACACTCGGTGCAGGTCGTCGTGACCGAAAACGGCTACGCCGACCTGCGGGGAATAGGTCCTTTACAGCGGGCGAGAAGAATTATCGACAACTGCGCCCACCCGGCCTACCGCGACTATCTCAATGCATATATCCGGGAAACCGGCTCCGGACACATCAGGCACGATCTCAGGAAAGCATTCGAACTCCACAGGAATTTCCTGGAGTATGGCAAAATGCTGCCGGACCTCGACCTTGGCGAAGCAAAGAAACGCGTATAGAAGGCATCCCGCTGACCACTCAACGCGTATGCCAGACGGGGCGAGCGGGATGCCTTCCGCGCTACGCGAGGTTCACCGGCAGGTGACGCCCCGCCGAAGCTTGACGAAGTGATTGCTTAGTGTTGTTAACAGGTCTGTCAGACGAAGGGAAATCCGCAATGCCCACCATCAAGTCCTATCCAAGCCTCAGCCCGGAAGAGGCCGTCTCCCAAATCCCTCACGGAGCCACGGTTGCTTTCAGCGGCTTTACGAACGCGGGGGCGGCAAAACTGATCCCCAGGGCCCTGGCGCAGCGCGCCAATGAACTCCATGAAAGGAAACTGCCGTTCAAGATAAGGGTCCTCACCGGGGCCTCGAGCGAATCGAGCATCGATGAACCGCTTGCCAAGGCACATGCCATGTCCTTTCGTGCCCCTTACCAGAGCGGCCCCACGCTGCGCGCGCAAATCAACGAGCAGGAAGTCGAATACGTCGACATGCACCTTTCCCACCTGCCGCAGACCGTGCTCGAAGGATTCCAGGGCAAGGTCGATTTCGCCGTGATCGAAGCAACCGAGATCACCAGGGACGGCAGAGTGTACCTGACTACTTCGATCGGGGCTTCTCCGACCTACCTCAAGTACGCCGACCGGGTAATCATCGAAGTGAACCACTATCATTCGTCGCGGCTTCGTGAAATGACGGACATTTTCATAATGCCCCCGCCGCCGCACCGATTTCCGGTCCCTTTCCACGATCCGCTCACGAAGCTGGGCTACCCTTATGCGGTCGTCGACCCTCAAAAAGTGTTCGCGGTGATAGAAAACGACGAGCCGGACACGGTCCCGCCCTTCGCGCCGACTGACGATCGAAGCGAAAGGATCGCCGAGAACGTCGTGCGGTTTCTGCTCGATGAAATGCTTGCGGGGAGAATACCGGAGGACTTCCTGCCCCTCCAGGCAGGAGTTGGAAACGTGGCGAACGCGGTCATGGGCGCCCTGGCCAGAAATCCCTACATTCCGCCTTTTAAGATGTTTACGGAGGTTTTCCAGGACTCCCTTGTCCACCTGATGGAAGACGGCAGGCTCACGGCTGCAAGCACCACAAGCCTTACGCTTACTCCGGAAAAACTCCGGCACATATACGACAATATGGATTTTTTCACCCCAAGGATCGTTTTGCGCCCGCAGGAGCTGTCAAATCATCCCGGGGTCATCAGAAGGCTCGGCGTGATCTCGATGAACACCGCCCTCGAGGTCGATATATACGGCAACGTCAATGCATCGCACATCTATGGCACACAGATCATGCACGGGATCGGAGGCAGCGGCGAGTTTACCCGAAACGCATACATCTCCATTTACATGTGCCCATCCATTGCAAAGGGGGGCAGGATCTCCTCGATTGTTCCAATGTGCCCGCACGTGGACAATAACGAACACTCGGTCCAGATTGTCGTTACCGACCAGGGGCTGGCCGACCTGCGAGGACTCGGTCCGATGCAGCGCGCCGAGAGAATAATAGAGAACTGCGCCCATCCAGCATACAAGGAATATTTATGGAAATATGTGGAGAATTCGCGGGTGGGCCATATCCGGCACAACCTGGATAAAGCCTTTGAGCTGCATCTGAATATGATGGAAACCGGTTCCATGCTGCCCGGCCTGGACCTCTCCCAGATCCAGTCGGTGTAAAAGATAAGTTTGCACTGGTCCGCTGTATGGTTGTTTGCCGTTCCGCAGGGTTTCACAAGCGAAAAATGCTGAAGGAAAAGCCCAGCCGGTTTACTTTCCACCGCCCGCCCTCCTGAGCGCCCTGCCCGGTTTTGCGCCGGTGTGTTCTCCATTGTCGATTACACGAACCCCGTTTACCAGCACGTATTTCACGCCGGTTGCGTACTGGTGCGGGTTGTCATACGTTGCGCGGTCGGCTATCGTATCGGGGTCGAACACTACCACGTCCGCGAAATAGCCCTCCCTGATGAGTCCACGCCGATCCAGGCCCAGGTTGGTTGCGGGAAAACCCGTCAGGCGGCGTATTGCTTCCGCGAGGGAAATTACCTTTTCCTCGCGCACATATTTTCCAAGGAGCCTGGCGAAATTTCCATAGGCGCGCGGGTGCGTGGACTGCTTTAGAAACAGGCCTTCGGCTGAAATCGAGGCCGCATCCGATCCCAGCGAGACCCAGGGCTGCCGGATCTCCTTCCTGATATTTCCTTCGCTCATTACGAATGCGGCCGATCTCACGGCAGCGTTATCTTCCTCAATCAACTCGAGTGCCGTCTCGACCTCGTCTTTTCCCCGAATCCGGGCGGCCTCTTCAAGGGTTTTGCCCGTTAGATACCGCAGCCTTTCGGAATTGAAGCCGATCAGAATCGTCTTGGGCATCCGGCCGCGCCTGTGCATCTCGGCGCCGATTTTCGCGCGCAGAGCGGGAGCGCGCAGCCTGTTCAGCAGTGCGTCGTCTCCGCCTTCCCGCGCCCAGGCAGGCAGCCTCGATGCAAGCCTGTTCGAACCAGCGGTGTATAGATAGACGTTGGCGCTTATGCGCGATCCCTGCCTGCGGGCCGATTCGATCATCGATATTACCCGGTCGATCTTGTCCCAGTTTCTTTCCCCACCGGCTTTGAGGTGATAAATCTCAGCCGCTGTCCCGGCCTCCCGGCTTATTCGAAGAAATTCTTCAACCGCTTCGATCAGGCCGTCCCCTTCGTTTCGCACGTGAGAGACATACATCCCGCCGTATTTGGCGGCAACGCGGCACATCGCAATGAGTTCATCCGTCGTAGCGTACATATCCGGGACGTAACCCAGCGAAGAGCCGACGCCGAACGCCCCGGCCTCCATCTCAGACCGGACCAGTTCGCACATCCGCTCGATTTGACCGGGGGTCGCTTTACTGTTTGCCAGGCCGATGACATTTTCGCGCACGGTCCCGGCGCCCACAAATGAACCGACATTAGGGGAAATTCCCCGCTTTTCCAGGTAATTCAAATATTCACTGAGCGTGGTCCAGGCGATATCGAACTTCAGATCACCCTGAGAGGCAACGGTTCTCAGTTTCATTTCATCGGTGAGCGGCCCCATGGATTCGCCTTCGCCGAAAATTTCCGTGGTAACCCCCTGGCGCAGTTCGCTCTGCGAGCGTCCATCCACTATAAGAGAAGCTGTCGACCAGGAAAGCATGTTGATAAAGCCGGGCGAAACGGCCAGTCCCTTTGCGTCTATGACTGCCGCGGCGGATGTCCCGTCGAGGTCGCCAACCGCCGTGATGCGGTCGGCCTTTATGCCGATGTCGGCCTTTAAGGGAGATCCGCCTGAGCCGTCATAAATCGATCCGTTCTTTATGATTATGTCGAATTCAAATGACCTTTCGGCCACCGCCGCCGGCAGGAAAACGTGTGAAACGATAATGACTGCTGCGATAACGAGGGCGATTCGCATACGCTGCTCATTTTTCACTCTTCACTCTTCACTTTTCACTGCCGCGATAAGTTCAGGCAGCTTTTTTCTTACCAGCGATTCAAGTTCTTTTCTCACGCCCCTGTAGACTTCGATATCATGTCCAAAAGGGTCACGGACGTAAAAGGAAATGAGCTTTCCTGAAAAGGACTGCGGTATCTGAGGGTTAACCGTAAGTCCCGTAAGGTTTACCAGGTAGTCGACATCATCGAGCCGCACTTCGGCAAGTCCCTTCGAATAGAGCCCATCGGCCGAGATGCCCGCCTCGCTCAGCACTTCCAGCGTCAAGGAGGGAATATAGCCCAAAGGAACCAGTCCCGCCGACCCGGCTTCGATCCGGTTTCCAAGGAAATGGCGCGCCAAAGCCTCGGCCATTATGCTCCGGCAGGCATTCCCGTAACAAAGGAAAACCACTTTCGCCGAAGGCTCATTTCGAAGCGCCTTACTATCCATTCTTCCTCCGGGGCCGTCGCGGCCGGTGCAGGGGGGATTCGTCCACTGTCCACGCGTTTATATCCGGCAGCCGCAAATATAATAAAAAGACGCGATTTGCGGCAAGCGGCATTAACGATTAATCAAATTCATGAGTTGGCCGATCTATTTTAGTGTCCACCCGGAAACACCGGGCGAGGCACGATTTCCACTGGACATATTGCTTTAGGAGTGCTATTTTTGATCGAAACATCGGGTAATGTAAACTTTTTCGGAAATTAAAGATGATAGCTTCCCAGTCTATGCTCCTACTACTCGTTCTACTACTAAGTCCGCTAAGCCGGATCGGGGAAACTTTCGCCTTTCTTTTATGACATAAACCAGATCAATTCGACATTAAAGGCCATGGGTTCTCCCCATGGCCTTTTTGCNAGAGGGAGACCATACAATGAGCAGAAAGATTCACATTTTCGACACCACGCTGAGGGATGGGGAGCAAGTCCCCGGGGCAAAGCTCAATAAGAGACAAAAAATCGAAATCGCCCAGCAGCTTGCAAGGCTCAATGTCGACGTGATCGAAGGGGGTTTTCCCTGTTCCTCCCCCGGTGACCTCGAGGCGGTCAGATCTATCTCACAACAGGTGAAAGGACCGGTTATCGCGGCCCTTGCCCGCGCGGTGAAAGATGACATCGATATCGCATGGGAAGCAGTCCGCGAGGCGGAGAGGCCACGGATTCACGTTTTCCTGGGCTCATCGGACATTCACATCCGCAAAAAGCTTCGCAGCGATCGCAAGAACGTTCTGGAGATGGCCGCCTCCGCGGTCAGATATGCAAAGGGGTTGTGCCCGGAGGTTGAATTCTCGACCGAAGACGGCTCCAGGACGGATTTCGATTTCCTGTGCAGTATGATCGAGGCGGCCATTCAGGCCGGGGCTACCGTCATAAACGTTCCGGATACGGTCGGGTATGCGGTTCCCGAAGAATTCGGAGACCTCATCCGCAGAATCCGTGAGACCGTTCCATCCATACACCGAGTTCTTCTGAGCGTTCATTGCCACGACGACCTCGGGCTTGCGGTCGCAAACAGCATAGCCGCGGTATACAACGGAGCGGACCAGGTGGAGTGCACTGTGAACGGAATCGGCGAACGGGCCGGAAACGCCTCCCTCGAGGAAATAGTAATGGTGCTCAGGACCAGGTTTGCCAACTACCAGGCGACTACGGCGGTCGATACCACCCAGATATACCGTACGAGCAGAATGGTGAGCAGAGTCATGAACATCACCGTCCAGCCCAACAAGGCCATAGTAGGAGAAAACGCCTTTGCACATTCATCGGGGATTCACCAGGACGGAGTTCTCAAAGACAGGTCCACCTACGAGATCATGAGACCCGAAGACCTCGGCATAAAACAGCACACGATAGTGCTCACGGCGCGCTCCGGGCGGGCCGCGCTCAAACACCGCCTCGGCGAACTCGGTTTCTCGCTCGAACCTGAAGTCTTCGAGCGCGTCTACAATCGTTTTATCGACGTCGCGGACCGGAAAAAGGAAATTGCCGCCCAGGACCTTCAATCTATCGTCGAGATCGAGGTCTCCAAGGTGCCCGAGGCTTATGCGCTGCAAAGCCTGCAGATCATGAGCGGAACCAGGATGGTCCCGCTCGCTTCGGTAACCCTCGAGCGCGACGGGCGTCTCCTCACGGACGCCGCGACCGGAAACGGCCCGGTCGACGCAGTTTTCAACGGCATAGAACGAATTATCGGGGTATCGGGCAGGCTTCGCGACTATGATTTGAAGGCTGTTACAATGGGCAGGGACGCCCTTGGCGAGGCCATGGTGAGGGTTCAAATCGGCGAGACAATCTACTCGGGTATAGGGTCCAGCCCGGACGTGGTCGAAGCGAGCGCCCGAGCCTATCTGAATGCCTATAACCGGTACTTTGCAAACGGAGGCGCGCACATGATTCAAAGCCCCGCCGCCGATTCCGCTCCGGCTTCACGGGAAGTGACGGATTGAGGGCGGACAAGGGGATGCGCAGAAGCGCCGTGAAGGCCTTCTTTCCATCCTCCGCGCATGGTTTTCCAAACGCGGACGGGGGGGGATTTTCGGCAACGATCTCTATATCCGAAACCCGGCAGGGCATGGGCTTTCTCTCACGCCTCCTCGCAGAAGGCACATCCCCGGTTTCAGATTGGATGCCGGATAAAAAGAATTCCGGCATCCATTATACGGTCTGCGTACCTATAGCGTGTAGACTGCGCTGACGATTATCAGATCATCGACTTTTTCGAAATAGGCCGATTTGGGGACCCACTTCTTGGTTTGAGGGTGATACCACTTATATTCCACCCAGCCCTTTCCATCGGAGTTGGCCTTGTCCACTATCTCCCTGATGAATTTCTTGCCGTCTGAATCCATCAGTTCACTGAAGTCCTCTCCCACGAATTTCTCGTTTACTCCATGGGCCAGCATGGTTCCCTTCGCATTGAGCACGTAAATGTACATCTCGTCCTGGATGAACATTCCGTTCGGATTGGTAAACTCGGCAAGGGCGATCCGTTTACCGGAGGCCTTATAAAACGATTTGGCGTTGTTCACCCAGTCCTTTGCGTCATCCCTGGTCCTAAGGCTCATTTTAATCCTCCTCTTTAGATGCGGTTACCGGAAAGTGGAGTTGCAAGGCAGGCACAGGCAGCCAAACGACTACGCTCGATCAGGGCACACATGGCGAAGAATCGGGTTGTAAAAACTTCATCATGTCAGGGCCGATTTGCACATTATTTCGCAGATTTCAGCAGGGAACTGACGAGAGAGCCTGCCCCTTCGGTGCACAATTTAACGCCCGCGAAGGCGAAGAGCAAGAGACCGCCCTGCCGGGACAAAGGCTTTTGATTCAAAGCCGGTGCTTTTTGCCCGGAAATTAATGTATATCTTTTGGAGCAAGGTTGGACGAGCATTATTTATTGTGCGCGCCCATAAGAGTTTCACCGGCATTTAAGATGCCCCGGCAATGATTCTTTTTGCCCTGCGGTTTAATTCCGATGGACCTTCCTTGAACAAATCTTTCAAGACGTTTAAAATGCCCCGTTGATTTGGTTGCAAGCCCGACTGCAAAGAGCCCTTGCGAAATGAAAACATTCGAAACCGATGCGATCGTTTTGAGCACCCGCGATCATGGCGAATCGGATCGCCTAGTAACGCTTCACTCCGCCAACTTCGGCAGATTGCGCGGAATTGCCAAGGGCGCCAGGAGAAGCAGGAAAAGATTCGCGAATGTATTTGAGCCTTGCAGCCTCGTGCGGGTGGAGTGCCGGGAGAAGAATTCATATATTTGGATCGAAGCGTGCGTGCTGCTTGAGCCTTATCTTCCAATGCGCGCGGACATCGAGAAATGGGCATATGCAGCACTTTTCTCCGAAATAGTCATGGAGATGGTCCCCGAAGGTGAGCCGCACCTGGCCCCCTTTATGCTCCACAAAGAGACCCTCGACAGATTGGAGCGGGACAGGGACCCCCAGAATGTGTTATTATTGGCGCTATTGCTGTTTCAGTTTCAGATGGGATATATGCCGGCGCTGGATGGGTGCGCGATTTGCCAGCGCACACTGAAAAGCGCCAGACAATGGTTTTGGCGGACCGATGAGGGGAAACTCGTCTGTGATCGTCATTTTTGTCCGAATACCAGGTATATTGCCCTGGATATCGGGACATTGTCGTTAATACATTATTTGAGGAGAATCCCAATCGAGAGGATTTGGCGGCTTCGCCTGCGCCAGGAAATGAAAGCGCCCCTTTTGAGAGGCCTTCTCGACTGGTTCGGCTATCATACCGGAAAGCAAATCCAAAGCATCAAGGTGATCGAGCAAATCCTGCCTTCATGCGGATTTTCCGGAAACTGGCCGGTAGACAGAAATAACCAGGGGATCAAAAGGGTCCCAGGACTGATTATCGAACCCGGCGGGCCAGGAACCTGATCTGCCGGGGAAAGGAAAAACGAGGCGGTCGCATATGGAGTGGATCAGCCATTTTGAGGGAATCGCCAACAATTCCCCGTGGTTTGCAATACTTCTTTCTTTTGCCGGAGGCGTCCTGGCAAGTTTTACCCCATGCACCTACCCCATGATGCCGATAACGGTTGCTTTTATCGGAGGCAAGGCGAACGGCAGCAAACGCAAGGGCTTTCTGCTTTCGGTCTTCTATGTCCTGGGCATGTCTATCGTCTATTCAACCCTGGCAGTCTTTGCCGCCCTTACCGGGCAGTTGTTCGGTTCTCTTACCGCCAACCCCTGGGTTTACCTGATCGTCGGCAATATTTGCCTTTTTTTCGGGCTTGTGATGCTCGAAGCCGTACCCCTTGTGCCGCCCGGTTTTCTCAATAAATTGAAGGTGGCCGAGTTTTCCGGCCACGACATTATTACCAGCCTGATCCTGGGCGGGGCGTCGGCCCTCGTCGTGAGTACCTGCACCACTCCCGTTCTGGGCGTTCTTCTGGCCCTGGTAGCCACCGGGCACCGAATCTTCCTTGGGATTAGCATGCTTTTATCCTTTTCGTTCGGTCTCGGAGCGCTCGTGATCGTAGTGGGTACGTTCACCGGGCTGCTGACCTCGCTGCCGAGGTCCGGCATATGGATGCTTCGTGTCCAGAGGATCTTTGGAATCCTTATGATCCTGGCAGCCGAATATTTTCTAATCAAAACTGGAGAGTTTTTGATATGAACCTTTTGAAAAACGGCAAGCGATTCGCGGCCCTTCTTTTTTCGTCCTTCTTGTTGATGACGGTCCTGCCCTGCCTTCCGGCCAGTGCGGGCGAGGAGACCAAGGCGGCCACGGCTAATGCCACGCCTGATTTCGTGCTCCAGGACCTGAAGGGGTCAAACGTGAGTCTGGGCCAGTTTAAGGGACAGAAACCGGTGCTCCTCTATTTCTGGGCTACATGGTGCCATTACTGCCAGACGGTACGGCCCGCGGTGATCAACTTCCGGAAAGCCACACCCGATGCCGACATTGAAATCCTTGCGATAGATGTGGGCTCAGGGGACTCTCTGGCCAAGCTCAAGCGGTTCGAAGAAGCAGATCCAGCCCCTTATACCGTTCTGTACGACACTGACTCAAAGGTCACCCGTTCTTATCATGTGGAGGGGATACCCCATTTCGTTTTGATGGACAAAACCGGAGCCGTCAAATACACCGGCAACCAACTGCCTTCCGATCCCATGAGCCTACTCAACTCAGAGGGGAAGTAGAAAGCAGGACCAATGAGGGATACGCTGACCGTAATCATGGCCGGGGGCAAGGGCACGCGGCTGATGCCGCTGACCGCGGACCGTTCCAAACCCGCAGTCCCTTTTGGGGGTATTTACCGCCTTATCGACATCCCCCTGAGCAACTGCATCAATTCACAGCTCTACAAAATCCTGGTCTTTCCACAGTATAAATCGCAATCCCTGGTCGACCACCTCGAAGAGGGCTGGAACATATTCTCAGCGGACCTTGGACATTATTTGCGCATTGTAGCCCCTCAACAGAGAACGGGAGAGGCATGGTACCGGGGCACAGCCGACTGCGTGCGCCAGAACCTCTATCTGATCAAGCGCGAAATGCCCCGGTACGTCCTGATCCTCTCAGGGGACCACGTCTATAAAATGGACTACTCCGCGTTCCGGGACTATCACGAAAAAGTCGGAGCCGACGTAACCATAGGGCTTTTGGAGGTGGACCGATCCCAGGGTTCCGATTTCGGGATCGCCCAGGTAGACAACAATTTCAGAATCCACGCATGGGAGGAAAAGCCCAAGGACCCTAAGCCTATTCCTGACGACCCGGAGCGTTGCCTGGCCTCGATGGGGATCTATCTGTTCAGGACCGACCTGCTCCTGGACCTGCTTCAAAAGATGGATTATGACGATTTCGGAAGCCAGATACTTCCCAGGGTAATAGACGAACTGAAAATCTATGCGTACCCTTACAGGCGCCTGAACCGTATTAGAGATTATGTCTTCCAAGCCGACCCCGGCGGAGCCAGAAGGCCTCACCTGGTCGAATCGACCCGCGACTCGCAGTACTGGAGGGATGTCGGTACGCTTGACGCTTACTGGAACGCCAACATGGACCTGACCGGCATAGACCCTTTTTTCAATCTCTACGGTTCCCTATGGCCGATAAGGACCCGTCAGCGCCAGTACCCGCCGGCCAAATTCGTTTTCAACCAGCCTGAACGCCTGGAACCGAGGATCGGCACGGCGGTTGATTCGCTGGTTTCACACGGCTGCATAATAAGCGGAGGGACAGTGAGGAGTTCGGTCCTGTCCTGCAACGTGATGGTCAGAAGCTGGGCCCAGGTGGACGAATCCGTAATCATGGACCATGTGGAAGTGGGCCGTCACTGCAAAATCAAAAAGGCTATCATAGACAAGCACAACATTATCCCGCCTCACACTGAAATCGGAATAAACCCGTCGGCGGACCGGGAGAAATTTCCCGTGACCCCTCGAGGCATAGTGGTTGTACCCAAGGGGTACTTCAGTTCTAAATGATTCGACGAATCGACCTTCAATACCGGACATTTTCTCCGGGGCGCTCCACGCAAAAAGAGTGGGAAGAAAGTCGCCGCTCCTCTTCCAGCAGTTGCATTCCTTCCCGATGATCATTATCTGAACAACGCCGCACGGCGATGTTTACGACCGCAAATTTTGCAAGTATGAGACGAACTTAATGCAGGACCTGTCCCAGTAATGTGAGGAGATGTGATGAATTCAAAAGATACCAATGCAACTACAAAGATCCTTGGAATTGCAGGAAGCCTCAGGCAAGCATCTTATAACCGCGCCCTTCTGCGCGCCGCCCAGTCCCTGACGCCTCCGGAGGCGGCCCTCGAAATCTTCGAAATCGACGATATTCCGGGGTTCAACCAGGACCATGAGTCGGACCCGCCCCCCAAAGTCGCGGAACTCAAAGCAAAAGTGCGCGCCGCGGACGCCATACTTTTTGTGACTCCCGAATATAACTACTCGATCCCGGGCGTTTTGAAAAACGTAATAGACTGGGCCTCCAGGCCCTACGGCGACAACGCCTGGAGCGGAAAGCCCGTGGCGATAATGGGTGCTTCCATTGGGGGCGCGGGAACTGCGCGCGCGCAATACCACCTCCGGCAAACGTTTGTTTTTCTGAACATGCACCCCTTGAACCAACCTGAGGTAATGGTCGCAAACGCCACATCGAAATTTGACGAACAGGGAAATTACCTGGATGAACAGGGAAAACAGTACATAAGCCAGCTTCTCAAAGAGCTTGTTAAATGGACCAAATTGCTCCGCATGGCCTCAGAGCCGGGACAAAGCCTCGCGAAGTAGCCGATGACGCAAAAATGGCAGGGGGATATCCCCCTGCCATTTCCAATTTCGAGCCAGTCTCATCTCAATTACCTCCCGCATCCGCATAGGCGTTAACCCGGACCGTTTGTCTCACGACGATCATTTGTCCGTTCAGTTCACAGAAAAGAAAATACGCAAACTTCACTCCCGGCCCCGCGCGAAACTTTCGGATCGAAAGCTCCCCTCCCCCCTGGACTCTCTTGTAATTTGGTCCGGGTTCGTGTTTATTGTTAGGGGTGCCCACCTACATACCTTTTTAAGGATACTATAGATGATCGAACTGCTTCATGCGCTCCCCATTTTTTCAGCGCTCAAGAAGAAAGAAATCAAATTCCTGGCGGATATTGCAAGAAACGTTGAGTATCCTCCAAATACAATCCTTCTGCACGAGGGCGACCCCGGCAACTGTCTGTATATCATCGTTGAAGGCAGGATCGAGATTCTCAAATCGCTGGGCACCGAAGGCGAGTACATAGTCGGGGTTCGGGGTCCAGGCGAGTATATCGGGGAAATGTACCTGTTCAATCCTGAAGGAGTCAGGACTGCAAGCGTACGGTCCCTCACCAGGGTGCGGCTGCTGGAAATATCCACGGAAGACTTCCAGGCGCTTTTGAACCGGAGGCCTGATTTGGAATATGCGTTGGCCTGCGGAATAACCCAGCGCCTTCTCGATACCGAAAGGAAGCTTCTTCGCACAATTGCCGAGAAGGACCGCAAGTTGGCGCACGCGCTGATAAAGACTAAATTTTCCGATCACGAGGCGCCTAAGCAGGAAAATTTCGAATCCAACCAAACCACCGAAGGAGAAACCACAAGAACAGGGACAGGACCTGGAACTTTTCCGATTCGGGTAAGGACGTTCGGCAATTTTCAGGTTTTCCGGGGCGAAACCCAGGTCCGCGATCAGGACTGGAAGGCAAGGCTTCCAAAATTGATGCTCAAAGCGCTGATAGCCCGCGGGGCCTCAGGTGTTCCCAAAGACCTGTTGATTGACGATCTGTGGCCGGATGCCTCTCCCGACTCCATTGAGACCCAGTTCAAGGTGACCCTCCATCGGCTGAGACGCGCCCTGGAACCTTCGATGGACAAAACGCACAGCTCCTCTTACGTGGTCTTGAAAGATAACCTGGTCTCTCTCAAAAAAGACCTTTGCCGCACGGACCTGGAAGAATTTTTGTCGCTGCAAAAACAGGCCAGAAAAGCGGAAGAAGCGGGAGATATCGGGCGTGCCATCCTTTACTACTGCTCGGCGATAGATCTCTACGTGGGGGATTTCCTCGCCGAGGACCTGTACGAACCTTGGGCCGAGCTGAAAAGATATCAGTTCCGCACCATGTACATTGACCTTTTATACCGCACGGCAGCTTTGTACGAGACGCAGGGCAGGCCCAAAAAAGCTTCAGAGGCTTACAAAATGGTAATTAAAACCGATCCCATCTGCGAAGCCGCGTATCAGAAGCTGATGCTGATTTATTCCAACATCGGCATGCGGGCCGAAGCCCTGAAGGTTTACGAAGATTGTCGAAAGGCCCTGAACCGGGAAATTGGAGTCGAACCAAGCAGGCTTACTTCCTCTATTTACAAGAAAATTATAGAACTTTCCTGAGCCGAATCCGCCCCCATCCAGCGGTGCCCCGCCGGCGCCGATGACACGCCGATACGCACACGCGGCGCCGCCCCCCTGGACTCAACCCCGGTTTCCTTTGCCGGTACGAAAAATACCTTCTTTCCGAACCGGAAACTACTGGTGTATCATCTTTGGCTTCGAGACGGACGCCAACGCGGCGGATGCCGGATTATCGGATATCGGGACTACGGGAGGACAGTGAAATGAATGTCTTTGTAACCGCTCGGTTACCGCGCGAGGTTATGGCTAAAATCGAGCAGGAGCATTCCATCGAGACACACGGCGAGGACAGGCCCATAGGCAGGAATGAACTCCTGGCAGGCGTAGAAGGAAAAGACGGGCTTTTATGCACGATCACCGACCTGATCGATCTGGAGGTCTTCGATCGCGCCCCCGGGCTCAAGATCGTCGCCAACAACGGAGTGGGCTTCGATCATATCGATATTGAAACCGCGACCCGGAGGGGAATTCCAGTGTCAAACACTCCGGGAGTACTTACGGATTCGACCGCCGATCTAACGTTCGCCCTTATCCTGGCCGCGGCACGCAGGGTCGTCGAAGGCGACAAGATCACCCGGAGTGGAAGATTCACATTCTGGGCCCCGTTTCATTTCCTCGGCCAGGATGTAAGCGGCAAAACTTTGGGCATAGTAGGCTTTGGCAGGATCGGCAGGGCGGTTGCGAAACGGGCGGCCGGATTCGACATGAAAGTGCTTTATTACAGCAGGAACCCGCTTCAAAAAGATGAAGATGAAAGGCTTGGGGTTTGCTTTACCCCTCTGGACGCACTGCTGAAAGAGTCCGATTTTGTTTCTTTGCATGTTCCTCTCAGGGCCGAGACCCGGCATCTTATCGGCGAAAGGGAGCTGTCAATGATGAAAAGCTCGGCTTGCCTCATCAACACAGCCAGGGGCCCGATCGTGGATGAAAGGTCACTTGTCGAGGCATTACGGCAGGGACACATCGGAGCGGCCGGCCTGGATGTCTATGAGAAAGAGCCGGAGCTTACCCCCGGGCTGGCCGAACTCGACAATGTCGTCCTTATGCCGCACTCGGGAAGCGCCACTATAGAAACCCGCACCCGAATGGCCGTTATGAGCGCGGATAACCTTCTGGCCGGGCTCAGGGGGCAACGTCCACCGAACTGTCTTAATTGGGACGCGCTGAGTCGATGAGAGCACCGCTCGAATCGCAAAAGGGGCAAGCAGGAAAACCGCTTGCCCCTGGAATGGTCACTGAATTGACAAGGCACCCTATGCGCCTCATCTGATTTAAATTTATACACCAATCCTCAGCATTCAAGTACCCCAGCCAGTCAGGCGTCCATCCGGAAACGGGCCCACAATGCCGATCACTGTTGCGCCAAAGGCGGCTGCGGCAAAGCCGCCGCGCCGTTCTCACGCAGGTCTTCTTCCACGAAGCGCACGGCAGCCTCGAGAAGCGCTGCGCGCGGATACTCATCTTTGTCGATAGCGGCTGCAAGCAGGGGCGAAGTTTGCTTGTCGATGGGCATAGCCACCGCGAAATGATCGGCATTTGGATAGCCCAGCAGGACAGACCCTGGAATGATCGCATCGGAGCATATGACCATACTGTCGTTGACCGGGTCGGTCCTGGAGAGAAGATCGTAGAATGGGCGCAGCATCCGCGATGTGTTCTCCCGCGAAGTGAAAGCGGCGAGCGAATAATAGCGAACGCTTTTCGGCAGCTGGTGCGTGGACAGCCAGGCAAGCCGCACATTGCGGCGCAGGCTGTTCGCGGCTTCGACACCTTCTCCAGGCGGACAGTTCGAAAGGGGCAGCGCATGGGCCAGCTTGATGAAGAACTCGGGCAACTCATCCGCAAGGGGGGAGCCGTTGACCGCCCCTGAGAAGCTGACGACCGCCGCGGTCCGTTCGGCGAGCGGAGGATGTTTGACGAGCGCTTCGAGGGTATCTACCGTGCCCTTTGAATGGGTGACGAATATAAACCTTTCCCCGGCGGGCATACCCATGGCGGCATCGCGAATGAGATCGGCGTTATGGTCGCTTCCCTTGCGGCCCCTGGTTTGGATGTAGTCCGTTTTATAACCGATTTGCTCGAGCTGCCCGCGGGCGTCGCCGAAGGCCATGGTTACCTCTGCCGCACACTCGGCCAAAAGACCGGGGACGATGACAACGCGAAAAGCGCCACTGGATGGCCCTGTGGGAGCTGGCTTGCCCGTGGGCGGCGGTTCGCCGCGCAGCTTCCACAGGGTTGCGGCGTCGTTCCATTGCCCTTCCTCCGGTTTTGCGCGATGGGAGGAGAGGGCGTTCTTGAAAATTTCGCGAAAGCGCCCACGGCCGTCGGTGATTCCGCCTGCAGAAACCGGCAGCAGAATCGATGGCGCAACTTCGCCGGGCACGGCGGAAACCGGCCGCCCGACGCAGCCGGCGAGCACGCCTGCCGCGAGTGTGGCAATCAACATGAAAAACTCTGAGAATCGAGCCGCCCCCATCAACCCTCCTTTGCACACACGGCGCCGGATACCCCGGCGCAAATTTCCGCGGGACCGTCAGTGGTTCCAATAAAATCACCGGGATACGCACAAAGTGCAAACTTCGGTGATCTTAAAATTTCAAATATCCCCGGCTGGTATTTTATTTGCCGAATTTTCCGCACACTGCCACCCGACGCCCATTTCCGGGTCTCGAGTTGAACCTGTTCCGCCGGGCTCCAAAACGACTTTGCAGTAATATAAACGGAAGGGAATTATAAAAGGAAAAATGTTTTTTGGAGGCAAGACCATGCTGCCCGATCTTCAACCGGACGCGGCGGAATACGAGTTTTTCAATGAAAACCGTTACCATGGACCCCGGATTCAGGCCCTTGTATGGTGCGGTATGCAGGAGGCGCAATCCGGGCTGATTTTAAGTGCAAATAATTTTTTACAAAATCGCCGCGACTGCCGAATAAACAAAAGTGCGGTTTTATTCGTCTCCAGGCAACACCGGCTTGGTTTCCGTCCGGACTCTTCGATGCAAATAAGTCTTTTCCCCAATGGAAACAGCCTGCACCTCAAGCGGTGTTTCCGGACGGACACGGATTAGTGGGTTGAGATCGTTTCCTATTCCCTCGCAGACCAACTTTTCGGGTGACGCTACAGTCACAGTCAGGGAGTCACGGACGTCATGGCAAATCATCTCGCGACGACAGCCAATCGGTTAAAGAGTGCACAAACCGCGGGAGCCGGTGGGGCTGTACGCCGGAAATCGGCTGGAGGAATATCGGGCAGCAAAAAGCACTCGCTTTCATTTTTAGCCAGGGTCATTGCTCTGGTTTTGATGGTCGTCCTTGTTGTCGGCGGCGCCACCTTTGGTTCTGCCTATTATTTCTTTTTCAATGCATTCGACGAACAGGCCCAACAGGGAATCGAATTCACCTCCACCGCGGTCCAGGGGATCATGGACGACGTTATGGGCAAGGTGAAGGAACATGCCGTTTCTTTCGCTGCCCGGCCTGATCTGGTGGAAGCCGTAGTAAAAAAGGACACCGGTCTTCTGCAGCAACTCGCCAAACAGTTGATGACGAACAACGGGCTGGAAGTCCTTACCATCGCCGACACGGAAGGGAAAGTCCTTGCCCGCGGCCATTCAGAAAAAACGGGGGACAGCGTTTCGAACCAGATCAATGTCAAGAAGGCCCTGGCCGATGAAGTCTCAGTGGGGATCGAAGATGGGACCGTCGTAAAATTTTCCCTCCGGGCCGGGGCACCCGTCAAATTCAACGGTCGCATCGTGGGCTCCATTACCCCGGGCATGGATCTTACTTCCACAAATACATTCGTCGACGGCATAAAAAAACGTTTCAGAGTGGAGTGCACTATTTTCCGCAACGATGAGCGGGTCTCGACGACGTTGACAAAGGATGGAGGGCGTATTGTCGGCACCAAAATGGACAACCCCAAAGTCCTCGATGCCGTGCTGCAAAAAGGGCAGAAATTTCTCAACAAGAATTTCATTCAGAACAAGGCTTACAATACCGCCTATTGGCCGATCAAAGGCGCTGATGACAAGATCGCTGGAATGCTGTTCATAGGAAGCGACCGTACACTCATGGACCAGGCATCTCAAAGGGTTATTACAGCCGTCCTGATCTCGGTCCTCATGGTTGGCATGTTAATGGTGGCCGTCAGCTGGATACTCGCCCTTTCCCTGGTCAGGCCGATGCTCAAGATGCTGACCCTGTTCGACCAGAGCGCCAATGAAGCTTACTCCACCGCACACCGGGTATCGGATTCCAGCCGGCAACTCGCGGAAGGGGCTTCCGAGCAGGCGGCATCCATAGAAGAGACATCGTCCTCTCTTGAGGAAATGTCCACCATGACCAAACAGAATGCAACCAACTCAAACCAGGCCGACCGGCTTATAACAGGGGCAAAACAGACGGTCTCACGGGCCGGTCAGTCGATGGAAAAGCTGATCGTTTCGATGGGTGAAATATCCAGGGCCAGCGAGGACACCTCAAAAATCGTCAAGTCAATCGATGAGATCGCTTTCCAGACAAACCTGCTTGCCCTGAACGCGGCAGTTGAAGCGGCACGGGCCGGCGAGTCAGGGGCCGGTTTCGCCGTGGTTGCCGATGAAGTGAGGACACTCGCGATGAGGGCGGCCCAAGCTGCAAAAAACACCGCCAGCCTCATCGACGGCACGGTCAAGAAGGTCAAGGAGGGGGCGCAACTGGTAGAGCAGACCGGAAAGGAGTTCGGCGAAGTTGCGGACAGCGTGGGCAAGTCCAGTCAATTAATTGGTGAAATCTCCGTCGCATCTCAGGAACAGGCTCATGGAATAGGGCAGGTCAACAAGGCCGTAAGCGAAATGGACAAGATAGTCCAACAAAACGTCGCCAACGCGGAAGAATTGTCCTCGGCATCCAATGAGATGAGTGACCAGGCTTTTCAAATGAAAAACTTTGTCGATCAGTTGCGGTCTATGGTCGACGGTTCGAAAGGGCATGAGTCGTGACCGGAAGTATCCGATCCGGCCATCCACCTCTGCTGTTTCGAAGTTGCCCAAAGGTCCCTGTACCCACCTTTCAACTGGCTCAATGCAGCTTTTGCAAGTATACTCTGCGCCTTGGCGTGACCATTAAATCGACGGGAATGTCCAATGCTCGGAATGTTCAAAATCGCCCTGAAGCTGCTGATAAACGACCGGGCAAAATTTGCCGCGCTGATAGTTGGAATAACCTTTGCCATCTTTCTTATCGTACAGCTCACTTCCATATTTTCCGGCATCCTGTCAAAAGCATCGGCAAATGTCATAAATATCGGCGCCAGGGTCTGGGTCATGGACCTCTCGGTCAACAACCCCCTTAACGCCATTCCGATGCCGGACTACGTGCTGGATGCGGTCCGCAGCATGGACGGCGTAAAATACGCCGTGCCCCTCTATTCGGGCGTAGCCCTGGTCAGACTGAAAAGCGGTGCCTACCAGCCGTCGACCGTGCTGGGACTCGACGATGCCAGCCTCTTAGGAAGACCCGATCTGATCGAAGGCAAAATCGAAGATATTTATGGCGAAAACGCCTTTATTGTTGTCAAGGACCAGGAATACCAAAAACTTGAAGAACCCGGCATTGGAACAACCTTCGAAGTAAATGACCACCGTGGAGTGATAGTGGGTATCGCGCGCGTGACCACCAGCGGTCTTTTCGGGATACCGACGCTTTATACCACTTACAACCGCGCCCTCCAGTATCTGCCCAATACCCGGTTCACCATTGCCCATGTCCTCGTGGAGCCCAAAAGCGAGGCCGACATTCCCGAGATCAAAAATCAGATTGAAAAGATTGGGTATCTAGGGTTGACCGATCAGGAATTCCAGAAAAAAATCGCAGACTTCTATATGTACAAGACCGGCGCCGGAGTGAATATCCTTATGATGACGGCGATTGGCTTCCTGGTCGGCCTCTCTATTTCCGGCCAGACTTTTTACACTTTCATTCTGGAAAACCTCGATAAGTTTGGAGCACTCAAGGCTATCGGGGCCAAGAATTACGAACTGGTCTATATGATCCTCTTTCAGACGTGTTTCGCATCATTTATAGGATACGGCCTGGGCGTGGGTTTCAGTTCCCTGATCATTGCCGCGGGGAAAAAATACGTACCGAGCTATACGGCCGACATAGGCTATTGGAACCTCGGGCTGGCGTTTTTTATGGTGCTTGTAATCGCCGGCGTTTCGAGCATGCTGGCGGTAAGAAAAGTCATAAGGGTACAACCCTTCGATATTCTTAGAGGTTAGCATGGCCGAGGCGGCGGTGAAAGCAACCGAACTGGAGAAATCGTTCGGCGAAGGCAGTGCCAGGACCTACGCCATCCGGGGCATCAGCTTCGAAGCTTATTTTGGAGAGATGCTCTACTTCGTCGGTCCGTCGGGCAGCGGCAAAACGACCTTGCTCAGCATGATCTCCGGCATCCTCAAACCCGATTCCGGCGTGGTCAGGGTGGACGGTAAGGATATCTGGGGCCTTGGCGCCAATGAGATCGCCGATTTCAGGCTCAATAAGATCGGTTTCGTTTTTCAGGACTACCATCTTTTCCCAAAGCTTAGCACCGTAGAAAACGTAGCGATCCCCCTTATCCTCAAAAAGCAGGACTGGGACCGGTCCATGAAGACCGCCATGGAATTTCTGGAAGTGGTAGGGATCGCGAACAGGGCCTCGCTTCCGCCAATCAAGCTGAGCGGAGGCGAACAGCAGCGCGTGGCGATAGCACGGGCCATTGTCAGCCGTCCGGACATCCTGATTTTCGATGAACCGACTGCTTCACTGGACGGAGTCACCGGCAAAAGAATCCTCGAATTCGTAAAAAACAACATCCTCAATGACAGCAGGTGCATTTTGATTGTCACTCACGACAGCAGGATATTCGAGTATGCGGATCGAATAATCGAGATGGAGGACGGGAAGATCGTAAAAATTAAGAGCGGAGGCGAAATTGAGGGGTAAGCTGCTATTCGTTCTGGCTGTCGTGGGCATTCTGGCGGGCATTGCCAGCGCATATTTCTTTGGCTCCAGGCAACAGCCGCAGCCGCCTGTCTTTACACCTGCCCAGAACCCGTACACAAAAGGTATTTATGCCAACGGGATCATCGAAAGCTACCAGTCCAACGGGGCCAACATCAACATATTTCCGGAAGTCTCCGGCACCATAACTCAGATCCTTGCTGTCGAAGGAGCAACCGTGGCCCAGGGGACACCGCTGCTTCTGATGGACGATTCCGTACAGAAGGCCGTTGTAGAGCAGCAAAAGGCCCAGGCCGAGGCCGCCCTTGCTTTGCTCCGGGAACTCAAGGCGCAGCCCAGAAAAGAGGTCATGGAAGTCTCAAAGGCGCAGGTGGAAGTCGCAGCCGCCAACCTCAAGACCTCTCAGGACCAGTTAAGCAAGCTGAAAAAGTCCTTTGAGCTGGACCCTCAATCCGTAAGCAGGGACCAGTTGGATAATGCGGAGAACGCGGCGAGGGTGGCCAAAGCCAATCTGGAAACCGCTCAGAAGCAGTATGAACTTACCAAAGCAGGCGCATGGATCTACGACGTCCAAAATCAGCAGAATCAACACGATGCGCTGTTAAAAACCTTTGAGTCAGGCAAGGCCCTGCTGGATAAATATACTATTAGGGCGCCCGTTGACGGGGTAGTCCTCGCGGTCAACGCCGCTGCAGGAAGTTTTATATCCACGCAGGGCACCTACGGGACTTACACTGAAGGTTTCGGCCCCGTCGTCGTAATGGCGCAGTCAGCCCCCTACTTTCAGGTCCGGTGTTATATCGATGAAATTCTTATCACCAAGCTCCCTTCGCCCTCACAAATGAACGCCCGGATGTACCTGAGGGGGACCGACACAAGCATTCCCCTGGAATTCGTGCGGATACAACCCTATGTAATTCCCAAAATCGAATTGTCGAACCAGAGGACTGAAAGAGTGGACGTACGCGTGCTGCCTGTCGTGTTTCGGTTCGAGCCGCCCAAGGACACGCACGTCTACCCTGGTGAGCTTGTGGACGTTTTCCTGGAAGCGAAAATCGGTAAGTAGCGAGCGTCCACCACGAAGAACGCGAAAATACTTGACATTAACAGGATTAACAGGATTTGCAAAATGCCTATGAGTCCGTACTGCTATGGCATTTTCTTGTTCAGGATTTGTCAATGAAACTTCCATATACCCAGCGCTCTTCCATCCTGTTAATCCTGTCTGAAGTATTTGTCTTGCTCATGACGGGCTGTGCTGTCGGACCTGACTTCGTGCGCCCCAAACCGCCGCCGGTGACACAATACACCCACGGGCAGGCGCCGCAACAAACGGAAGCGGCAGACGGTCAGACCCAGCGCTTCGAGATTGGCGCTGCAATCGCGGAAGAATGGTGGCGCCTGTTCAACTCTGCCGAACTCGACGCGGTGGTCAGGAAGGCAATCGATGAAAACCCAAATCTCCAGTCGGCGCTTGCGCATCTGCGCCAAAGTCAGGACAGCCTGCGGGCAGGCTACGGCGTATTTTTTCCCCATATTGACGCCGGCTTCAACGCCGAGCGGCAGAAGTTTTCACCGTCCCAGTTCGGAAGCTCGGCCCAAAGTTCCATCTTCAACCTCTTCACCCTTAGCGGCACGGTCACTTATGTTGTGGATGTATTCGGCGGACAGCGCCGCACGGTGGAAAACCTCGCCGCGCAGGTGGAGTATAATAAGCAGACCGCCCGGGCAGCCTGTCTCACCCTTATCGGCAATGTAGTCAACACCTCCATCGCCGGGGCTGCATACCGGGCGGAAATCGAAGCCACGCAACAGATCATCGTTTTCCAGAAAGAACAGCTCTCAATCACCGAACACCAGGCCAAAGCCGGGACAGTCCAATATTCGAGCGTTCTGGCTATACGGGCACAACTCACCGCGACCGAAGCAACCCTGCCGCCGCTCCAAAAAAGCCTCAGCCAGACGCGGCATCTGCTCACGGCCCTGGTGGGACAAACCCCGGAACAGTGGGCGCCACCGCCGCTCGATCTGGCCGACTTTACGCTCCCGGTTGAACTTCCGGTGAGTCTGCCTTCCGAACTGACACGCAGCCGGCCCGATATTCTGGCTGCCGAGGCGCAACTGCACAGTGCCGGCGCCAACATCGGGGTGGCGACCGCGGCCTTGTTCCCCAGCCTCACCCTGAGCGGAAACTACGGGCAGACCGGCACGGACATCACTAAACTTTTCATCCCAGGCGCCAATGTCTGGTCTATAGGCTCCAATCTTGCCGCACCCATATTTCACGGAGGGACATTGTGGTTTCAAAGGCGCGCCGCAATCGATGCCTACGATGCATCACTGTCTGATTACCAGCAGGCGGTGGCGGCCGGTTTCCAGCAGGTGGCCGATTCCCTTCGCGCATTGGAATTCGATGCCGGGACCCTGCAGGCGCAAATCGAATCGTTTGCAACCGCCGAACGGACGCTGAAGCTTATTGAGGCAAATCACAGGGCGGGACTGGTTAACTATCTGCAGGTCCTTTCGGCCGAAAACCAGTATCAGCAGGCCAGGCTGGGCCTTATTCAGGCGCAGGCGCTGCGTTTGCAGGACACCACGGCCCTTTTCACGGCCCTGGGCGGCGGCTGGTGGGACCCGCAACGTCCCTGCGCCGAGCCGCTTAAGACATCCCGGTAGAGACACCCGTCTCGCCGCGGGGCTGCCCGGTGCCATCGGCGCCCCTGTTGGACGCTTCTACCCGATCCATAGGCCTTCTAAACGAACCTGCAGCCCGGTTTGTGTTTTATTGATATAGTTTACCAGCCCGCTGTGCCTCCATTGCAGCATGCACATCCGGGGCTGGAAATAGTAGCGTTCCCCGATCCTGATCGTTGCTCGCGTCTGTTTGATCATCCCCTCGTAGCCTTCCGCGATGTAATACCCGATATCCTTGAACCCCTCCTGGCGGGGTCTGAGAGGTCCGGTGACGCACCACACGATTACTCCCGTGCGCTGGTCAACCTGCATCACTTCGCCGCAGTGGGTAATCGGACAACCGCAGGACATGCCAAGGGGCCGTCCGATCAGAACGTCCCCCTCCCGGATGTCCATTTCCCGGGTCAAAATCGGGTTATGGGGAAGAATGATTTCCCGCGGACCGGGGTCTTCCGGAAAATGCTCGAGAAAGAAGTCGAACTCACGTCCAAGGGTATCCAGCCAGGGACTTTGGGGCGCTCCCGTGTGATCGGAAGGTACTTTCTCCTGGACACAGTAATCGGCGCAGGCCTTGAAACATTTTGCCGTATCCGCTGTCTGATCCGGTATCGCACCGATGCGATCCTCGGACAAGTGGATACAGCGTCGAATAAGAGTCGGGTCTTGCGGCAATTGCGCGGCAAAATCCCCGCATGTGCGAAAGCCGCATATGCCGCAGTTCAAACCCGGTAAATCGGCTTCCTTGAAAATTCTCATCTCGGCATCCATTGCACTGTCTCCTCGCTTTTACCCCTGTTCACGACACTTAGTCGTATCCCGTTACCGCGAACTTGTTTCCGTCCGGATTCTCAGACGCGGAAAAAGCCCCGGCGTATCATCCGGCTTTTACGGATTGACGCGAACTTATGGGCCGCAGTTTTTGAATTATTTTCGGAAAAAGCTCCAGAAAGTATTCGACTTCGTCCGCGGTGTTGAAACGCCCAAGGGTGATCCTCAATGACCCGCGCGCCCGCACAGGATCGAACCCCATGGCCAAAAGAGTTTCGGATGGAGCATCGATGTGATGTGAACTGCACGCGCTTCCGCTTGATACCGCGATCCTGTGCACATCGAATTCGAGCAGGAGATGCATCATCTCCCCTTCCATCCCGGATATACCCAGGCAAATGTGTCCGGGCAGGCGTCTGTACCGGTGTCCGATAAGATAGGCCGGCGAGCGCTCCGAGCAGAGGCCTTCAATCAGGCGGTCCTGCAGGGCTACGAGTTTAACGGTCTCCTCGGCCATGGAGGCGCGGGCAATCTCGGCTGCACAGCCAAACCCAACGATTCCCGCCACATTCTCGGTAGCTGAACGCAAACCGTGTTCCTGGCCGCCACCATGAATAACGGGTGCAAGATTGGTCCCCCTGCGCACATAAAGAGCGCCCACCCCCTTAGGCCCATAGAGTTTATGGGCTGAAAGAGAAAGCAGGTCGACCGGTGCGGACCTCAAATCAAACGGCAATTTCCCGCCGGCCTGGACGGCATCCGTGTGGAAAAGGGCCCCGGCGGACCGCGCGATCCTGCCCAGTTCCTCAATCGGCTGCAGGGTGCCGACGATGTTGTTGGCCGCCATGATCGAAACCAGCTTCGTGCCCGGCCTCATCGCGGCACTGAGATCGGCAGGATCTATCAGGCCGTCCGGACCGGCGGGAAGCCGCGTGATGGACACCCCGCGCCGTTCCAGCGCGGCGCACGTGGCCAACACCGCGGGATGTTCGATTTGGCTCGTTACGATATGAACAGGCAGGCAGGACACGGATTCGACCGAACCGGTCAAGGCGAGATTGCTGGCCTCGGTGCCGCTGGCCGTAAATACGATTTCATCGGGGAAGGCCTGCACCAAAGCCGCCACCCGATTCCTTGCTTTGTCTACGGCCTCCCGTGCCAGTCTCCCTTGCCTGTGCAGACTGGAAGGGTTTCCAAATATCCAGTCATGATACGGTTCCATCTCTTTTTTAACCCGCCGGTCCACAGGGGTTGTCGCCGCATTGTCAAAATAGATGATGTTGTTTTGCACGACTATTCGCCTCGGTAGAATATCTGGTTTTCAAGCGGCCGGACGATGCCGAAATGGGATTCCCAGCCAATGTCCCTTTTGCCCACACAAATCGTGCACGTCCCGACCGGCGGATTTCCGCGCAGAAGCATGGCTGCAGGACGCCCCTGGGCGTCGAAAGCCACATACGGCGACGACAGAAAATGCCCTACGAGGGGGTCAATGCCGATCCCATAAAGGGCGTTGGCTTCCCGGATACGCACATGGGGCGCCACATCCTGGATACGTGCCCGGAAAACTTCACGCTCAGCCTGGGATACCCTGTCGATTTTAGTAACCACTGCCACATCCGCCAATGAGAGCATCGGGCCGACCTTTAGCGGCAGGTTCATTCCGCTCGTGGCTTCGAGCACGACTATCCCCAACCCTCCATCCACGTATGGCGAACAGCGCAGACATAAACCGGCGGTTTCCACCAGAAGGGCGTTGCACTCCTGCCGGTGCGCCCACTGCAAGGCGTCGCCAAGGACCATTACGTTACAGTGGTCGGGACAGAGTTCACCCGAATAGGTCTTGCGGGCCGGGATGCCGAATTCTTCGGCTATCTCCCGATCCTCCGCGGCATACTGGACGTCGATCTTCAGGAAGGCCGGACGCAGTCCCTTTGCCTTCAGTTTGCGGATTACGTGCCTCAACACCGAAGTCTTGCCGGTCGTGGCCGGTCCCGCGCAAATCATGAGTTGCATGCCCAATCCTCCAATTCGCCGCCCAACAGGCGTTCACCCTTGCGGATCCTTTCGCGCAGCCGGGTCAGAACGTCGTCAATTCGGCTCACCTTTTCCGCCAGCTTCTGCTCGGCCTCATCCGTATGAAGCACCCGCACCACCATGCCGCCTTCCATGACGATCCGGTAGTCCGACAGAAGCGCAATGCGCGGGTCGTGGGTTACGAAAATGAAAATCTTCCGGTGCCTGCGAAGCATTTCGATGGCATGCGTACGGTGAATGCCTGCGTTTTCGACTTCGTCCAGGAGCACGATCGGAGTGTTGCAGATCAAAGTCGCATCGGCTATGAGCAACGCACGGGTCTGGCCGCCGGAAAGTTCAGTCATTCGGCTCTGCACCTCGATGGGTTCGCCCGTCAACTGATTTGCGAATGCCAGTGTCCTTTGGACCGTATCGTTGCTCCGGTCGGGCCCCGAACTCCGAATGCGCGCGTGCGTGTTCAAAAACTCGAGTACCGGCAGGTCCGACAGGAAGGTTGTGTGTTGAGTGACCAGCGCGATAGGGTTGCGGGCCGGATCGTCCCGGTATTCATCCGGCGCCGGCCGACCGTTGATCAGAATGCGCCGCCCGGTAGGCGTATTCTCATCGGCAAAAAGCTCCAGGTCGTTGATCAGCGTGGTCTTGCCGGACCCCGTAGGACCGACTACGCTGACCACGTCACCCATCTTGAGGTCAATGCGGCCGACGGCCTCCGGTTCCTTGTTCTTTCCGTACCCCCCCAGTATTGAGATCGTCTCGATCATATGCTAGTTATCCAATAGGGTTTATAGGATTTACGGACAAAAAAATTTCCCTCTAGGCCACATCGGCCACTGTCGTATTCTCCATCTTTTCTGCTATGTAGTCTCTGACCTCTTTGAATACGGCAATCAGTTTCTTTTCCTTCTCAATCGGCGTGGACTCATAGAAGTACTTGCTTACTGACTCCGTGGGGGCCAAAGCGCCGTCGAAAAGCCGCACGACATCGGCCAGCGAGATCTTGTTCGGGGCTTTTGCCAGCCGAAATCCCCCGCTCTTTCCTTTTGAACTGCGCAGGTACTTGCCCAGCCTGAGGGTCAAAAGGATTTGCTCGAGAAACTTCGGTGGTATTCCCTGGGCCGCCGAGATCGTCTGCACGGAAACAAATTCCTCGTTCTGGCACCTCGCCAGATGGACCAGAGCCAAAAGAGCGTATTCGCTACGACATGTCAATTTCATCTTTTCTCCCACGTAGCCCTACATAATATGATCATTATAATAGGATTAATGATGTATGGATTGTCAAGTGTTTTTTTGCACAAAATGCTGGAAATCGCGCGGACCAACCGTCGGTTCAACCTTACCCGGCATCCATCCGCCCGACCACGACCTCCGAGGGCACGTTCCCGATAAAAAAGACCGCATGCCCGGGCCATTGTCCCCCACGCTGTTTGTCCCTCCGGCTTATCCCTTACGCGGATCATGGAGCGCCGGGTTTGCACGAATTCATTTCATAGCTCCTCCTTTTTCCGGTCCGCCACAACTTCGGCTATATGCTTGACCTGCATTCGCCCGCCGCGTTTTTCCATCCCGCCGCGCAACTGCAGAACGCAGCCGGGGCAGTCCGTCACGAGCACTTCGGCGCCGCTGGACTCCGCGCTGTCGAGCTTTCGCCTCAGCAGCTCAGCCGAGATTTCCGGGAAATCCACAGAAAATGACCCGCCGAAGCCGCAGCAGACTTCTTCGTCTTTGGACTTAACGTATTCAAGGCCGGCTATACCGAGCAGTTCGCGCGGCTCTTTGGTTACCCCGAGGCCCCGGCAGAGGTGGCAAGGCGAATGGTAGGCAACCTTTTTCCCGGTGTACCGGAACTCTTCGGGGGTCACCCCGAGCACGCGGGTGATAAAGGAGCTGAAATCAATTATCTTGTGGCCGAGCTGGGCGGCTTTGACCCCCAGGGCAGGTTCCTGGGCCAGCAGCCTGCCGTAGTTCTCCTTCAGGTGGGAGCCGCAGGAAGCGCACAGCGTTACTATGAAGTCGCAGCCGGCGGGGTCGAGTGCTTTCAGATTCCGGACGGCAACGTCCCTGGCGGTCTCCTTTTCCCCCATCATCTGTGCGGGCAGCCCGCAGCAGGTCTGACCCATCGGATATTCGAACTGCACGCCATGATCTTTGCCCAGCCGCAGGAGCGAAACGGCCTGTTCGGGGTAAACGAAATCGACGAGGCATCCGCCAAAGATGGCCACCCGCAGCTTCGCTTTTTCGATCCGAGGGTTTATACGTTCCCACATATCTCGAAGCGGCACTTTGGCGATTGCCGGCAGGCTGCGGAAATTGTGCTCGCCGGAGAAAAAGAAGGGAATGTGCCGGATATAGCCGCCATCGGCGACCGGCTTCTGTGCGATTGCGGCCTTTCGCAGCAGGAAGTGAAAAAGGCGGCGGTTCTCGAGCACCTTTTGCAGCAGAACGTTTCTGATCGGCTTTTTTCCCTCGACCTGCAGAATGGTCCGGTAGACTTCCTTTATCAGGTTCGGCAAGTCGATTCCGGCCGCGCAGACTTTCCTGCAGGCCTGGCAGTTCAGGCAGTTCCTTACGATCGCGCGTGCGTTTTCACGGCCGTGATAAAAGTAAGTCATCACGAGCCCTATTGCCCCCATATAGACGTGGCCGTAGTTGTGGCCTCCGACCAGTTTGTAGATGGGGCAGACGTTTGCGCATGCGCCGCAACGGATGCACCGGAGGGCCTGTGAAAAGACAGGGTCTTTAGCCAGGGCAAGCCTTCCGTTGTCGAGGAAGACGATGTGCATCTGTTTCCTGAGACCCTCGGCCGATTTGCATTCCGTCGGCCCGGTAATCCAGGTTACGTAGGTCGAGATGACCTGGCCCGTTGCGTTGCGCGGGAGAGCGGCAAGGATACGCAGGGCCGCTTTGAGATCGGCAACGAGTTTATCGACACCGACCAGGGCGACATGGATACGGGGCATTGTGGTCACCAGCCTTGCGTTCCCCTCATTGGAGACAAGCCCGATGGTCCCGGTTGCGGCGATTGCGAAATTGGCCCCGCTAATTCCCATATCGGCTTCGAGAAATTTCCGTCGTAGTTCGCGCCTGGCTGTCCCTACCATTGCCTTGATGTCGTCGGGGTCCTGCGGCTCTCCGGTGACCCTGGCAAAGAGTTCCGCAACATCCCCCCGGCACAGGTGAATGGCGGGCATGACCATATGCGAAGGTCCTTCGCCCCGGAGCTGGATGATCCACTCACCCAGGTCGGTCTCGGTCACCTCGAATCCTTCCCGCTCGAGGTGGTCATTGAGGAAGGTCTCTTCGGCGGTCATGGACTTGCTCTTGACGATTCGCCTGACCCCGTTTTCTTTTGCTATGGATGAAATGATGGAGTCAGCCTCAAAGGCCGTGTGAGCCAAATGCACCGTGACCCCGGCTTTCCTCGCGCGTAAGGTGAACTCTTCGAGCAGCTTTTCCAGGTTCGAAATGGATTCGTCCTTGGCTTTTGCTATCTCGCGCGCCATGGCGTCGAAATCCATCTCGGCGAAGGCGTTCGCCCTCGACGCAGGGTAAGCGTTTGCAAACGCGTCCAGGGTGGCCCCGAGGAATGTGTCCCCAAGGGCCCGTTTCAAATCCTCTTTATAGGTCTTCAGGTCATGAGGGGTCTTGATCATTGGCTGCCCTCCCGTAGAATCAGCACATGCAGCTCCCTGGGCCCATGGGCCCCTATCGTCAGCACCCTTTCGATATCCGCCGTGCGGCTGGCCCCGCTGATAAAGGCAAGGTAGCACGGGGCCGATTTCATCTTCTGAGCGAGTTCCTTTTCGATGGCCGCCGCATCCGGGACGATCCGGGCCGCAGGCAATAGCGCCACGTGTGTTTCGCTAAGCATTGATGCTATCCGAATCTCCTCGGATTTGGAATCCATCACCAGAGTGGCGGTCTCGGCAATTCCCCAGTCGGCCCGGGTTAAGCCGGTGCAGATCAAGCCGGCTTTTTCCCTCAGGTTTTCGGTAAAAAGCATTAGATTTGCCGTCCGGCATATCGATGCAAGCAGAGCACGATCCTTTCCGGTGATTCCCGGGGCCGCGATATTTTGTCCGCCCTGTTTCCGGGTGAGTTCGGCCGCATACTCGAAAGCAGCGGAGATGTTATTCACCTCGATAAGGACAGTCTGGACCGCCCTCGCCTGTTCCTTGAATTTTGCAATGTCTTCCGACCGCCCCATTTCCGATCCTCCATGGGAACCCATAATTTTGTGTCCATCTGAAAATACCTAATGATACATTAATAGTCCCGGACTCGGAAAGTAGGGATTTTTCGATGTCGATCAACCGGACCGAACTTATCATAAGCAGACATTCCCCTGTCGCCAGGCCGGTGTCCTTCCGGAAACACCGGTTAAAATCCTTGGAGACGATGGAGCGCCGCCGCGATGATGAGACTCTGGCCAAAATATCCCTTTATCTATGAAATCAATACATGGACCTGGTTAAATGAGCTGGGGCAAAAATACGGGCGCAGGGTCGACCTTGGGTCGGTCCCCTCCGAAGAGTGGGAGCGCATCGCTCGGCTCAAAATGGACGCGGTCTGGCTCATGGGCGTTTGGGAGAGGAGCCCTGCCGGAGTCCGTATTGCACTGGGGCAGGAGGAGCAACTGGCGGAATTCCGTCGCGTGCTCGGCGATTTTGCTCCGCAAGATGTCGTCGGTTCGGCCTATTGCGTCAGGCGCTACATCGCCGACGAACATATCGGAGGTCCGAAGGGGTTGGCTGCCGCTCGAAAAGAGCTGGCCAGGCACGGAATTCGCCTCATCCTCGACTTTGTGCCGAACCACACTTCCCATGATCATCCATGGATTTCGGACCACCCGGAATATTTCATTCAGGGGAGCCTTAACGATCTTGCGAACGCCCCGGCAGCTTTCTTTGAAGCGGAGGGGAAAGTGATCGCCTGCGGCCGCGATCCTTTTTTCCCACCATGGCAGGACGTTGCACAGCTCAATGCATTCCATGCCGGTCTCAGGAAGGCCTCGGTCGAGGTTATCCGCGGCATTGGTGAACAGTGTGACGGCATCCGCTGTGATATGGCTATTCTTCTCACAAATGGGGTTTTTGAGAATACATGGGGCAAGCCGGCGGGCAAACGCCCCGGTCGGGAATACTGGGAGGAAATAATCGAAGGGGTTTCCCGCGGGGGGCTCGATCTCCTGTTTATAGCCGAAGCATATTGGGACCTCGAATGGGAACTGCAACGGCAGGGTTTTGACTTCTGCTACGATAAGCGCCTCTATGACAGTCTCTTATCGGGGACAGCCGAAGAAGTGTGGCTTCATCTCCTTGGCGACATCGGCTATCAGAGCAAACTCCTTCGGTTCATCGAAAACCACGACGAGCCTAGGGCCGCCGCCGCCTTTGCTCCCCGCAAAGAACTTGCGGCAGCTCTTATGCTGGCCACTCTGCCTGGAGCGAAGCTTTTCCACGACGGACAGCTGGAGGGCCGCCGAATAAAGGTCCCCGTCTCTTTCCGGCGCCGTCCGCCCGAGGAGCCGCAAACTGCTCTTCAGGACTTCTATCGCCGGTTGCTGGACGCCGCCGGCTCGGACTGCTTCGATGATGGAGAGTGGAAACTCTGCGACCGCAATGGCTGGCCGGACAACTCGTCATGGACTAACGTTCTGGCCTGGTGCTGGAAATGGGGCGATGAGAGATACCTCGTTGCGGTCAACTTCTCCGATTATAAATCTCAGGCATTGATCCGTGTTCCGTGGCAAGACATCGGCGGCGCGAAATGGAGACTGGTTGACGTTCTTAACGGCCGGCGATTCGACCGGGACGGCGGACAAATGCAATCCCCCGGCTTGTATGTGGATTTGGAAAGCTGGAAATGGCATTTCCTCAGGTTCTTCAGGGCCGATCATCCCTAATTATTATTCCTTCAACGACCCTGTCCAAGTTTCGAAAACTTTGAATGCATTGCACCACACTATTTATGATTTCGATACCGGAAACGGTTTTTGCCCAAAACAGGGCTTTCGCTGCCGGGCGATCGGGTAGGAGGGGAAGTCGCCTTCCCCGTCCTCCCACACCACCGTGCGTACGGTTCCGTACACGGCGGTTCATGAAGCACATTGAAGTCTTCGCAGTTGATCCAGCAATGACACGAGTC
>JBEKMB010000053.1:0-56635 GCA_050008735.1 Syntrophobacteraceae bacterium
TTGTAGTCGTCGCTATGCTGTTCGCCACGGCCGGGACAACCGCCCTGCTCTGCACGCTGTTCGTGCGCTCGCGCGCCTTTTCATCGGCCGAACAACTGACGCTGCGGATGGCGAAGAGCTAATGAGGTAAGCAAAGAAGACGGAAAGCTATTATATCACAGAAGCTCAGGTCCGCCATAGTTCAGGGTCGCCGGAGGTACACTGCACCACTGGGGGATCAGAAATGCCCCGGGCTCCTTCTGCGAGGCAAAACGATCTTTATGTCGCCCGGTTCCGGGGTCAATACGCTTGTCTGCCAGTTGTCGGCACTGGAGGATTCGACCACCCAAGGCGGCAAAGAGAGCTGAAAATGCCTAGAGAGGCCAAAGAGAAAAGGCTCGTACATACCCCGCAATTCCGCAAGCTTTCGATCCGCTTCTTCCCCCGTCTCAGGTCGCAGACCGGCCGCCCTCAGCTTGGATCGAAGGCCCTTCAGTTGAGCGGGTGAAAGGCGATCGGGCTCGAGCAGGCGGGGGGAAATCCCGAAAACCAGGCAGAGATCCACTATGGCGTGCCTCGCCATGGCAAAAGTCAATTGCGCCTGACGAACGCAGGCCCCGTCCAAGCCAACCATCACGAATGCGCTTGCGTCGAGGATCGACGTGAGGGCGGCAAGCCATGACTGGTTATCGTGTTGGGACCGGAAATAGGCGAGGACCGGATATGACAGATGGCTTTCGAGCAGTTCGGCGGACCACCGCTCCCATTCATGCAGAAGTTGCCGGATCGATTCCATGCCGTGCTCGTCGTTGTGCCTGACAAGCATTTCGCCCGCGGTGGGCGGCGAACCGGCTCGCGCATCCAGAAGTGAAATATTGACCTCGCGCCTGGAAAACGACTGATTCAGTGCCGGCAGGTAGCCGATGACGATTGCCAGAAAGCCGAGCCCGGTACCCGCCTCCGCCACTGTCAGCAGCCTCGCCAAAGGTGTAAGCGGCTGCACATATCCAAGCGTAAAGAAGGTGGTCCCGCTGAAATAGAGTTTCCCGGCGATACTGTTTTGGCCCCCCGATATTCCCGCGGCCCCCCAGTACAGGAGCCCAAAGCCCAGTATCAGCATGATGGCCCAGAAACCCAGGAGCACTAGCAGGGAAAGCGGTCCATAGATGCTCAACAGACTCTGCTTCAGCCGCCCGGCTGGTATCAGGCGTACGACTGCTTTCCAGGCGCGCCATGTCACCAGGAAAAAAAGCCGTGCGAGCCGCACCCGGCGAGTGACCCGGCGCGGGAAAACGATAGTTTCGAACGCATCCCACAGTACAAGCACTATTAGAACAGCGCCGCCAATAATAATCGCTGCGATCACATTCATCTCCTTCCAGGAATCGGGAAGCTGGGATCCATGAAACAGCTGCATGAAACCCGAAGCATTGAGCAAGGAACGGTGAGCAGTGGACTGTGAACAGAAAAAGATGTCCCCGCGTCTGCGTCTATCTTTTCCATCGTGTCCCCGCGTCTGTCTTCTCCCCGTGTCCCCGCGTCTGTCTTCTCTCCGCGTCCCCGTGTCTCCGCGTCTCCGCGTCTGTCTTTCCCCGCGTCCCCGTGTCTGTCTTTCCCCGTGTCCCCGCGTCTGTCCTCCCCACTTCCCGCTCCTGTCAATTCTCGCTTCTTGCTTC
This sequence comes from Syntrophobacteraceae bacterium, assembly GCA_050008735.1. Lineage (GTDB taxonomy): Bacteria > Desulfobacterota > Syntrophobacteria > Syntrophobacterales > Syntrophobacteraceae > SbD1. The sequence continues at coordinate 1,656 of JBEKMB010000053.1, forward strand.
TCTATTTGAAGATAATGCCCTTTGGCGCATCAGGCTTGGATTGCCTTCCGATTGCACCGGTGGAGGCCGATTATCTGGATTTTCGCTTCAAAAAGCCTCAATCCGAAACGCCCCATCTAAAAGGGTGTGGACAGGTACGGGGAATTTTGTTAAATAAGCGGCACGATTAGATCGGGACGTGGCTCAGCTTGGTAGAGCGCTGCGTTCGGGACGCAGAGGCCGCTGGTTCAAATCCAGTCGTCCCGATCAACAAATTCAAAGGCTTAGGCGAAACTGCCTAGCCTTTTTTGCGTTTTAGTCAACGTCTCGCGATTTGGGCTTGATGGACCGCTCCGGGTGGGCGCACGAAGGGTTCCGCTTTTACTTGCGTGACGGCACATCATTAGAGGCATTCAGGTGATTACCCCCTCAGATCCTATGAGGGGCACTCGTAGGGTCAAAACATGCAGATAATTCACCCGCTACACTTCCGGGTCAATCACCTTTTCATTACCTACAGTGGTAAGCAAGGCTGATACTTGAAGGAGAGGCATCGGCATAAGCCTGCTGCAATTAATATAACTAACTATTAAATTATACCTGTTTGGGCTGGTGGGGTATTTTTCAATGATTTCGCCAAACCACTTTGATCGTAGTGCCCTCATTTGGAGCTGATTTTATCGTGAATTCCCCTCCTGTAAGTTCGGCCCTTTCTCTCATTCCTATGAGACCCAGGCTTTTTGCAGTACACGATTCCATAATGTAATCCAGATCTATCCCGATCCCGTCATCACTTATCTCAAGCTCGATGGTCCCATCATTTGCGGAAAGACGAACATCCACCCACTCCGATTTGGCATGTTTAAAAGTATTATTTAGGGCCTCTTGGACAATCCTGAATATTGCGGTTTTAAGGTCTTCGGGAATATCTTCTTCTCTGATTGCGGTCTCAAGCTCTATATGCTGGTTGGGATAAAGCTTTAAGAGCTCCTGGCGACACCACTCCAAAGTAGCCAAAGTGCCCTGGTCTGCGAGTATCGTGGGTTTAAGACCCATATAGATTGCTCTGGTTTCATCGATAGAACGCTGGAGAATTGGAACGAATTCATGCAGAAGCTGTAACGCTTGCTTGAATTCTCGCTCTTCCAGGGTAGTGATAACATGCTCGATGCGAAACTTCAGGGCGGCAAGCGTCTGTCCGATGCTATCGTGCAAATCACCCGCCAGCCTCTTGCTCTCATTTTCCTGGACTGCAATGAGCCTGGAAGGCACTAAGCGAAGTTTATCATTGGCTAATTCCAACTCTACCGTTCGCTCCCGTACATGCAATTCCAGTTCATCGCGCGATTTGCGCAGCTCCTCTTCCAGCTGTTTACGGCGGGTAATATCCAGGATGTATTCGATAACTTGAGTCACCTTTCCTTCATTGTCTAAAACCGGGTAGGAATGGACTTCGACATGCCGCTCACTTCCGTCTTTATCATAATAAACATGTTCGGTGGTGAAGGGTTTCCTGGTGTTTTTCACTTTCTCCATAGGGCACAGATGCTCCACACCGCTGCAAGGTTCGGATCGCTGGTGTGTCAGAGCATGGCATGTTGTGCCGTGGGGCAGTTCGCCCTGAATCGTGGCCGAATTAGCAATGATTACAGTATCGTCATCGGCGTCCACAACATAGAACGGGTGGGTCAGAGATTCTAATATATGGTGAAGAAACTCATTTCGCTGGAGGATCTCCTGTTCAGCAATCCATCTCTTGCTACTCGCTTCCTCCAGTTTACGGAGAGTCTCAGAAAGGTTTGCATTCAGTTCACGTTTCTGGTCGAATGCTTTCCTGATAACGAACACAGCCAATGCCGTAAGAGAGAATGTGAGCCCTTGAATCCCTGCATTCCACCACTCGATAAGCCAAGAGGATGGTTGGTGGTTTGACAACATATCGGCAAAGAGCCAGGTCGCAACGGACAGCAGGACAAAAAAGACCGCAGCCCATATGCCGACAAACCAGGCTGAAATGGCTATGGGTATAAAATAGAAGAGGAAAAAATCCATTTCGTAGCCGGTTACATAATCCAGGAATCCAACGAAGAAGACCAGCATTACGCAAATCGTGATGACGATGAAACTGCGGCCAGGAAATTCTTCGAGGAAACTGCGGGGTAGTTTGAAAAAACTAGTCATAGTCAAACTCTTCTTCCAAGAACAATCGATCGACGCAGTCCCGATAAGCTCCTCTGGGGGAAACTTTCCGGGATTTTAACCCTATATCCCCTTTGGGGGAAACGGGGTTTTGCTTTACTTGCGCAAGGCACATGATGAAAAGCATCCGGGTAATTGCCACCTCGGATTGTATAAATGGCTTCTGCACAGCCAAACCACGCAGATCATATCGTTTACAGCAAAGTTCGCCATCAGACCTCGTCATTTGGCAAGTAATCTCGGCTGCCTCAGAGCAAGTGCAGGTGGCTGCTTCAGAGATTGTTGCGTACAGCGGCAAGAAGTCTGGACTTTTCACGGAGCCTGAGCTGGCGGCTGCTTCAAAGAATCTTCGAGATTAATCTATGATTCGCATTCCCCATATCTCCGAAAACTCTTATCACTTGCATGTTCGATTGGTAAAATGTATCGTTTTGCGGGATTTGAGGTTGTTCCAGAAGCTTTTTAGGACAGAATCCGACCCCAAAATGCGGTTCGGATGCACGGCGCACAACCTGATGCCGTATTCCGTTTTAGGGGACTTAACGACTAATTCATTAGACAAATTACAAATCCATACGGCCGGATTTCGACAGATCATTCGCACAGACCGCTGAGTAGCTGAACCACCTATCGAACCGAACCATAAAAACTCCGAATCGAAACAGGAGAAGACTATTCGTGAGCCCGACTGAAATAGCCTTGATCGTATTTGCGTGCGTGTTCGGCGGCACGCTGCTTGGAATGTTCCTCCGCGTCGTTATGCCCGAACATCATCTCAGCGATGACTCCAAGGATGTCATAAAGCTCGGGATGGGGTTAATAGCGACGATTGCCGCCCTCGTTCTCGGGCTTGTGATCGCCACGGCCAAGACTTCATTCGACACGCAGGATGCGGCGGTTAAGCACACTGCCGTCAAAATCATCCTGCTCGATCGTGTGCTGGCCCAGTACGGGCCGGAGACGAAGGAGACCCGTGATCTGATTCGGCTCACACTTGCCCACAAGGTCGATGAGATCTGGCCGGAAGAGCGCTCCCAGCCTGAAAGGCTGGATACGCCTAAGGCGGCGCCCGCAGGCGAGAAAATCGGGGACAGGATTCGGCAACTCACACCGCAAAACGATGCCCAGCGCGGGCTCCAGTCCAGGGCGCTACAGATCGCCGACGACATCATGGAGACGCGCTGGTTCATGTTTGGCGGCATGGGCAGTTCGGTCCCGGCGCCGTTTCTCGTTGTCGTGGCGTTCTGGCTCACGTTCATCTTCGGGTGTTTCGGCATTTTCGCCCCGCGTAACGCAACGGTCGTAGCGGTCCTGTTCATCTGTGCGCTGTCGATTGCCGGCTCAATCTTCCTAATTTTGGAGATGGACCGGCCGTTCAGCGGAGTGATAAAAATTTCCAGCTCACCGTTGCGCTACACGCTCTCCCATCTTGGTCAATAGACCCTCGAAGCCAAGATCGGAACATGATCCGCTGTCCGGCCTATGCGTCACCCGGACGCCGCAGGGCTAGGCTTCGCCAGGATCATAACTGAAGAATTCCAGGAGGATGTTCAAATTAAGAAACTGACTTACCGGAATGAAATCTCCCCAGATGATAAGGAGATACAGGCAATTCCCATGATGGCAAACAGACGTCGAACTATTTCCCGGTGCCGAACCGCTCGGCCATTTTACTTCGACATGGCATGCAGAACTCCTTTTTCTCCACCTTTTCGTGAGCATTGAGCGGCAGACCCACTTCCGCGCCGAGGAACTTCATGAATTTTTCATCTAAGCCGAGCGGCCTCAGCCCTGTTAATTCAGTCAGTTTCCACCCGGCGGAAAGCTTTTCCATTCTCATCCATACGGCGTTCGAGGAATCCGAGCCACCCAGAAGATAGCTGCGCCTGCCCCGGTAAAGGGCTTGCAGTCGGATGCTTCCCTGTACGACAGCTTCTGTACCCTGGATCTCGATAACAGGAGAATCGACGACCTCCAGCCTCGGCTGAGCAAATTCCTTGTAGGCCCTTGAGAGAAACCCTGACATGAGCCGAAAGTCAAATCCAAGCGGATCGGCGTATCCCGGGGAAACGAACCGCATGCTTTCCTTCAGACTTGCCTCGTTCACCGCAGCGATAGCAGCATTGAGAGTGAGCTGCACAAGGCTTCTTTCGTCAAGGCCGCCGGTAACCGCGATGGCAGCTCCGTCCTGAATCGATGCGGGATCGATCAGGACCGGATCGCCCGGAGCAAGGAGCCCGGATTTGACGATTAGCTTCTCCCCACTCGAACCAGCCGGAAATACTCCGATCCTTTTTGCCCTCAGCTTCTCCAGGCGGAACACATAGGCGCCGTTCCCCCCTTCCGGCTCCACGACAGCGGCCTTCGGAACCATCCACTCCCTTTCACCGGCTTTTTCTATCACGACAACAGTGGCCTCGAATTCTCGCGGTAACCGGATAGAAGCAGTAAATGGCGCCTTGCGGATGGACCAGCCCAGCAGTGCAGCGGCAGACAGCGCGCAAAGCCCTATAATCAGGAATTTCCCTTTCCTCATCGATTTACCCCGCGCGTTTACATATCAAAGCATTATAGCATCCGCCTAAATCGAAGAGTGGGTGAATCGGTGAGTGGGCAACATGAGAAACAAGTCGGCGAAATCTTTGGGGTGTCTGAATCATACACTTATATCTCGGGCTCTGAAGTAGCTCTTAAAGGGGAAGTCATCGGACTCCCCCGGCCCGGAAGGTGATTATCGGTAGAGGTTCTCAATCCACCTGGTCGCCTCAGTATCGCTGGTTTTTCCAAGATACCGCTGAGTGGTGGAGAGATTGACGTGCCTCAGAATGACTTTGCTTACAATCTCGAATCGGCACTCCGGATCGGGAAGAGAAGGTCGCTGCATGTCTCCTGAGATCATGTGGCCTCAGTTCAGTTCCGACCAGCCTTCTTGCCTTCTTTGCGACGAGTCTCGCTGCGGCATGGATGATCGGGAATATCCTTTTCCCCGATTCAACACGGCTGCTGCTGATGTACGCTCGCAATCTTTCAGCGACTTTCCTGCGAATAAACACCACCTCCTGTTCCTTCCCGCTCTTTGGTTATTTATGATCGGCTTCTGCTCATCTATGTCCCCGGGAGTAAGGCTGAGCACTTCTCCCACTCTCATGCCCCTCTGGCCATCAGTTCCAAAATGAGCCGGTTCCCGGCCTTCATCGTCAGGATCACCTCTGAACTGATCCCGTCGAGCGGGCCATCTTTTCCCACGTGGTCACGAAATTTGAAGAGCGTGACGCTGTACTATTCCATCTTAGTAATCAGGTAAAATTAGCTCGCTTATACAGTGAGATAGCAAGGCAGAGGCCGTTGATGACCCCGTAGCACAATCGTCACAAGGTGCATAAATGGCACATGACTCCTCACGCACTGCACCTTGGCAAGTTTTTCGGGCGATTTGTGGCGACAGCACCTTCCGCAGCAAGAGGGGATGCACAAGACAAACCCCGAGTCTCCTGTGCAACCCCTTAGAGTCGGGCTCAGGCTGTAATAGTCCCAGAGCAAGCTTATAGATTTTACGGCGGTTACAACATAAATGGGGAGTTAGATTGGAGTCTTCACCATCCCACCATCTACATTGATCGCCTGCCCAGTGATGAACTTGGCTTTCTCCGAGGCCAAGAAGGCCACCATATAAGCGATATCTTCCGGATCGCCGTGATGTCCCAGGGGGATATTCTGCTTGGCGAACCAGTCAATGGCTTCTGGCCCTGACATCCCAATGAGCTTGCCCAATTGCTCACCCAGTTGTCCTGGGGCCTCCCACAGCGGTGTATGGATGGGCCCAGGGCAGACAGCGTTTACCAGGATGTTATCCTTGGCCAAATAGTTGGACAGATCCTTGGTGAACATAATCACGGCTGCTTTGATAGCGTCATAATCCACCAAGCCACCAGGTTGTTTCCCGAAAACCGAGGAAATATTGATGATCCGTCCCCAGCCCTGTTTCCGCATGTAAGGGATAACCTCCTTGGAGCACTGAATGACGCCGAAGAACATCAGGTCCATATTGTAACGGAACTCTTCCTCGGGAAGCTCCAGCATGTCGCTCAACCGGCCTGTACCGGCATTGTTCACCAAGACATCTATGCGCCCAAACTTTTCGACGGCTTTGGCCACCATGCTCCTGATGTCCTCCGGCTTAGCAACATCTGCCTGGACGGCGAGGACTTGTATCCCTTCGGCTTTGATCTCCTCGGCCGCCTTCTCTAAGGCTTCCTTACCCCTGGCGCAGATAACGACGTCGCACCCTTCTCCGGCCAATACCTGGGCACAGGCCTTACCGATGCCCCGGCTGGCGCCGGTGACCAACGCCACCCTTCCTTTTAATCCCATGTCCATTGTTTATGCCTCCTTGTATAGTCTAGTTGTGGAGCTACCAACAGCCCCCGAACTGATAGCACAGGACATCACTTTCCCTGCCCGTACTTCTTCTGCATGGTAAGAGCTGCCCACTAACCGCTCGGCCATGACATTTGAAAACCCAGGGACTGGCCTACCTCACCATACCACCCGAACACCACAGGGCGAACGTGATCGGCAACCTCGACTTGCTGGCATGTCGGCTGAAGATAAAGGCCAATAACTAGAATGTCGCAATCGGCGCTGCACAAGTCGCGCATCTTATCGACAAAGAAAGGCAAAAACATGCAAAGCGGTAACATAGCTGGTGGGCCTGGAAATACAACACACCTAGTATACATTCTGCCGACAGTGGCAGTAAGAGTCAAGGAGTAATTCAGGGGGTAGGGATTGGGTAATTAGTCTGTACAGGTAACTAATTCCTAGCAGATGTTTCCGCGTGTTGGCAGAAATCCGGCAAGACATAGTAAATACTGAAACCTCGTGATTTGACACCAGGGGTGTTTTCCAGGTACTTCCAGACTTTGTAAACAGGCGGCGTGAAATCGGTCGGTGGTTGGCATGGGGTTTTTACGATTCGGCAAGTTTGCCTTTTTGCAACAAATCGTCAATAGTGCGGCTTATGGTTGCTTTATCGCAATCCAGCGCGGAAGCAATCTCTATTCCAAAAAACCAAAAAAATCTACAACAGCAGTTTGCATCGCAAAGAATAACAAATCGGGGTGAGAGGATTTGATTAGATTCTCTTTGCGGAAAAGGAGATATACCATGACTTACCGGGAAAACGCATGATCGAGGACCTTCAATTGCCCGGATCGGGCATAACATGTCACACTTTATTTCGGAAACCATTTAACACGTTCAAGAGAATCAGATTCTTGTCCGATAAGAGTATGTATCAATAGACGAATAAATAAGCCGCAGTGACTTGTCACCCTGGAGGAGTGATTCATTAATACAGATTCCGGCAAAAATGTGAATCCTGGCGATGGTGCCACCAAAGCTGCATGCCGGTGCTCACCTTCGCCCCTTGGAGCATCAGAGGGCAAGACGGTATCTGATCGATCGTCTCGAAACATGAGGTTTCCGAGATTCCGTTTCTGGTTCGGTATACGTGGCAAGCTGATCTCCATATTCGTGGTGATCAAGGTAGTCCCGTTGATATTATTGTGTTGGCTTGCATGGTACGAGGTTGTTCATCTCGGTCAACACGTTGGAAATCGTACAGGGGTCATGGTGGATGAGACCCGTACCCTTGTGAGGGATGTGGGCAAAAAGGCGAGCGAGGATTCGATACTCGCCCTGGATGTAAAATCGCGGGAGGCCATCGAGCGTCTGACCACGGACACTGCACGACAAGTCGCCGATTTTCTATACCAGCGGGACCAGCAGGTTTTGCTTGCCTCACAGATTACTCCGAATGAAACGCGGTACCTGCAGTTTCTAAAACCACTCAGGCGCCACGTCCTGGATCATGGCAAATGGGTGCTGAACGGAAATGAGTGGGTGCCGGCGGAACCACCACCGCCCGAACCGGAAAAGGTGTTGACGGAGGTGGAGGACAACCGCAGGGACTGGAACTATCGGCCGCCTGAAAGGCAAGGCCGTCCGGTGTCGATACCGCTTTACGTGGAGATGACTTTTGTCGGTCTGGACGGTGTTGAGAAAATCAAGGTCACAACGGTTCCCTGGATGTCCAAAAAACCACGGGACATCACAAAGCGCGAGAACACCTTCTGCAAAGCCGAAGAATACGGTTCCCGCCTGCGTTATCTCAAACCCGGCGAGGTTTATGTTTCGGACGTGATTGGCGCATACGTCCCAAGCCGCATCATCGGCCCTGACACTCCGGAAGCCGCCGGGGAGAAAGGGGTCCCATTCCAGCCGGAGGTTGAAGCCTATGCCGGCAAGGAAAATCCGGTGGGACGGCGTTTTCAGGGCATAGTGCGATGGGCGACCCCCGTGGTCAAGGATGGCCGCATAATCGGTTATGTCACGTTGGCCCTGGACCACACTCATCTCAACGAGTTCACCCGAACCATAGTGCCGACCGACGAGCGCTATACCGCCATAAACGACGCCACGTCTGGCAACTACGCTTTCATCTGGGACTACAAAGGGCGCAGTATCTGCCATCCGCGGCATCACAGTATATGCGGTTATGATCCTTCCACCGGCGAACCCGCGACACCCTGGCTGGAAGCCGGGCTTTATGAGGAATGGAAAAAAAGCGATTCGAAGCTCAGCGAATTTTTGGAACGTGCCCCTCGTTTCCAATCACCCTCGCTTAAAAAGAAACCAGCCACGGAGTTGACGAAAGCAGGATGGGTAGGATTGGACGGGCGTTTCCTCAATTTTGCCCCGCAATGCAAGGGTTGGCATGAACTCACGAGCAAAGGCGGTTCCGGTTCTTTCCTCATCTTCTGGAGCGGATTGTGGAAACTCACCACCGCGGCCGCTATCCCTTATTACACCGGTCAATATGCCGATTCGCCGCGCGGCTTCGGGTATGTGACCGTCGGCGCCGACGTCGATGAGTTTCATTCCGCCGCTATAGAGACGGCGAAACAACTGCAGTCCCTCACCGAGGGTTATGTCAAAATTGTGGAAAACGAAAATGCACAGACAAAGAAGGAGATCCATAATTCGCTTGCCGCAACGGCGGAGTCCCTCGGCTTTTCCACGTTTCTGATGGCGGTCATCGTCATCATGGTGGCAGTATGGATGGCCGCGGTGCTGACACGGCGGATCACCGCGATGATTTCCGGTATTCGCATCTTCCAGAGCGGCGATATGGAACACCGCCTGGACGTGAAGTCGAACGATGAAATGGGTGATCTGGCCCGTTCGTTCAACGAAATGGCCAATGAATTACAATCCTCGATCCACGATGCAATCGCAAGCCAATTGCGAGAAAAGACAAAGCAAAAAGACGCGCTGATTGCCTACAACGCGGGGCTTTTTGAATCGGCAAGCTCGTACTTTCACAACATTGGGAACGCTCTGGCCGGCGTTGACGGCAAGTTGCTCAATATTCGCAAAGTCCTGGAATCGAGCGCCCAGTATCCCGAGGCATTCCGTATGATGCGAGAAGCACATGCCGCGGCCGTGACCAATGGCGGCGAGACCGATCAAACCCCCGAATTGTTGGCGCGCCTGGAGGAAATTCTGCTCAAGCGCGCATTGCCACGCATTGCGGAAAATGTGGAAGCCATCGCCAAGTCTCAGTATCATATGGCACAGACAATCAGGTTCCAGCAGGACATGTTCAACCAGTCTAAACAGCGTAATGTAAAATTCGTCCAGACGATCGACATGGCTGAGCTGATTGAGAATGTAGTGGATGATTTCCGCCCCACTATGGCGAGGCACAGAATCACCGCTAATGTGGAACTGGATCGTGAGATAACCATAAGAAATCAGAAGAACCCATTGATTCACGGGCTCACCAATATCATAAAGAATGCAATCGAGGCCATTGACGCCGCGGCGAATGGGAACGGGGAAATCCGGGTCGCTTTGCGCCGTAAACCCGGCGATCCCAAGCGGGCCGTCATCCAGGTGGTGGACAGCGGCATCGGCATTCGTCCTGAGGACATGCCTTCAATGTTCCTCTCCGGATTCACCACGAAGAGCGATGGGCATGGGCTGGGCCTGCATTCGCTCTTGAACTTCCTGAATGAGAATAACGGATCTATCAAGGTCGCCAGTCCCGGCCCGAATCAAGGCGCGGAATTCACTCTGGAGATAGGCGATGAATAGGCGAATATTAGTTGCCGACGATGATACCAAGCTGCTTGAATACTATCGGAGCATCTTCGAGCAGGACGATAGCCTTGATTTCCTGAACATGAAAAGCGCTGATGATCCCTTCGTCGTCCATACCTTTCCGGATGGAGCACAGTTGGTCGATTTTTTCCTCTCGGAGCACTCACGTGGGGAGAGGATCCCTCTGTGCCTGCTGGATATGCGCATGACCACCATGGACGGTCTGACGGCGGCCGAAATCATGCGCGCCGCGGACCCTGAGGTCACCATAATCATCATAACTGCTTACGCTGACTATAGTCCCGCCGAAATACGCAAGCGTCTGCGCGATGACATCTATTACATGAAAAAACCTTTTAATGAAGACGAACTCTATTCGCTGGTCACCTCACTCGTAAAGAACTGGAACACCCGGCAGGCATTGCGCGAAAGCGAGGAAAACTATCGACGCCTGCTGGAACAGTCTAATGAAGGAATCATCACCGTTGATGCCTTGGGAAAAATCACATTTGTAAATTCAACAATGTCCAGGATGCTTGGATACAGTTTCGAAGAAATGCTGTGCATGTCCATTTTTGAATTCATGGATGCACACAGTGCGAAAATGGTGAGAGACAAAATTTCACGCCGCGAACAGGGTATCAGCGAACGATACGATCTGAATTTGACACGAAAAGATGGGCAGATGATTTTCACCACGCTCTCAGCCTCGCCCATGCGTAATAAGAACGCTGTATTTCTTGGGTCGTTTTGCGTGGTAACCGACATTACGGAACGCAAAAAGGCCTACGAGTCTTTGAGGCGAGCCAAAGAGGAGAGTGAGGCCGCGAACCTGCGGCTTCATCAAAGCATCGAACGGGCAAAGCAGTTGGCGATAGAAGCTGAATGTGCCAATACAGCCAAGAGCCTGTTCCTCGCCAACATGAGCCACGAGATCCGCACTCCCATGAATGGCGTGCTTGGCATGACGGAATTGCTGCTGGGTACAGATCTAAATGAAAAGCAGCGCAGGCTTGCCGACTCTGTGCTCCACTCCGGTGAAGCGCTCATGAGCATATTGAATGGCATCCTGGACTACTCAAAAATCGAGGCAGGTAAACTGGAACTCGAAAGCATTGACTTCGACCTGCGAGAGTCCGTTGAAGATGTATTACAACTCTTCGCGGAATGCGCTCATCAGAAGGGCCTCGAACTGACGTACCTATTGGATGACGATGTTCCCATCGCCCTGCAGGGTGACCCCGCGCGATTGCGCCAGATCTTGACAAACCTCGTCGGCAATGCCATCAAGTTCACCGAACGCGGAGAAGTTTTCGTCCGCGTGACCGCCTTGGGCAATGAAAACGATTATGGACTCCTGTATTTCGAAATCCATGACACGGGGATAGGAATCGCCCCGGAAGCTCACGAGCATATCTTTAAGGCATTCTCACAGGCGGACGGCACCACGACACGAAAATATGGCGGCACCGGACTCGGTCTGGCTATCAGCAAACAGTTGGTCGAACTGATGGGTGGAGAAATCACGCTGGTAAGCGCGCCCAACAGTGGCAGTGTATTCTGTTTAACTCTGCCCATGAAGGTCCGCGCCCTGCCGCTTGAGCCGGCAATGGTTCGCCATGCCGACCTCAGGGACGTAAATGTTCTGGTTGTCGATGATAATGCGACCAATCGCGGCATCCTGCACCAGCAGGTCCTGTCCTGGTATATGCGCTGTGGGTGTGCTGCAAACGCTCGGGATGCTCTCGATATGCTCAGGAAGGCCACCGCGATGGGAGCCCCCTATGAGTTGGCGATACTGGACATGGCGATGCCCGGGATGAACGGCCTTGAACTGGCCCGGGCCATCAGGGTCGATCCCGCAATTGCTGCCCTTCCCCTCATCATGTTAACCTCTCTCGGCGAGGACTGTGACTCGGAAGCGTTGGACCGGCACGGCATTTCCGCTTATCTGACGAAGCCGGTACGACATTCCCGGCTCTACGATTGCATCGCCACTGTCGCGCGAGCGGCGCCGGGCAGCGTCTTTCCAAAGGGCCCTGAAAATAGTGAGGTTGACAAACCCCGGGTCTTTTCCGGGACTCAGGTACTGCTTGCCGAGGACAATCCCGTAAACCAGGAAGTAGCGCGGTGTATGGTGGAAAGCTTTGGCTGCCGTATCGACGTGGCGTCCAATGGGCAGGAAGCTCTCGATGCCCTCTCAAAGGCCCCCTATGACCTTGTGCTCATGGACTGCCAGATGCCGGAACTGGATGGCTACGCAGCCACACGGATCTTCAGGCAAAAAGAGGCGCAAATAACAAAGAATCAACCCGGCCGGGCACAACCAATTCGCCGCATCCCCATCATTGCAATGACCGGCCATGCAATGCAGGGAGACCGCGAGCAATGTCTTGCCACCGGAATGGACGATTATCTGAGCAAACCCTTCAACATGGATGGGTTGTTGACCGTACTGAAACGGTGGCTGCCGTCGAAATAGATGACCCTTTTGTCCGTAACCGCCGATGTCGCGGGTGCCCCTGCTCGGCGCCCGCGGGGCCCCGCCCCGGCGCCATACTGAGCCGCGCGGAACCTTTCGAGCATATCAGTTAAATCCTACCCAATCCTACACGGCAATCCCTTGCCAAAAAAACGTCAAACCCCTTATGTATCCGGTAGCCAGGAATAGCCGCAGGAAAATTCCCATATTATATTATTATTATTATTTGTTTCTAATTCCGGCCCAAGAAACTCAAGAGGTACCCAAATGGCAAAGAAGGTGCTGCACACCGGGAAAAAGAGCCGCTCACGGCAGCCTGATGTTCTTGCGGAGGGCCGGGCCGATCAAGGGACCCCTTCCTTAACGCTTTCCCCGCCTGAAGCGCAAACGGCTGATACCTTTCCCATAGTGGCGGTAGGCGCCTCCGCCGGTGGATTGGAAGCCCTCGAGGTTCTCTTCTCCTCCATGCCTCCCGAACCGGGACTCGCCTTCGTTGTCATCCAGCATTTATCGCCCGGGAGCAAAAGCGTCATGAGGGAGCTTTTGCAGGCTAAAACAAAGATGGCCGTCCACCGGGTGGAAAACGGGATGAAAATCGAGCCCAACAGTGTCTATGTCAACTCGCCGGGCATGGAAGTCTCCCTCTTAAACCGAACACTTCAATCGACGGAGCCAAGGCAGGGCAAGGGCCCTCTATTCCCGATCGACTCCTTTTTTCGCTCTGTTGCCGAACATGAGAAAGAAAGGGGCATCAGTGTCATTCTTTCGGGAACCGGAACGGATGGCACGCTGGGGCTTAAAGCCGTCAAGGAAGAAGGCGGCCTGGTAATCGTCCAGGATGCCAATCAGGCCAAATTCGGTGGTATGCCGAGGAGCGCCCTTGGGACCGGCCTTGTTGACATGGTCCTGCCTGTCGAGAAAATGGCCGAAGGACTTCTTAGATATGTGAAGCGTCCTTCTATAATGAATACGGAGAAAAGCGGAAAAATCGATGAGAACCACCAAAGTGTTATAGAAAAGATGTTTGTGCTTATCCGGGCTCAGATTGGAATCGATTTTAAAGACTATAAGCAGACCTCCATCCGTCGGAGAGTGGAGCGGCGGATGGCGGCACATCAAATAGATACTATAGAAGATTATTTTCGCTATCTTAAGGAAAATCCGCCTGAAGTGAAGGTCCTCTATAAGGATTTCCTCATCGGCGTAACCCGCTTTTTCAGAGACACTGAAGCCTTCGAGGCCCTTTCCGAAAAGGTCTTAGCGGAACTTATCCAAAACAGGCGGCAAGGCTCCACAATACGGATATGGGTCCCAGGCTGCTCGACCGGCGAAGAAGCCATTTCAATTGCCATACTTTTTATCGAATCCATGGAGAAACTAAAAGAACGCCACGGTATCCAGATATTCGGGACCGATCTTGATCCATCCGCAATAGACCGTGCCCGGTTGGGGGAGTACCCTGAGAGCATCGCCTCTGATATATCGGAAGAGCGCCTGGAGCGCTTCTTTGTAAAAACTGGAAACGTGTACAGGATAAAGAAATTCATTCGGGAGATGATCGTCTATGCGGTCCACAGCATAACTGAGGATACGCCGTTCTCAAAGCTGGACCTCATAAGCTGTCGGAACGTCCTCATTTATATGGGGGTGAAGCTTCAGCGTAAGGTACTTCCTCTTTTTCACTATGCCTTAAATGAGGAGGGATACCTCTTCCTGGGGTCCTCGGAGTCCATCGGAAGGTTTGACGACTTTTTTTCCACAATTGATATGCGCTGGAAGATTTTTCAGAGAAAAGGCATCGGTTCAAAACCCTGGGCCGGAACTCTTCCAAGAGTCGAGGAGATTGAAGCCGCGGTGCTCCCGGCCAAGGGCCAGGAGGGGTCCCCAAAGGAGGACCTCGGTCATTTAAGTGCAAAAGCGATCGTGGATCTATTGGCCCCGCCCTATGTCATAGTAAATGGAAAACATGAGGTCCTCTTTTCCCATGGCGCGGTTGAAAAATATCTGAAGCTCCCCGAAGGGGAATGGAGCCTCGACATCTTGAAGATGGCGAAGGAAGGCTTGCGCCTAAAGCTTGAATTGGCCCTCTATGAAGCCGCCAGGGACGGCGGGCCTGTCACCATTGAAAGCCTCGCGTTTGGAGAAACACAGGGACCTCAAATTTTCGATCTTTCGGTCAAACCTCTTGCGGAACCAAAGGGTTCGGTCCTTGTTGCCTTTATCGAAAAGACCGCTTCCCAAAAATCGAAGAAAAAAAGGAAGGCTGGTTCATCCGAGGATATCGATCCCCATATTGTGAGACTGGAAAGGGAACTCCAGGCCACCAGGGAAAATCTCCAGGCCACCATGGAAGAGGTCGAAGCTTCAAACGAGGAGCTTAAGTCGGCAAATGAGGAACTGCAGTCCACAAATGAAGAGCTCACCACGCTGAATTCCGAGCTTCAGAAAAGCCTCAATACCGTCTCGGAGCTAAGCAATGATCTGGATAATCTTCTCTCGAGCACCGAAATTGCCACCATCTTCCTCGATAACCGCCTCCGTATCAGGCGTTTTACCCCGTTTGCAACGAAAATTTTTAATCTCATTGGAACGGATACGGGAAGATCAATCGGTGACATCACGTCGAAAATCTCCGGCCTGAACCTTTTTAAGTCAGCCTCCGAGGTCCTCGACACCCTGCACCGGAAACACTTCGAAATGCGGGATGATGACGGCAACTGGTGTTCGATCCGGTTGCTCCCTTACCGCACGATTGAGAATGTAATCGATGGGATTGTTATAAATTTTATCGATATTACAGAATCAAAGCGCATCCAGATGCTGGCCGAAGATGCCATGAATTACGCTGAAAGCATCGTCGAGACGGTTCGACAGCCACTGATGGTTCTGGATAACGACTTTCGGGTTGTCTCGGCCAACAGGTCTTTTTACGAGACATTCAATACCTCCAGGCAGGAAACCGAGGGTTGCCCACTCTACGAACTGGGAAACGGCCAGTGGAACATTCCGGAGCTGCGGGAACTGCTCGAAAAGATCATACCCGGGAAGAATTCGTCCCAGGGTTTAAGATTGGAGATTGATTTACCGTCGATCGGTCACAGAGTAATGGTCCTAAATGCCAGGCAAATAGAACAAAGAGGGGGCCAACCGCATCTGATCCTGCTTGCGGTGGAGGAATTTACCGCGTAGAAGAAGGGAACTTGGAGACGCGGTTTGCCCTCTTACAGGGGCGTTGTGTCGGTGGCCGGCAAAAAGCCCCATAATGCTAAAGATTGAGATCTGGGTAGCAATGGATGAGAGTGACATAAAATTTGCCGAACTTCGTAGAAGAGCCATAAAGACTCTAAAGTCCAGACCCGCGTCAATTGAGAGGATGCCGATTGAGGACGTGCGCGGGCTCGTTGAAGAGTTACAGATTCACGAGGTTGAGCTCGAAATGCAAAACGAAGAGCTTCGCTCCATGCAACAGGAGCTGGAGCAGTCCAGAAAGAAGTACTCCGATCTCTACGATTTCGCTCCTGTCGGCTATCTCACTATTAGCGAAGAAGGCAGGATACTTGAGGCCAATCTAACCGCGGCGACGCAACTGGGAATGGAAAGAAGCGTTCTGATCGGGAAGCCGTTCAATCTCTACGCGGCAGAAAATTACAGGGAGGATCTGCACCTTCATTTGAGGAAGGTCTTTAAAACAGGACAATCCAACACCTGCGAGATAAAATTGAACGGAAGGAGTAAGATCAAAGGTTTCGTTCAACTCTACAGCACCTACGCCGAGGATGCAGACGGCCAACGCATTACTCGAACGACAATGACCGATATCTCGGGTCGAAAACAAGCCGACGAAAATCTTAAAGTCTTTGCGGCAAAACTCGAGCAGAGTAACCGTGAGCTTGAAGAATTCGCCTTTATTGCCTCTCACGACCTGCAGGAGCCGCTTAGAAAAATCCAGGCTTTCGGAAATCGCCTCGAAAGTAAGTGCAAGCATAAACTGGACGAAGCCGAAAGGGACTACCTTGTCAGGATTCAAAATGCGGCAAGAAGGATGATGCAATTCATCCAGGATCTCCTTAAATACTCCCGTCTGGCCGGTGGAATCAACCCTGTGGGCAACGTCGATTTGCGAGAGGCTGTAATGGAGGTGATTTCGGATTTGGAGCTCAAAATTGAACGGACGGGTGCCGATGTGGAGGTTTCTGATTTACCGGCCATCGAGGCTGAAAAAAGCCAGATGCATCAACTTTTTCAAAACCTCATCGCCAACGCCCTGAAATTCCGTCGCGAAGAACAACTCCACATAAAAATATATTCCCGCAGCACAGATAATGAATGCCGGATATTCGTGGAAGATAATGGCATAGGTTTCGATGAACAGTACGCCGAGCGCATTTTTGTGCCCTTTCAGCGCCTGCATGGCAGAAGTGCATATGAAGGAACCGGAATGGGGCTTGCCATCTGCCGAAAAATTGTCGAGCGGCACGGGGGAAATATTACCGCGAAAAGCAAGGCCGGTGAAGGAGCTACATTCATAATAACCTTGCCGGTCAGGCAACAGAGCTGATAGCCTCACTCAGTCCCTACCTTCAACCCTGAATAATTATTTAAGTTTGTCCGGGTTGCGGTAGTTCTCACGACACCGCCGCGCGTCGAGGTCCCGATTGAAGCCCTGATCTATCGCTCCGGCACTCCTTATGTCGCCGTGATCAATGAAAATAATACGGTGACTTTCCATCAGGTGGCCATTGCCTTCAGCGACGGGAAAACGGCCCGTCTCCAGTCAGGCGCCCAGGAAGGCGAACGCCTCGCTTTGAACCTCGGCGCGGGCGTAGTCGAAGGCGAGGTGGTGCAGCCGGTGCCGGCAAAGCAAAAGTAAGATTTACGTCTAAAGCTGCGCCCCCCACACCTGCTTCACCGTTGCGCGGCTCAGTATGGCGCCGCGGCGCCGGGCGTGCGGGGGATCTTGTACTGAGAAATCATTCCCCCGCTCTGTTCGGGTGCCCTGGAATTATCAACTTGGACTCAACTTCGTATAAGTCCGACACCGAGCCGTTTAACAGCACCACTTCCAGTGCCGTGGGCCGATGGACGACTATGTTGAGGCACCCATAATCCTGATCGATTTCAAAAAGGTCTTCAAGAGGGCGGCGAAGGGCCCGGGACAAAATGATGCGGTTGACGCCCGCGTGTCCCACGATGAGGATATTTCCAAGCGTGGAGTTCAAAATCTCTTGGAAGGCCGGAATGACTCGGAAGCTGCAATCGAGAAAGCTCTCTGCCTCCGGGGGGCGATAGTGGACGATATCGCGGCCTCTTGCATGGAACTCATCAGGATACACACTCCGGACTTCATCGAAGCTCATGCCTTCCCATCGACCCAGCGAGATCTCCCGCAAGTCGCGCCTTGGAACGCACGAAACCTGATGGGGTTTGGCAATAATTTGCGCCGTATCTGAGGACCGCTCTAAATCACTGCAGAAGACCGCGGAAAGAGACGTATCCAGTAAGGCCTCCGCCAACTGTTCGGCCTGCCGGAGCCCCTCCGCGTTCAACGGAAGATCCAGCTGTCCGATGAAGCGTTTCGGATCGGCAGGGGACTGAACGGCCCCGTGCCTCACCATATAGATCATCCGCCCGCCGCTCATGGACTCGGCCCGCAGGCTCCTTTCGTGGCGGCCAATGACCTCTTCGACCGGGCGCCCCAGGAAGGCTTCGATTCGTTTGCCTATGTTCCTTGCATTCTCAAAGCGTTCCATGACCTTCTCCCGGATACCGGGCCGGTCCGCATAGCGCGCCATGGACTTTTTAAAACGATCTTCCAGGGAAACCAGGCGGTCTTCCTCAACGCATTTGTCCGCAAAGTATATGAGGTCGGCTTCATCCACGGACGGACCATGCGACTGAATATCCGTGTGCCTGGCCACAACGGCCCCCACCCGCGCATAGCCCATACCGGCAAGCAGCCTTGCTCCCGCCCCGGCGTGGTCCGGCTGTCCCTTGGCGATATCGTGGAGCCGGCCTGCCGCAAGGATCAAAGGAAGGCTCAAGACAAGCCCGGCACTGTTGAGGTGAACGGCGAGCACCCTGGCAAGCCCCGCCACCAGGACTGAATGGGCTATCACGTCCCCCGATACCTTTAGCCTGGACCAAACGGCCCCACACTCCCCTTCCGTCGGGACGCCCTCCCTGGACCGGCGTTCCACGAGCGCCAGGTAATCCAGCGGCGTATTGCAATCCAGGAGAATGTTTTCGTCGATAACGTCCATATCCATGGCGTTGTGTTCGTAGCTACCGAGCAGTACCTGCAGCCCTCCAGGGTAATCTGATGGCAGGTCCTGTCTTAGATAAGCTGTCGGAATGAGCGGCGGATGGCCCCGGCGTCCGTCGAAGCGCGGGTAGATGATTTTGGGATCGTCCGGATCATAGGCATTGAAAAGCGTTCGGATCGTTTCCGGGTTAACCAGCGCGATATCACAGGGAAGCAGAAAAAAGCCGTCTACATCTGCTTCAAGGCTTTTGACCCCTGCCAGGACCGAGCTGAACATCCCCCGGTCATAGTCCGCGTTTAATATCCACCGGACCCCCAGGCGATCCACCACCGGCTTAATCTCATCGGCCCTGTACCCCACCACTACCCTGACGTCCGTAATCCCTGCCCTCAAAAATCGAGTGGCGGCCTCCTCGATCAGGGTGTAAGTTCCCAGGGATGCCAGCGGCTTGAAGATCCCCATCCTGGAGGAGTAGCCGGCTGCAAGGACCAGCGCGGCGATTCGACAGGGCTTTTTCATCAACTCTTTCCGGCCCTGGCCTGAATCAGTTCGGCCGCAATGCTGACAGCGATCTCCTCGGGCGTTTCGGCTTTGATATCGAGCCCGACAGGGCAATGCACCCGCTCCAATTCGTCGCGTGTAAACCCTTCCTCGATAAGCGCTTCATAAACGGCATCGCGTTTTTTTCTGCTCCCGATCATTCCGATGTATCCGGCTTTGGTCGCCAGGGCCAATCCCAACACGGTCTTGTCGTGGGCGTGTCCCCGCGTTACGATGACCAGGCAGCTCTCCTCGTCGATATTCAGCCCATTCATGGCATTTGCGAAGGAATCGAGAACAAGGACCGCGTCGGCGGATGGAAACCGCGCCCGATTGGCAAACTCCTGCCGGTCGTCGACTACGATGGTCCTGAATCCCACGAGCTTCGACAGGGGGGCCAATTCCCGGCCGATGTGCCCCGCACCGAAGATAAAAACCGACCCCTGTCTGCACAGGGGTTCGACAAAGAAATCCTGTTCGCCGTGCCGGACCACATCAGGCTGCCTGCCGCCGAACAGGTCGGCGACCTCCCGAACCAGGGCGGGATCGAGCGTTCCCGTAAAGGACCCGTCTTTTACAATCAAGCCGTGGACGGGCCGTTCGAAATCTCCCTGTTCTCCGGGGATGAGCGTGACCAGCAAAGCCTGACGGTGAGCGTCCAGCGCAGCCACGACGTCATTATAGAATCGGCCTTGAAGGTCTTCGGAAGCATCCAGGAAGTCGATCAGAATCCGGACTTGTCCTCCGCAGATCATGCCCATCCGGGATGCGTCCTCGGCAGTGAGCGTAAACTTCCTTACCATGGTCTTGCGGGTCTTGAAGACCTCCGAGGCCAGGTCCTGGACCCGGGCCTCCAGTACGCCGCCTCCCACGGTGCCCAGGATAGATCCGTTTGCGCGAACGGCCATCCTGGAGCCAACCGACCGGGGCGCAGACCCGGAGCGATCGAGGATGGTGGCGAGCACAACGCTCTCACCTTCCGAAAGAAGTTTTGCGATACCTTTGAAAACGTTCATGCAATCAACCTCGTGCAGTCATTTTCGAGTGTGTTTTTGTCCCGCAAATCCACAAGGACCCGTTTGGCGGCGCCCCCGGCCGCGGCCCGCCCTTCGGGCGGAAGACTTACATCCAGGGCCAGCGCTCCACCCCGAAGCTCGGACCGTATCACCGGCACGGCGCTCAGGGCCTCCTCTATTGCGGCAACGGCTTGCCGATTGCCGGCTCCCATCACCTGGGCCTCGATCCGCAGCCGATCCAGACCCTGTTCCCGAGTAAGGGATGCGCTAAAATCCAGGACCCTTTCAACCGCAAAGACAGCCTCATCGAGGTCCGCCATGCTAAGAGATCCGCCGTGCGCCATGGGACGGATGGAGCGCAACCGGTTCCTGACCCGTGCCAGGGTCTTGAGCACGGTCCCGCAGGGGCAGGCATCCGGCACAAATCGGCTGAGGTCGCCCGTGCGGTAACGGATGAGCGGCATTGCCCGCCTGGTGAGCGTGGTGAAAACCACCTCGCCGAGTTCGCCCTCCAAAGCAGGGCTTCCAGTCCCGGGGTCCACGATTTCGACATAAAGGTCGGCCTCGCGCAGATGATAGCCGTTTCTTGCCTCGCATTCAACCCCACCCCCAAAGCCCATCTCCGTCATGCCGTAGTGAGTGTGGACTTCGCAGCCCCAGATGCGCCGGAGTTCCTTCGAGACGGCATCCGGAACGTGATCCACGCTCAGCAGCACGCTTTTGGGGGCGGCCTTCCCGCCGCTCAATCTCGCCAATCCGAGCACCTGCGCCGGAATGCCCACCAGGACGTCGATTCGTTCCCTGCCCATGACCTCGAGTGTATGAAAAGGTTCCCGGACAAATCCGTGAGGGACCCCGACCGCACCCAATCGTTCGAGTCCCTTCGCCAGGAGGTCTCCAACGCTGCCCGGAAGGGTCCCTGGCAAAAGGATAAGAATTCGGTCACCGGCGCCGGCCAGCGTCGACATGCCGTGATGGAAAAAATCGATGGTCCGTTCCTGGTCCTCGGCCGTAAAGAAAATCCGCTTGGGTTCCCCTGTCGTCCCGGACGTTTGGAGCGTCACAACCCGGCTGACTTCACTCTGCGATACGCAGAGAAACCGGAGGGGTTGCCGCCGGATGTCCTCCGCCGTTGTGAAGGGAAATCCCGCGAAGTCCTCAAGACACAAAAAGTCCCGCCCGGAAACATTTCCCAGACGCTCCCGGTAAAACGGGCTGCGCGATTTGGCCCAATCGATCGTCTGCCGAAGCCTCCCAAGCTGGCAGTCCTCGATACGTTCCCGGCTCAAGTCCCGGCCCCTTGCACCGATACGTTCCAGGATCCATCCTTCCAGGGGGGTTATCTTCATGCCGCTCCTTCGGCCGGCGCCTTTCTGTAATGGGAACGCCCCTCGCTATCCGTGACGTTATAAGCGCAAAAGGGAATCAACCGTCCATCCGGGTGAAGAACGTGCAGATGACATTCCTTGAGGCGGTCCAGATCAAGGGTCCAGGCGTCTTGAAAAGCCATACCGGAGAGGCAGAAGGAATGCGTTTGCAGCCGCTTCAGGAACAGGTCCCACCCGCCCAGGCCAGGTACCTCCGGAAGCGAGCAGCACGGGCTCGCCGGTGATGTCCAGAACTGCCTTTGAAACTGCTGGGCCCTGGAAGCTCCCAAGCCGGCATTTTCCGCACCGCAACAGGAATTCCCGGGATCGCGCACCGTCCATGGCTTGAGTTCGCCTCCGGGCATGAGCACAAAATTCCCATGAAATGAGCAGTAACTGTGCTCCGCTCCGGGCGGCCGGAAATGCTCTGCCTTGATAACCCCTCCGGTCTGTTGCTCGATTTCGGTGATTATTTCGGGAATGGTCAGGCGGCGTCGATCGGGGGATAAACCGGAATATCTGCCACAATAAGTCACTGGCTGAAAGTGTACGCCCCGAACCCCGGGCAGCCGACCCATGGCGTATTCGATGATCGGACCGATCTGGTGGATATTGACATCGGGCGCCAGGGTCGGCACCAGGATCACCCCCAGTTCGTGTTCCAGGCAATTGGCCACGGCCCGGTCCTTCTCGCGAGCCAGAGGACGCCCTCTGAGCTGCCGGAAGATCTCATCTTCGAGTCCGTCGAACTGCAGGAACACGCACGACAGTCCGGCCTCTTTGAGCTTCTTCACATAGCCTCGCTCCCCGGCCAGACGCAAGCCGTTGGTATTGAGCTGGATAAAATCAAACCCCAGGGAACGCCCGAGGGCAATGATTTCCGGGAGGTCTTCACGCACGGTGGGTTCCCCTCCCGAGAGCTGCACGTTGCATGGGCCGCAGGCGGCCAGGAGGGCCCCGTACATCCCTCGAATCTCATGGAAATCCGGATCGCTCCGGCCGTCGCTGCCGGCATTGGCAAAGCAAACGGGGCACCTGAGATTACATCGCTGGGTCACTTCGAGCAGGACGCAACAGGTCTGCTGACGATGCTCGGGGCACAGCCCGCAGTC
The DNA here is from genome assembly GCA_050008735.1 of Syntrophobacteraceae bacterium. Taxonomy (GTDB): domain Bacteria; phylum Desulfobacterota; class Syntrophobacteria; order Syntrophobacterales; family Syntrophobacteraceae; genus SbD1. The sequence goes on from JBEKMB010000053.1 coordinate 24,780, forward strand.
CCAAGGACAGCCCCTGTTCGTTTCGGTCTGCGGGGTCCCTGGATGCGAGGGGGTTTTCGGTCGGCTCCAGGAGGCATACGCAGGCTCCCCTCGCCAGATGACCGCCTCAAAGAAGCCGTGCTCCGGACACCTTTTCTTAAGAAGCACCCTGTCGCCATCAGCGACCCGTCTGGCCGGAATCCGCGCCAGGCACTCGGGACATACGCTCTGCGTCTCCGAAAGAAAGACTTCCTCGGTCATGAACGCACCTGAGTGAGATCGAATCCGTTTTCAACCAGCAGGCCCTTCACCTTCTCATAGACACCCACCACCAGGCCCGGACACCGCGCGGTCCGGTTTCTGGGGTCGTCGTCCAAAATAACGCTGCAGTGGATGCCGCCATACATTTCACCGAATTGCTCGGAGAACCACTCGACCAGTTCCGTAACCATGAGGTTGAGCCTCGGGTCCTCTTCTTCATGGAAGGTCCCCCTTCCGGCATACAGCCCCAGGAGGCAGGCCCCGCCCGTGAGCGCACCGCAGACGTCACCGGAAAACCCCATCCCGCCCGCAAGGCCGCTCATGGCCCTGATGAGGTCGGGATCGCTCCTGCCTTGAGTCTCCAGGCCCATAAGAAGCAGGATTTGACTGCAATAAAAACCCTGCCCGGCAAGTTCGATCATCCTGACAGTCTCGTTTGTCACGAGCGTAATTCCTCCTCTATTTACAGCTCATTTGCATCCGTCGTTTACAGACTTTCCCGCGACGGCCAGAAAATATCCGAACCCGGCACGGGAGGCCACCTGCTCGATCTTAAACCCATCCAGAGGACCCGCGCCCGTGAGCGAACACCATAAAGACCGCCCGGCCGCGCCGGCAAGGATGAGTTGAGCGGCAAAATGTTTCAGCGCCGCGGAATGGTCCTCCCATGCAAGGACCGTAGCCCCGCCTTTCGTGAGCTTACCCATGAGTTCATCTTTTGACAGCGCCCCGGTGAGGCAGCAGTCCAGGTGCAATGCCCTAAGCTCCGGGATGGCTTTCGAATTCTTCACATAGACGTCGCTCAGGATCAGCTTTCCCCCTCGCCTTAAAACACGCAGGCACTCCCGGAGAGCAGCATCGGGGTCCCTGGTGAGCGACAGGCTGCATTCCGCCAGAACACCGTCCCATTCGCCGTCGCCGAAAGGCAAGCTCTCTCCCACTGCTCGAATCAGGGGCAAAAGAGGGTTTCTTGCGCTCCCCAGAGCGAGCATCGCAAGCGAAGGGTCGACCCCCGCGGCAAGGAACCCGTACCGCCCGATCAGGTGTTCCACCGTGGCCCCGGTCCCGCACCCCACATCGAGGAGCCGGGAGCCGGGAGCAAACGCGCACAGGGACAGCGCCCGCTCCGTCAGCTCCAAACCGCCCGGACGGATGCCCCCCCCGGTAACTCCGCCCGCGGCGATTCGCTCATAGACTTTGCACCTGCCGTCATCAGGCATATATATCCCTTCCCAGGCGCTCCTACTTATCTTCAAGGAGCTTCTCGACTTCCGCCATCTTGCCGAGCGCAAGGTCTTCCGGGACATACACCTGGCCGCATCTGAGGCATCTGGGCAGGTCGACGGGAAAGGCATTTCCCAGATATGAGACGTCGATCTTTCCCATTTCCAGGGCAAGGTTGCATTTCATGCACATCCAGGCCTTTTCTTTGGCGCCGTATTCCTGAGGAGTCACGGCTTCACATCCTCCACGATTTCCATTCGGTGGTTGTAAGCATTATGAATGATGAACTCATCCCCGGAAGGGGAGTATTCCACCCAATAAGTGACGCTCGACGGTTTGTAGTGGGCTATGAAATGATCGTCATCCCGTTTGAGGAGTTTGTACCCGGTCTTTTCGGCCGCGTCGATCACCCGCTGCAGGTCCTCGACGAGGATCAAACGTTGCTCCATGAGTTGTTGCACCGCATCGGGAATCTTCAGCCGGATGGTTTCGTAGCCTTGCGCCTCGGCCATGGTCTCTCCCCACCGCTCCCGGAGCATCGAGTTTTTCAACCGTACCCGGTTTTCCCGGCGCTGAGAATAAACGGGACCTTTCCGGAGCGCGGCTTCATCCGTGGGTTTTCCGAACATAAGATCGAAAATATGAAGGGTGCGCTTGCCGGCGAAGGCAAAATAATCCCGGCACATTGCGCAGTAAGCCAGGTAATCTCGATGGCTCTCTTCGCAGCGCCGCCGGATAACAGCCTTTGCAAGCTCCGGGTTGGCGAAAAACATGAGGCCTCCGTAGCCGCAACATTCCGTTTTGTCGCGACTCAAAGGCAATTCCTCGATCTCATAGCCGAGGCGGCGCACAATGTTGCGCACGCTCTCCTGAATGGCGCTCTCATGCCGGGTGGTGCAGGCGTCGTGCACTGCGATTATTTCGCGCTTCTCCACCTCCACGCTTTCAGGAAGCCCCAGGCTGTCCAGCATTTCCCAAATCGAAATGATCGGAACATCCGGGAAATGGGTCTTAAAGATTTCGTAGCAGGTCGAGCAGGCAAGAATCAGGCGCGGACTCCCCAGCTCCCGCCATAATGCCAGGAAATCCTCCCCGGTGGATTGAAAAAGCTCGGCCCGGCCCGACCAGTCCGCCGGGGCCCCGCAGCACCGGGACATGAAGCCGACCCCGCCGGAGAGCCTCTGAGTCAGCAGCGTATAAGCGCTCTTGACATGCTCCGGGGAAGACGCCGCAAGCTGACACCCGGGAAAGAAAAGGAAACGGCTTTGATCGGTTCCCGGCTGCCGGCGCGCGAAAGCGCATTTTTCTCCGTTGCTGAACAGCATGTCCCTCAAGGGAAAGTCGTGGGCGGACGGGGGCATCTTGCCCTGACTTACCAGGGTTTCGCGAGCTTTCCTGCACACCAGCCCCATGTGCAGGTCCTCGGGGCAGACTTCCTTACAGAGCCCGCAAAGGCTGCACGAGTTGATGAGCTTGTTCGCCTGGCGGTGCCCCATGACGATGGAGAGGTTGTTGTAGATTTGTCGCACGTACTTCTTAGGGTAAGCGCGAAAACTGTTGAGATATTCACAGACCTTGACGCATTCGAGACACTGGCATTGCAGGCATCTTGAAGCCTCGCGGGTGGCTTGTTCCCGGGAATAGCCTTCCCGCGCTCCGCTCATCGGCGTGGCTGCAAGCGGTTCGACTCCCTCAGTGCTCGTATAGAGCCGGGTTGGAAAAGGGCCTTCGCCCGCGCGGGAGGCCGTCAGGGAGACTTTTTGCATAAACCTGTCTATGGAGATTGCCGCAATCCGGCCATCTGAAATGGAGCGAATCGGCGACCTTTCCCCCACGGCCCGGCGCAGACCGCCACCTGCAAAGACACCTTCCCGGCCGGCGGCAAGAGTCACCGAATCGACCGTTATCCGGCCTCCGGCGTCTGTCGCAAGGCCGAAAACATCCGTTGATTCCGCGCCGGTAGCGATGTAAACGGCGTCAAAATCCCCGCAAAGGGCCTCGAAGGAGATATCTCTTCCCACGGTGGTATTCAACCGAACCTCGACCCCGACCCTCTCCAGGACTTGCAGGTCCCCTGCAATGATATTCCTGGGGAGTTTCTCTTCCGGAAAACTCCACAGGCTTCCCCCCAAGTGCGGCCCCTTCTCGAAGACCACAACCGCGTAGCCCTTTCTAGCCAGGTCGAAAGCGGCGGTCAGGCCGCTCAAACCGCCTCCCACAACGCCCATGCGTTTCTCTTTTTTGGGAAGCACACCGATTTTTTCAGAAAGTTCGGCGGCGTAATCAAGACACGCCTTTTCGATGGCAACAACAGCCAGGGGTTCCCCCGCTTCCTTGCGTTTGCAGAGCGTTCGGCAGGGCTGATCGCAGACCCGGCTGACAATCCCTGGAAAAGGGACCGTTTTCTTGAGAATTTTTGCCGCCTCCGTGAAGTTTCCCCGAGCCGTTTCAGCCATCATGGCCCGCACGTCCACATGGACAGGGCAGGCGGCGGCGCAGTTCGGAGGCTGCTCCTGAATGCATCGGTTTTCCAGCTTGACCAGTTCGTCTTTTTCCATGGTTCAGAAGAATTTCCTCGTTTGACAGACTTGTTAACAACATTAAGCGATCACTTCGTCGAGCTTCCGTGGAGCGCCACGTGGAGGCGGTACCTCGCGGAGCGCGGAAGGCCGACCGCTCAGCGTTTATCGGCCGCGTTGGGGCGCGCCGGGAGGCCTTCCGATGGACGCCATGCGGCGCAGACTATGAGGGCGTGCGGTGAATCGTCAAAGGTTCAGAATAAGTGAAGCTCCCTTCCGCCCAGGGCGGAAGGGAGCGGTTAAACGGTTTCAGAATAAAGGATCAACCCATGCCTTTTTCAGTGTGCGGCCTTGGCTTCAAGGCCGGCCTTCACCTTCTCCGGCAGGGCCGGGAGCTTGGTGATGCGCACACCGCATGCATTGTAGATGGCGTTGACAATGGCGGCATGGGGCGAAGTAAGCGGCAGCTCTCCCACGCCGGCCGCTCCGAAGGGCCCGTTGTCGCGCGGCGTTTCCACGTAGAGGATATTGAAGTTATCGGGGATATCCTTTGGATACGGGATGCCGCAGGAAACCATAGAGGTATGCTTTTTGAGGTCCTCGAAATCCTCCGAGAGCGCGAGTCCGATGCCCTGGGCCACGCCGCCGTAGATCTGCCCGTCCACCACGAGCCTGTTGTTGATCTTGCCAACGTCGGCCAACACCGTAAACCCCTCGACTTTCACCTTGCCGGTCTTTACTTCCACTGCCACTTCGGGCATGAAAACGCCGTACATGTAGACAGCAAACGGCTTGCCCTGCGCATTTTCGTCGCAGAACGCGTTCATGGAGGCGGCCCACTTGCCGGAGTAGCGAACGGGGATGTTTTCCGCCACCATTTCGTCATAGGTGCGGTAGCCGCCGCTCGGTTTTTTCATAGCTGCAAGAAGCATATCACAACCACTCTTGATGGCGTTGCCGGTTATAACCTGCTGGCGGCTGCCACCCGAGGGGCCGCAGTTGGGAGTGAGGGCCGTATCGTTCATAACCAGCTTGATTTTCTCGGGAGCGATCCCCAGCGGGCGCAGTCCTTCGTGTACCGTGCCGAGGCAACCCATGTCGGCTCCCTGGCCGTGGTCCTCCCAGCTTGAATACACCGTGACGCCGTCCCCGGTGAGCTCAATGGAAACCTCAGCGGCATCAGGTCCATCGAGGCCGCAGCCGTAGATGCCGATCGACACACCCACACCCTTCTTAACTTCGGCCGTGGATTCGGCCTTAGCCTTCACTTTTGCTTTCTGGTAGAGCGGGCGCAACTTGTCGATCATTTCCTTGAAGCTGAAGACTTCCGGCTCCTGGCCCGTCGGGGTGGTATCGCCGGGTCGGTACGCATTCAAGGCGCGCAGCTCCAGCGGGTCCATGCCGGCCTTTTCCGCTAGTTCGTCCATGAGGACCTCACTGGCGAGGAAGCTCTGAGGAGAACCGTAGGCGCGGAAGGGGGAGCCCCATGCATGGTTGGTGCACACCGTGTGGCCACGGCCTCGAATGTTGGGAATGCCATAGCCTGCGCCTATGAACTGTGCTCCGCGCAGCGTGAGAAGATCACCGAACTCGGAGTATGGACCATGGTCCACTATCCAATCGGATTCCATGGCAATTATTTTACCGTCCTTGTCCGCGCCGAACTTGAGCTTGATGAAAAAGGGCGAGCGCTTGCCGGTATAGGTGATGTGCTGATAGTAGTCGTATCCCAGGAAAACCGGACGGCCGGTCGCCATGGCGGCGACTCCGACCAAAGCTTCCATGGTCGGACAGAACTTGTAGCCGAAGGTGCCCCCGGCGGGGTTCTGAACCAGGCGCAGCTTATCCGGCTCGATGCCCAGGCCCGGCGCAATCATGGCGTGGTGGAGGAATATGCCTATGCTCTTCGAGTGAATGGTGAGCCGTCCTTCGTCATCGAAATAGGCAAAACCTACGTCGGGCTCGATGGTTAGATGGGGCTGCCTCTGAAGGTAGAACTCGTCTTCTACGACATAGGCGGCCGAATCCATGAGCGGTTTTGTCTCGCCGCCCTTTGCAATCTTCTGCTCGTAGTAGACGTTGGGGGTGCCGGGATGAATCTCGATGGCGTCATCGGCCATGGCCGCCGGTGCGCTCATGTAGGCGGGAAGCTCTTCGAGCTTTACCACGACTTTTTCGGCCGCCGCCCTGGCGTTCTCCACCGTGTCGGCACAGACAATGGCGATGGCGTCGCCGAACTGGAATACCTTAGTGTCGCAGAGAATAGGCCGGTCCCAGCCGTCGCCCTTGTTCGTCGGGAAGGTGATGAGGCCAGTGATGCGGTTTTTGCCCTTTACGTCCTTATGGGTCACCACCTTGTAGACGCCGGGCATCTTTTCGGCTTCCGAGGTGTCGATGGAGAGAATGTTGGCATGGGAAACCTTCGCCTGCACCAGGGCAAGCTGCAGGGTATCCGGCGGAAGCTTGAGCCCAAGGTCCGCACCGTAGTCGCAGGTTCCGGTCGCCTTGGCCAGGGCGCTCGGACGAGGGTATTTTCCGCCCCAGATCTTGCCGTCCGCCGGGATCTTGTAGGCGAGATCCTCTTTACTTATTTCGCCCCGTACCACCCGCGCCGCATCCATGACGGCATCCACCAGGGGCTTGTAACCCGTGCAACGGCATGTATTGCGGTGCCTCTGAAACCAGTCCCGCACGTCCTCGCGGCTGGGATTTGCATTTTGGTCCAAAAAGGCCTTGGCCGATACGATGAAACCGGGGCTGCAAAAACCGCACTGCGATCCGCCATGAACCATCCAGGCGATCTGGATCGGATGCAGGTTTTCCGCCGTGCCGATACCTTCGATAGTGGTGATTTCGGCGCCTTCCTCGACCTTTTTCATCTTGGTGACGCAAGAACGGACCACTTTCCCGTCCATGATGACCGAGCAGGCGCCGCACTGGGCCATGCCGCAGCCGACTTTGGTGCCGGTCAGGCCGAGCTGTCCGCGAAGCACGTCCGCCAGCGAAGTTTCGGGGTTTGCAATAATCGTCCGAGGTATCTTGTTGATGTTAAGGACTTTTTTTTCCATCCCTTCTTCCTCCCTTTTCCTGGTCTGAAGTAAGCGACTCACAACCACTCAAGCGCCCTTGGCAAAACCGCAGTCCGGATACCTGCACTCCTTGCAATGCACGCACAGTCCTCCGTGCGCCATTCCGACGATATCCCTGCGTGTGACCTCTTCACCGGCGAGCAGCCAGGGAAGAACAACGTCAAAGATGCTGGTCTTGTGATACATGACGCATCCCGGCAGCCCGAGCACGGGTACATCGCCCAAATAGGCCAGCATGAACATGGAGCCGGGAAGAACCGGAGCGCCGTAGGTTACCACCCGCGCGCCGCAATCCCGAATGGCGGCCGGAGTTACGTCATCGGGGTCCACCGACATGCCTCCCGTGACAATGATCATTTCGGCGCCCTGGCTCAAAAACGACCGGATCTCTTCCACAATCCGCCTCTGATCGTCGGACACAAAGCTTTGCCCGATGGCGCGGCAATTAAATTCATCGAGTTTTTCACGAATCACGGGACCGAATTGGTCCTTGATACGACCGTGGTAAACCTCGCTCCCAGTCGTAATGATTCCGGCGTTAACCCTTTTAAACGGCAGGACCTCGATAAGCGGTCGATGCCGGGAGCAAATACTCTCGGCCAGCTCGATTTTGGACTCTTCGATGACCAGGGGAATCACGCGGGTCCCTGCAAGCACCTTCCCCCTGGCAACCCTCTGGTGGGTATGAAGGCTTGCGAAAACGATCTGCTCGGCGTTGATCTCAAATAGGGCCTCGACGTCTATTTTCAGCAACCCGTCAACCGCCGCCGCAAGATTCACCCTGCCTTCCGAGGGTGCCGAAAGAACAATGTGTTTTCCGGCCGCGCCTCGGGCAATCCTGAGAGCAGCTTCATTTTCGTGGAGAATACCGCTATCGGTTCGGATATCCCAGACGTAAACATGCTCCTTTCCCATGCTGAGGAGTTGCGGTACATCCTCCTCCCGCAAAATATGCCCCTTTTTGAAGGCAGGGCCTTTCGACTGCCCACGGATAATCCGGGTCACATCATGACACAGCACCATCCCTGTAGCGCTCTGCACCGGGACCATCTTCATAAAATTCGTTTTGTCAACAGCGAGTCCCATGTTGCACTGCCTCCGATGGGGCCGCCCACGACTGTACTGGTGAGGCTGCGAACCAGGACCGCCCCGGAGCAAATCCACAGGTCCATGGAACTGCTCAAAGCTTTACAAACGTCTGCTATCGACTGCAGGTATATGCGCCCGACGCCTTTGGACATCTGACATTGAGGAAGAGATCGCAGCAGAGAAACAGGCCGGGGTAGCTGCTCTTGACCCGGCACCAGCGAAGTTGGAGATGGGCTTTTGGGATGAGAAGAAGATTTTCTTCGATCGGATCAAATCAGACTCATATGAGCTTTGCTCCAATCGAAGGCGCTTGCACCTGGTTTCAATATCCTCCTTTGTCCGGAGATTTCCAACCGTGCCGGGGGAAAAGCCCGTGCGTTCCAGTGGCCCCGGTCGGCGGCCCCTGCCTGCCAAATCTCGAATACAGCAGGGACAGCTCGAATACGCTTTTGGGTATCTTTAGCTCATTGGGTTGGCGCCTGTTATTGGCGGCCGATCCATCAGCACCTTAAATCCGTGTTCCTGGAAAGCTCTTTTGTAATAAAACCTCCGGGAGACTCCCTGGATCAGGCAAGCCCTGAACAGGGTTCCCGGTTTTTCGGCAAGCTGGAAAAGAGTGGACCTTTTTTGTCGTCTTGCGGTCATCGTGTCCTCATTCGATCGAAGTTTTCGGGAAAAAACTCTTATATTCGAGAGGACGGGCCGCGCACCATGGAATGGCCGGCCCTGCGCGGGAAGATCAACTATCTCGTACAAACTAGAATCTTTTATCACGGAAAGTGTGCATATTACAAACTTTATGCTATTAATTACACAACGAGGCGCAAAAAACTTTACTCTCGGATGAATTACTTCCATCTTCCGCGGCTACCCGATGGATGGCTTATCAAGTTTTTCCGCTTCGGACTTTCGTGGTTCCTTATGTGGCGCCGGTCATTCCGGCATGACCAATGTTTTGAAATAACGCACTGACCCCGGGTTTTCGTCCAATGAGCCTCCCCTGGGGCGGTTTGACACACCTGAGCATGGACTGAGCGTACGATGAGGTGTTCATTCCCCTGGACAATGCCGGCAATATTCATTATCTCTTATGTTTTCCTGGACACAAGCACGAGCGCGTACATCCTTTCCCTCTCACCAGGAATGAGGAACAAAGATGAAAGGGCACTTTGTCATATGCGCTGCCCTGGTTTCGTTCTTGATCGGCTGTCCCGCCCCGCGTGCTCAGGCGGGGTTCGCTGAGGTCTATGGGGATGGCCCGCATGTATTTTCGCTGGCTACGGGCAGCCCGGGGGAATTGGGCCTTGTCCGGGCCCTTGCCGAAGCCTTCGACGCCAGGGCCGGAACAACGCTTCAGTGGATGAAGGCGGGTTCAGGCGAGGCGCTCAAAGCCCTCCAGGAAAAGAAGGTGGATATGATCATGGTTCATGCCCCTGAGGCTGAGAAAAAAGCGGTCTTGGATGGCTGGGCTGTTAAACGCATACTTATCGGATCGAACGAGTTTTTCATCGTGGGCCCCCGGGAGGACCCGGCCAAGATATCAGAGGCAAAGAGCGTTGCGGATGCTTATACCCGAATCGCCACTGCCGGGGCGAAGTTCTTCTCGAGAGGGGATAACTCGGGGACCCACAGGAAAGAAAGGGATGTCTGGCAAAAAACCGGCATCGCTCCATCAGGAGACTGGTACATTGTTACCGCGGATTTCATGACCGCAACCTTAAAGAGAGCAAACGACGAGAAGGGCTACTTCATGACCGACAGCAGTACCTGGGTTGCCGAAAAGAAAAACGTCCCGAACCTCAAGGTACTCTTTAAGGGCGATAAGTTTCTCGTAAACACCTACCATGCTCTGGGCCAACCTGAAGGGTCAACTCCAGGGGCCCCATGGGCTGCAAAGTTTATTGATTTTATATCCTCCGATGAAGGACAGAAGATCATCCGGGATTACGGAAATGAAAAGTACGGCGAGGGTATTTACAACGATGCCGCCTACGCCAGGCAATATGAAGATTGATTTAACAAAGTAGGTTTTCTATGGACAATTCGACGAATAAAACGAGACTTGCCTCTGCCCGGGGACCGAAAGGCCTCGTCGCAAAATCAAAGCTGTGGATCGAGGACGATAACGGTGAGGCCGTGTTCGGGGAGGGGCGCTTGCGGATTCTGGAGGCGATCGAGAAGCACGGCTCCATTAATGCCGCGGCCCAGGAACTCCGGATGAGCTATCGGGCACTATGGGGAAAGATCCAGACAACCGAACGGCGTCTTGGGCATTCTTTGCTACAGCGAAAGACCGGCGGCATCAAAGGTGGAGGCTCGGTACTTACTCCCTTTGCAAAGCAGATAATCAAGCGGTTCAAAAAGCTCAAAGGGCTGACCGAAAAGGCCATGGACGGATTCTTTGAGGATTTCTTCACTTCCGATAAATCAGGTGAAGAATAGACCGGCGAGCATTGATAACTGGCCCGGATTGGGCTGCCTTAGAGCCGGCCGCTTGTCTAAATTTGAGGATGCATTATCTTACAGGAATCGAAGGGATCGGCAACAATCTTCAATTACCGGATTTTTCTTGCATTGGAGCCCGTCATGAAATTGAGCACCAGGAACGTCATAAAAGGGAAGGTCGTTGAAGTAAAAGAAGGCGCAGTCGCGGCGAAGGTCAGAGTAGATATCGGAGGCGGAAACATAATCACGTCTACAATTACGGTCGATGCCGTAAAAGAACTCGCCCTCAGGGTGGGTGACGAAGTAAGCGCCCTGATCAAGGCAAGCAGTGTAATGATAATGAAAGAATGATATCCCGCGGGTACATGGTCCTTAGCTTTGACGAAAAACCGATATAAGCCTCACCGGTCAGCCGCGCTGGGGAACTTCGAAGTTTCCCGGCGCGATTTATTCAAAGTCCGCGCATGGAAGCGGAGTTTATACTCGATCACAGATGAACATAATCAGCGCCATCCTTCGACTTCACCCTCTATGGCTGACCCTTAAAGTGGCCGCCGTCGCAACGCTTTCTGCCTTCGCAATCGGTGTAGCACTGGCCTTTTTGCTCGCAAAGGGCAGGTTCAGGGGCAGGGAGTGGCTCGATGCGTTCCTGACCCTCCCCCTTGTCTTGCCGCCAACCGTTCTCGGATACTACCTGATCGTCCTCGTTGGCAGAAACGGTTGGATCGGGCACTGGCTTTATAAAGCTTTCGGTATCACGCTCATGTTCACGTGGCAGGGGGCCGCGCTGGCAGCCGCGATTGTATCCCTTCCGCTGGTTTTGAAATCAGCCAGGACTGCCTTCGAAAGCGTGGACCAAAATCTGGAAAAGGCGGCGCGAACGCTCGGACTATCCGAGACGGCCGTGTTCTTCCGTGTCTCCCTTCCGCTTGCGTGGCGGGGAATTCTTGCCGGAACAATGCTGGCATTTGCCCGTGCGATGGGAGAGTTCGGCGCCACCCTGATGATAGCGGGCAATTTGCCCGGCAAAACTCAAACACTTTCCCTTGCGGTCTACGATGCCGTCCAGGCGGGAAACGAGAGCCTTGCGGCAATGCTGGTCCTTATTACATCATTGGTGTGTATCCTTGTTATCGTATCTTCGGGAAAAGTGCTCAAAACCAACTACCTAAAAGAGGTCGACCGATGAAGCGCGCGCTCTTTTGCTCCTTATCCATTTTCGTCTTTGTTCTTGCCGTTTCATTCGTTGCAGACGCTTTCGCGGAACAGGAACTGATTGTTTCGGCTGCCTCGAGCCTGACCAATGCTTTCAACGAGATCGGGAAAACTTTCGAGAATGCCAATCCCGGTACGAAGGTGATATTCAATTTCGCGGCATCGGGCATGCTTTTTCAGCAAATCGAAAAGGGAGCACCCGTGGATGTCTTCGCGTCGGCAGACCAGAAGACAATGGATCAGGCCATGGAGAAAAATCTCATCGTTCCGAACACCAGGCAGAATTTTGTGAGCAATGAGTTAGTTCTCATTTTACCCCTTGGGGGAAGGACGCCGGTTAAAGCCCTGAAAGACCTGCGCGCCAGGGAAATCGAGAAAATCGCTCTGGGAAACCCGGAATCCGTTCCCGCCGGTCGCTACACTCAGGAAGTCCTCACCAACGAAGGGCTCTGGGAAGAGCTTAAACCAAAGTTCATCTTCGGGGAGTCGGTGCGGCAGGTGCTTGATTATGTCAGTCGCGGCGAAGTGGATGCCGGGTTTGTTTTTGCAACAGACGCCGCCGTGGCGAAAGATCGTGTCAAGGTGGCGCTGGAAGCCCGAACGCATAAGCCGATCAGTTACCCGATCTCGGTTGTAGGCTCGACGAAAAGCGGGGACCTGGCCAAGCGGTTCGTCGAATTCGTGCTGAGTGCCCAATCTCAGGAGACCCTCTCGAAGTATGGCTTCAGCAAACCATGACATACTTATTCATGTCGATATAAAAAAAGCGCTGTTTTCCCGAGAAAGAAGCTTCACCCTAAGCGCATCCTTCTCATCAGAGCAGGGGTTTGTCGTCCTCTTTGGACCCTCCGGCGCCGGGAAAACTCTTACTCTGCAATGCATAGCGGGGCTTATAACTCCGGACTCCGGTCAAATCGCGCTCAAAGACAGGGTGCTCTTCGATTCAAAGCGCGGCGCCGATATAGATCCGCAGCACCGCAATATCGGCTACGTCTTTCAGGATTACGCCCTTTTCCCGCATCTTACGGTTTTTGAAAACGTGGGTTTCGGCTTGTTGAAAAGATGGCTTCGGCCCATGTCCCAACAAGATCGACAAAAGGTTGAAGAATTCCTGGATATCTTTGAAATCTCGCATCTGGCGCAAAGCTTGCCTTTCGATCTGTCCGGAGGCCAGAGGCAGCGTGTGGCCCTGGCCAGGGCGCTCATACGAGGCCCGGAACTTCTGCTCCTCGATGAGCCCTTTGCAGCCCTGGACACTTTTCTGAGGGCAAAGCTCCGAGGTGAACTGCTCACGATCCAGGCCCGCTTCGAAGTGCCGGTCATTATGATCACCCATGATCCGGAAGATATAAGGGCTTTTGCGGAAACACTGGTGATGTATGAACCGGGAAAGGTATGCAAGGTGGATTATTTTTTGAAGGGAAAAGGAGAGGAGTATTTGAGCCGGGCTATCTCTCCGTACTCGGAAAGCCCCCCTTCGTGTTGACTTGCGCCTGGACCGGGAGAATATATTTTATACGCACAACAGATCAGGAGTCAGTCATGGACGAAGAAAAAGTCTGCGAATATATGGAATCGAAGTATTCAGAGGGGCAGGAAGTCTGCGAACCTGAGAAGTGCATGGTTTGTCGAGATGGCAAATGGGAGGATACGCAAATCTGGTAGAGTCCCGAAGGACGGATGCTGGATGTCGGATCGGACGTGTTTGTCCGGACCGTTTTTCGATAAAGAGGTTTCGATCCAGCTTCAAGCACTGGGCATCCAGCGTCCCGCATCAATCCGCGTTTCTCAAAAAGCATGACTGCCCCGGCCTCAGCTTGCCGGGGCCTTCGTTTGTCTCCTGGAGGGCATTGCAGATAGAGACCTCCAGAGGAGTGAGGCTCAGCGGAATAATCTCCCGAATTCGATTCTCCCGGCAGATTACTTCGTTTTTCAAACCCTCCAGAAGAGGAAATGTCACTCCGGATGGGACCGGAGTGAACATGCTGATCCATATGGAGGAGAGACCAGGGGTGAGAAATGGGGTCGAAACGATTAGCCGCTTCAAGCCGCGAACACTGGCGTAAATCTTCATCATTTGCCGGTAGGTGATTATTTTGGGCCCTCCTATGTCAAATTCCTCGCCCGCCGTTTCAGGCTTTTCCATGCACCCTCTCAGGTAGGCGACCGCGTCGTTTATATCTATAGGCTGACATCGCGTGTCTATCCAGCGGGGGGCGAAAAGGATCGGAAATCGTTCGACAAGATGCCTGAGCATCTCGAAGGGAGCGCCTCCGGCGCCGATGATGTTGGCGGCCCGCAGGAGGGTTACTTTAAAGGCGCCGGATTCCAGGATTCGGGCCACCTCCTGCCTGCTCGCAAGGTGTTTTGAAAGATTATCGGCCAGTTCACCAAGGCCCCCAAGGTAGATGACCCTGCGAACTCCGGCCCGCTCAGCCGCCCGCGTGAGATTGATTGCGGCCTGCCTGTCCCGTTCGGCGAACCTTATCGCATCGTGGAGGCTGTGCCCGCCCATGGAATGCACGAGGTAATAGATCAGCTCAATTCCTTCGAGCGCTCTGTCGAGACTCCCGGGCCGGAGCAGGTCCGCCTCGACTAAGCGGGCCCTGTCAAAGCTGGGAAAAATCTTCAGAAACCTTTCCGTCGACCGGACCATGCATCTCAAGGAAAACCCGCGCTCTAAAAGAGCACGGAGGAGTCTGCCGCCGACAAAACCGGTGGTGCCCGTCAAAAGGATTTTAGGAGTTTTAGACTGCATTCAATGTCCGAATTTGAATTCGACTCCAACTGAGATAACACTGCATTAAGCTATACAGCTCTTGCAAGATGGGGGAATCAAGGGACGCTGTCAAGACGGCTTCAGAGTTGTGAGCAAAAATAGCAGAGTCCCCCCTGTGCGCCCGGCTATTTATTTGAGCTCGAAACAGTATTATTTTAACTTACTCTTGAGCTATTTTCAAAACTACTGTAGGCGTCTCCCGGAGTATAAGGATCTTTAGCTCGCGATCTCGACGCTCAGCGAGGCGCTTTTCATGGCGCTTTGCAAGGGGCTCTTTCTAGAGTCTACCGGAATTCAAAAAAAGGAGAAAATTGGAATGGAGGCGATACAGACGCAGAAGGCCCCTGCCGCAATCGGGCCTTATTCACAGGCAATTCGCGCCAATGGTTTTGTTTTCGTGAGCGGCCAGATTCCACTAGACCCTCAAAGAGGCGAAGTGGTAAGTGGGGGCTTTGCGGACCAGGCCCGGCAGTCACTGGAGAACCTGAAGCAAATTCTAATCGCCTCGGGCTCCGGGATCGAAAAAGTTGTTGCGGTTGACGTCTTTATAACAGACATTACTCAGTTTGGAACTTTCAACGATGTGTATGGAACATATTTTTCGGACAACAAGCCTGCGAGGGCTGTTGTAGAGGTAAAGGGCCTGCCCAGGGGCGTGATGGTCGAGGTGAAGTGCATAGCGATTGCATGAACTAAAAACTCAAAACTGAAAACTCTATTGGTTGCGTGAACTAAAAACTCTATGACGAAGAGCTGGACGCGAATAGATATCACATGCGGGGCGCAAACAGCCGATATCCTGGCCGCTGAATTCGCCGAACTTTTTGGGGTAAGTGTGGAATGCATCCCGGACGGCATTCGCATCTACCTGGATTCGGCCCGTTTTGCAGACGAGCGTGAACGCCTGCAAAACACCGTCGAATCCGTCCGGTCCCTGGCGGGTGAAGCCGAGATCGGCCTGACCCTGTCCGAAATAGCGGACGAAGACTGGTCACAGACCTGGAAGGCACATTTCAAGCCCTTGCGGGTAGGCAGACGATTTCTTGTGTCTCCCACCTGGGAAGAAGCACCTCCGGGTCCGGAGCGGCTGGTTATTCGCATTGATCCCGGACGCGCCTTCGGAACCGGGCACCATGAGACTACACGTCTTTGTCTGGAGTGGCTTGAAAGTTGTCCCCCAGATCTGGATAACAAAGCCGCCGAATTGTCCCTGCTCGACGTCGGGACCGGCTCGGGGATACTTGCAATCGGCGCCGCCCTGCTCGGTTTCCGCAAGGTGGTCGGCATCGACAACGATCCGGAAGCCATCGAGGTGGCCCGGGAAAATATTATAGTGAATGGGCTTTCAGGAAGAATCCAGCTCCTGTGCGCAACCCCTGAAGAGCTGAGCGGCCGCTTCGACGTTATTGTTGCCAATATTCACTCCATGCCTCTGATCGGGATGTCGGAGACGATTGCATCGAGGGTGAATGAGGGCGGCCGGCTTGGGCTTAGTGGAATTTTGACGGAACAGGCCGAACAGGTGCGGGCGGAATATGAAAGAAAAGATTTTAGGCTGACCGGTGCGAAATCAGAGGGCGAATGGGTAATGCTGACTTTCGAGAGGTGAAAGGGTTTTTGCATGAAAGATACGCAATTCAGAGGCGAATGGATCACTCTTGACGCACACGACGGGCTCCTGGTCCCGTCGAATCCGAATATCGGCTTCATCGAGGGCGATGGAACGGGGCCGGATATCTGGGCGGCGGCAAGGCCGGTATTCGAGGCGGCCGTTCAGAAAGCCTATAAGGGGAATAGAAAGATAAACTGGTTCCAGCTTCTCGCGGGCGAAAGGGCCCTTGCCGAAACCGGCGTCCCATTGCCGGAAAAGACAATCGAGCTGATCAGGAAAAGTATAATCGCCATAAAAGGCCCTC
Organism: Syntrophobacteraceae bacterium; assembly: GCA_050008735.1. GTDB lineage: Bacteria > Desulfobacterota > Syntrophobacteria > Syntrophobacterales > Syntrophobacteraceae > SbD1. The sequence goes on from JBEKMB010000053.1 coordinate 41,296, forward strand.
TCACCACACCGGTGGGGGCTGGAATCAGGAGCCTCAACGTAACGCTCAGGCAGATCCTCGACCTTTATGCGTGCATTCGCCCGGTGAGATACTTCTCCGGCCTGCCCTCGCCGGTTCGCCACCCCGAAAAAGTCAACATGATTGTTTTCAGAGAGAATACCGAGGACCTTTATGCCGGCATCGAATGGGAATCGGGATCTGAAGAAGCAAACAAGCTGACGCGGTTTCTTCTGGACAACTTTCATGTTTCACTGCCGGAAAGGTCCGGCATCGGAATAAAGCCCATCAGTCCGGGGGGAACCAAACGGCTCGTTCGGCGCGCCATCTCCCATGCAATCGAACATGGCCTTCCTTCCGTGACCCTTGTGCATAAGGGAAATATCATGAAGTTCACGGAAGGGGCTTTCCGCAAATGGGGCTATGAAGTAGCGCGGGAAGAATTCGGGGACCGGACCGTCACCGAAGCCGATATTCAGCTCAAATTCGGCGGAAAGGCCCCCAAAGGCGCAGTCGTCATAAATGAACGAATAACCGACTCGATGTTCCAGCAGGTGCTGCTAAGACCTGAGGAATACAGCGTTATCGCAACGCCCAACCTTAATGGAGACTACCTCTCCGATGCGCTTGCGGCACAGGTCGGCGGATTGGGAATGGCGCCCGGAGCAAATGTCGGAGACAAGGCGGCGGTCTTCGAGGCCACGCACGGCACAGCCCCCAAGTACGCCGGCCAGGACAAGGTTAATCCGGGCTCATTGATCCTTTCGGGCGTCATGATGCTCGAGTACATGGGGTGGACCGGGGCAGCGAACCTCATAAAGGACGCCATTGAGCGGACAATCTTGGATAAAATCGTAACTTATGACCTGGCCCGGCAGATGAGGGGTGCAAAAGAGGTCCATTGTTCCGAGTTCGGACAGGCGATAATAGAGCACATGCAGCCCTAAGCAAAAAGCGGGGCATGCTCCCTGCCTCCTTTTAGCAGCCCGTATCCAGGACGGCAGCGGTTTCCACCAGCCGGTCCACACTTTCGAAGTTCCTGCCTATCAGGTTCAAGGCATGGTCCAGGTCCTCTCGCAGGTCCTCGAAATCCTCACAGCCCACGGAAAGCCGGATCAGTTCGTCGGAAATGCCGGCCTTGTTCCTTTCTTCCATCGAGATCGAGGCATGCGTCATCGAGGCTGGATGTTCGATCAGCGATTCGATCCCGCCCAGCGATACCGCAAGCGTAATCAGGCGCACGCCGTTCATCACCGTTATCCCGCCCTGAAGCCCGTTTTTCACTCCAAATGAAATCATCGAGCCAAACCCGTCCATCTGCCGTTTTGCGATCTCGTGCTGAGGGTGGTCCGCAAGTCCGGGATAGTTCACCCAGATTACCCTGGGATGCGATTTGAGGAATTCGGCCAGCTTCCCTGCGTTTTCCTGGGCTTTGTCGACCCTTAGGGACAAGGTGCGCGATCCCCGCAAAATGAGCCATGCCTGGTGGGGGTCCATACTCCCCCCAAACAGGTTTACGATCTTCTTGACCCGGTTGTAATGCTTTTCGGTCTTTGTTACCACCATTCCACCGATCACATCGGTGTGGCCGTTTATAAACTTGGTCAGGCTCTCGATTACGACATCGGCGCCCAATTCGATTGGCCGCTGGAGGTATGGGCCGGCGAAAGTATTGTCGACGACCAGAAGCACCCCGTGCTTTTTCGCGATTGCGGCCGCCCCGGCCAGGTCCGTGATTTTCATGCTCGGATTCATGGGCGTTTCCACGTAAATCATTTTCGTCGACGGCCGCATGGCTTTTTTGATATTGGACAACTCGGAGCTGTCGACGAATGTGGTTTCCACGCCAAACCTGCTAAGTTCGTTTTCGAGAATCACACGGGAGGAGCCGTAAAGACAATTGGTGGCGACGACGTGATCGCCATGGCTCAGAAACGCGATATAGACCGTGCTTACGGCCGCCATGCCGCTGGCGGTCGCCACCCCCGCAAACCCGCTTTCCATGGCTGCGATACTCTCCTCCAGAGCGTTCACGGTGGGATTACCGAGCCTGCTGTATATGTATCCGGCCTGCTTTCCGGAAAACCTCGCCGCTCCATCGGCCGCGCTCGGAAAAGCGAACGTCGAGCTTTGAAATATCGGCACGGAAACTTCTCCATATATGCTATGTTCAAGCCCCCCGCCATGGATCGCCCTGGTGGACTTCCGCATTGCACTGGGTTTGTTCAGATCGGCTTTCATTGGGACCTCCCCTGAACGCGGGAAATCGACGCCACGCGTCCTGGAATATGATCAGCTCGCTGCGCGAGGTGGACCGCTACCTAGAATGGATTTAAGGCCTTTGGCACCCAAGTCAATGTTTCGAGCAAAGGTGGTTCGATAATTGTTCTCAGAGGAAATTTCTTTCTGACAATTTCCAGGCTATAATGAACGCCCGGCTCGATCCTCTTGCAAATGGTCCGTTTTTCCCCTTGCGGATGACGTATTCAACACACGGAAAGATTTCTTTGCGAGTGGCTCGGCTCTTTATGAATACCGCACGCTTATTCATGTGGATGCATAGACAGGGAAGATGATAGTAAGCGCAAGCCGACGGACCGACATTCCAGCCTTTTATTCGAAATGGTTTTTGAACCGGGTACGGCAGGGCTGGTGCCTTGTGCCCAATCCGTTCAACCGGAACCAGGTCTCGAGGGTCCCCCTGTCCGCCGGGGAAGTCGAGGCTTTTCTTTTCTGGACCCGCAACCCTCGCCCGCTCATGGGATATCTGGACGAACTCGACGATCTTGGCTGCCGGTACTGCTTTCTTTTCACCGTGACAGGCTACCCGCGCCGGATAGACCCGGGGTCACCGCCGCTGGACTTGTCCATAAGGACTTTTCAGGAACTCTCGGCCCGAGTGGGACCGCAAAGAATCATCTGGCGCTATGACCCGATAGTTTTGAGCCGCCTCACCGGGCCCGGGTTCCATGAGAGCAATTTCCGGCGGGTGGCTGCAGAGTTGAAAGGGGCTGCCCACCGGTGCGTTATCAGCTTCGTCAAACCTTATCGAAAAGTGCGCACAAGAATGGAAGCCGCGGCGCCGGGCTGCGTCGATCCAGTCGATTTCGCCGGCCCGGCGGTTCGAGGCCTGTTAAGTACAATTTCCGGCAGCGCCTGTGAAAACCTGATGGAAACATTTTCCTGCGCCTCCGAACAGGACCTCTCCCCATTCGGCATAAGACCCTCGAGGTGCATAGATGCGGACCTGCTGTCGAAGCTGTTTCGAATTGAGATAAGCGCCCCCGTGGACCCGTTCCAGAGAAAAGAATGTGGATGCGCGGCCAGCAGGGATATCGGGGTCTACGATACCTGCCTTTTCGGGTGCAGCTATTGCTATGCAACCTCCAGCCTGGAACGCGCGAAAGCCAATTACGCCCGCCACGATCCGCAATCGCCCTGCCTTGTGTGAAGAGCGGGTGAATCGGTGAATGGGTGAATGGGTGAATGGGTGAATCGGTGAATCGGTACCCCACTCAAAACTAATAACTGCAACCCAAAACTCTCCCGGCAGAAAAGGTGGATTTGGATCATGATATATTGTAAAAGGTGATGCACCGTTAGAGAATGACTCTCTACAACGTTTTGATGGAATAGGGCCGCATTATTGAAAACAAACCCGGCCTCTTGCAAGACGCCGCAGGCTGGCCCCGCAGTAGTTTTGCAAGAGGCTCGACTTGCTGATTCAAAGGAGCATGTTACAGCTGATGACGGACAAAAATCTTCTGAATGAACCAATAGAACATATCGATATAGCCGGTTTCAATCCTGTCGGATTGATCGAATCCATGGACAAAATGTCCTTTAGCGCCCGAGAGCTTGCTAAAGCCTCCATGATTTTTGACCGCATGATAAGCGATGAGTCCTGCACGGTTGTGTTGTCGCTGGCAGGCAGTACCGGCGCCGCGGGATGCCTGGCCGTCTATAGCGATATGATTGCCTGCAACATGGTCGATGTGGTCGTGGCAACCGGGGCCAGCATCGTTGATATGGATTTTTTCGAAGCGATCGGCTTCAGGCACTACAAGGGCAGTACGCAAATAGATGACGGTGTTTTAAGGGATGCCTATGTAGATCGCATATACGATACATTTATAGACGAACGGCAGCTCCAGCAGTGTGACGAGCAGGTAAAACACATTGCGGACCAACTCCCCCCGGGTGTTTATTCCTCCCGCGAATTCATAAAAGAAATGGGCAGGCACCTCGTTTCGAATTCGAAGAAGAAAAATTCGCTGGTTCAGGTCGCCTATGAGAATAGAGTGCCGGTCTTCTGTCCGGCTTTTTCCGATTCCAGCGCCGGTTTCGGCCTCGTCAAGCATCAGACCGAAAAACCTGAAAAGCATGTTTCGATAGACAGCGTCAAAGATTTCAGGGAATTGACCAAAATAAAAATGAATACGGCCGATACAGGTCTTTTGATCATAGGCGGCGGTGTGCCCAAAAACTTTATACAGGACGTGGTTATTTGCGCGGAAGTACTTGGAAAGGATGTCCCGATGCACAAGTACGCCGTTCAGATCACAGTCGCCGATGTACGAGACGGGGCCTGTTCGAGTTCTACTTTGAAAGAGGCAAGGTCCTGGGGTAAGGTCGCTCCAGGAAATGAACAAATGGTCTTTTGCGAAGGCACAATTGCCGTACCCATTCTCGCAAGTTACGCCTATCACCGGGGACACTGGAAAGACAGGCGGCGGCGCAATCTCGCCGATCTATTCTGAGCGGAAAAATTTCAAGCCTGAAGGTGTGAGAAGCATGAGTTTTCAGTTGTTAGTTTTTAGTTTTGAGTGGGGTACGTATCACTTACTCACCCATTCACCCATTCACCGATTCACCCATCCACCCATTCACCCATTCACCCATTCACCGATTCACCGACTCACCTATTCACCTATTCACCCATTCACCTATTCACCGATTCACCCATTCACCTATTCACCTATTCACCGATTCACCTATTCACCCATTCATCCATTCACCCATTCACCGATTCACCGATTCACCGATTCACCCATTCATCCATTCACCCATTCACCGATTCACCGATTCACCGACTCACCGACTCACCCATTCACCCATTCACCAATTCACCCACGTTCAGGCTGCCGGATCGCAATAAACCGACATCGTCTCTTTTCCGCATCTTAGTTTTTTTCTAAGGCGAAACCGCTTCGGAGGAAAATGAGGACCGTAGATGAGAAGGGTACCGGCCCAGCCATCGAGGACCTCCTCCAGGACATAGACCGGTTTGTCGGGATAGATGTAGAGGCAGTCCGCCTCCCGGATCCCCTGGGTGAGAAAATCCGCGCGGATGAACCAGACGCGCTCCTCGAGTTTTAAATCGCGCGCCGCGCGCGAGGCTTGAGACACAAGAAAGGGGTCCGATTCTATTCCGATCGACCTGGTAAAGAGGCCCGCGGTGCAGGAGGCGACCCCGTCCCCGCTGCCGAGATCTATAAAGAGACCAAACCCGGACAGATCGATCCTCTTGAAGAAGTTGAAAAGGTGTGCGGGTCGTGATGCGGCCCATGCGCCGGAGGCGGTCAATCGATAAGGCAGGATTTCGCCATGATGCCCCCGCCGGCCCTGAAGCCGCCGGAAATATCTGATGACCTCGACCGCTTTTTTTGCCCCGCCGCTATGCTCTGATGATCGAATCGGGTTCATAGTAGCCGGCGCGCACGGATGTGAGGGCAAAAACCTGACAATTCTTGCCCAGCATTGTCCCAGGATTGGTGACGGTGTTGCAGCCTATTTCCACCTTGTCCCCGATGATCGCCCCGAATTTTCGCAGGTTCGTATCGATGTGTGAGCCGTGGACCGTCACGCGGATGGTCTGGTTGTTTATTTTAAGGTTTGCCAGCTTCGTTCCGGCCCCGAGGTTCGAGTCCTTTCCCAGAATGCTGTCTCCTATATAGGCAAAGTGTCCCGCCTTCGCGCCATCCACCATAACGCTCCCTTTCATTTCGCTGGTGTGGCCGACCACGCACCTGTCACCGATTATGCACTTACCCCTGATATAAGCCCCCTGGCGCACTTCGGTTTGCGCTCCTATTATCGTGGGGCCCTTCACCAGTGCGCCGGGTTCCAAAACGGCCCCCGGACCTATGAAAATCGCTTCGTCCCAAAGCACGCTTCCCTCACACAGTACAGCCGCCTCCCCCGTTTCCTCGCCGCCGATCCTCACCCGGAATTTGCCTTTGCTGACATCTCCTCCAATAATCTCGAATCCACTGTCCAGGACCTCACCTCGCCACATTACGATCATCCTGGGCAAAGGGCGCATGAAACAGCCAAGACTTCGCACGTTTGGTTCGAGGCGTTTGTCCAGGTAGCCGGAAATATTGCTAAGAGCTTCCCAGGTATAATTGCAGCCGGCAAACAGGTCCCGGTGAGCGAAATGGGTCAGATCGAAAAACGAATCCGGTTTCAGACATTCCATAGAGCTTTCCTTCAATAGGTAATTTGTCACTGAGTGGCCTGAATATTGCAAAATTCAGTCGCCTGAATTCCATTTCTTTCCGATTCACTTTTATAGCCTAAAAGAGCTGCGCCAGGAATAAATACCTGAATTTCAGTTTTGAAGGTCGAGCAAGGAGATCGAAAGTGAGAGTTCAATGCAAGGAATGCCAGACTGAATTCAAAATACCCAAAGAAAAAGTACCCGAAGGCATGAGGCTCAAGATTCACTGCCCAAAGTGCAAAACGGCCAATGAAATCTGCAGGGAAGCCACCCCCGCTGAACCCGACCGCCATGGTCAAAATCAATCCGAGGCCCTTAAGGCCGCATTTGACCCGGTATCGGATTACGGTAGTGAAATAGACGTGGTCGATGAGGGAATACGGACGGCCATGCTCTGCGCGACCAATGTGAAACGTGCCGAAAGAATAACTCAGGCGCTCCATGAACTCGATTTCTGGGTAATCCATGCGTTGCGCCCAGGGTTCGCCCTGGGCAAGCTTCATCACAACCACTACGACCTCATAGTCCTTGAAGACAATTATAATTCCGAACAGGACTCTAACAACCTTGTCCTCCACCACATTCAACTTCTTCCGATGCACCAGCGGAGGCAATTCTACCTCTGCCTTCTTTCCCAGGAAAAACCTACTCTGGATTCAAAGTTGGCATTCAGGATGGGGGTAAACCTCATTTTGAATGTCCGGGACCTTGAAAAAGCAAAGGTAATGCTTGCCCGAGAAATGAAGGAATATAGGAGTTTTTACAGTCTATTCAATGCGGAACTGGCAAAGAAGTGATAGTTGGAAGGTAAATGCCGCACGATGTATAACGGCTGCCTCGCGGGCGTGGAGATCGCCGGATGACAAAACATTCCACGCACCGCGAGGTTAAGCCCTATTTTCTAGCGATGTCCTCCACCGCCTCCGCCATGACCACCACCGCCGAAGCCGCCTCCGCCATGGCCGCCTCCGCCATGGAACCCGCCGCCGCTATAGCCGCCGCCGCGAACTCCACCGCCGCTAAAGCCGCGCGATGAAGAAGCGCTGCCGAAGCTGCGGCCACCTAAAGACGAAGACCCCGTACGAAAGCTGCCTCCAGTACGAGAGCTGCCTCCGGTACGAGAACTCATGGACGACATGGAATTCCGGGGGTTCGAGGATGTCCCCGCGCGGTTGGTATAAGTCGCCAGCCTGTTGGCGCCCTGCATGGTCCTGCCCGTGCTGCCGGTTGAAAGATTTCTTCCGGACTGTGTTCCGGATAACCTCGATGCATTGGCCGTGTTTCCGGCCCTTCCGCCTGCCGCCGTCCCCGTTGACCGATTCATGAGTGCCGTTGCACCCGCGCGGGCATTAGCGGAATTCAGCCTCGACCCCGACCCGGTCCGGTTCGCTCCGGCAACGCGCGAAGAATTCGCCGTTCCCGCGGTACGATTTGCACGGGAAGCCGGATCTACCCTGCCGAACCTACCGTTTGCATTCCTGAAATGATTGGAAAAATGATGACCGTGGTGATGCACGTCGAAATCGCCCAGCACAAAAAAGCCGCCAAACCCGAATCCTCCCCACCAGAATGGCCACGGGACCCAGTCATATAGCCAGTAATACGACCAGGGAGGCGGATAATAGGTCACCACTGGGGGGCCATTGTCGCCGTAGTACTCCTCGACGTAACCGGGTGCCTCATCGTATAGGCCGACGTCTGGAGGAGGGGCCTCGGCATATCCGGACTCGACGGTCGAACTGCTGCTCGAACTGTAACTGGAACTGGAACTCCCGCTGGCATCGTAGCTGTAACCCTCACCGGCCACACTGCCGGCCACAGTGACGGGCAGTTTCATGTCGATGCCGACTCTATCCACAATACCGGTAGCCTCGGTTTCCGCCATACTCAGGCTTCCCGAAACCGCCGCTCTTGCGGTGCTTTCCCTCACCTCGGCAATGATATCAGGCGTCATAGGATAGTCGGAAATCCACCCGTTTCGAGGCGCAATGCTGATCGAGGCCAGAACATCTTCCGCTGCCGCTTCATCGTTCGATTTGGTCAGGCTGAGAGAGCTTGCCAGCTTTACGGCGAAGTCGCCTTCACGGACAAGAGGCTGCTCGATAGGAGGACGGTCTGAGCGAGAAGTCTTAGCGCTAACCATGGTGGCATACGGCACCATAACAAGGCTCACGGCAAGAAACATCACAAGCATTCTTTTCATTCGCTACCCCTTCCCGACGGAACTCCCATCAGAAATATAATTACAAGGAGCACTCTTCGCTCTGGCAATAAGATGCACAAACGGTGCTTTTTGTTTACATAAGCTGAAATTATTTAGCTGCGGAAAAGAAAATCTTCAGGTTAGCGGTCCGCGGCCTGGAACGATGAGAGTAAGAACATCGCGGGAGTGTGGACACTGTGACACGCGATGCAAACTCCTCTCCCCCGCCTACCCTCTCTCTATCCGGATTTTCCAGGCATTCTACCCCTATTCTTTTTTTTCGGCGTATCGAGCCAGCGTAAAGAGAAAATCGGCCAGGCGATTAAGGTATGAATGGACTTCGGGGCTGTCGAGTTCGCCGGCCTCCCTGAGTGCCATGGTCCGGCGTTCGGCCCGTCGTATAATGGTTCGGGCAAGATCGATCGATGCGCTCGCGGGATTTGCTCCAGGGTAGATGAACTGACGCGGCATCGGAACATCCTCCTGGAGTTTGGCTATCCAGTTCTCGAGCCTTTGGGTGCTTTCGGTCCCGATGGCATATTTCGGGTTTTGCCCTGTATCGGAGAGTTGGGCGCCAAGGACCACCAGGTCCTGCTGAACCGCCTGTATCATCTCTCGCATCGAGTCGCTGCCCGCAAAGGCCTTTGCCAGTCCGAGGGCCGAACTGGCCTCATCCAGAGTCCCGTATGCTTCCGGCCTGCCACTCGCTTTGGAAACGCGCTCTCCGTTGAGAAGGCTGGTAGTCCCCTGGTCTCCTTTTTTTGAAAAAATGAAAGCGCTCATCGGGTCTCCTAATCAGATTGGAAGCTTGGCTTGTCCGGCCAACCCGGCTCGAATTCAAACCCGCTCCTAAGGTTTGCAAAGCCTGTGCGCGCCGGCATGAAAATTCCCACGTTTGCGGCAATTCCTGCTTACGCAGCCGATTCTATGCGTTATACTCGTCAATTGATTTCGAAACCAACCCGAAACATGCTAGGCCATTCGGGTTGCGAAGAAAAGAAAAACCTCGCGAGGATTGGTAATGTATGCTTATATCTTTACTGCATTAGGCCTGATCTGTTTTATGGAAGGCATTCCGTATCTTGCGACCCCGGAGCATGTCAAAAAATGGCTGCAATGGGTCCTCTCGGTTTCGAACTCATCCCTCAGATTACTCGGCGGAGCGCTCATGGTCGCCGGGCTGCTTCTCGTCTACCTGGGCCGCATGCATGGCGGATGATGCGCAGGTCTCCTTCAGGCTCGAAGACTATGACTACGATCTGCCCCCTGAACTGATAGCCCAGCGTCCTGCCCCCATCCGTGACGAGTCGCGCCTCCTGGTCTTCGACCGGTCTAGCGGCGCCATGAGGCATTCACGCTTCGACGGAATCGGGCAATACCTCAGACCGGGCGACCTGCTGGTCGTAAACGATACGCGTGTCGTCCCGGCCCGGCTGATGGGCCGCAAAGAAACCGGGGGCGTGGTCGAACTGCTGGTGCTGGACCCCTATAAGCCCCCAGAGCTCGGGGCCCATGAGGGCTACTGCTGTCTGGCGAAATCGTCAAAAGGCATCCGCGAGGGGCAAAGTATCCTTTTCTCCGAAGACGTGTGCGCCGAAGTGATCGCAGTTCCCGCGAGCGGCAGGGCGCAAATCAGGTTTTGCATTGATTCCGGCATCCAGGATATTTTCGACCGAATCGGCCGGGTGCCGCTCCCGCCCTATATCAAACGGCCATCCGGGGACGGCGCCGCCCATGACCGCATCTGCTATCAGACAGAGTATGCAAAACACCCCGGCGCTGTGGCCGCCCCCACCGCGGGCCTGCATTTTACGAAAACGCTTCTCAACGGGCTTGCATCAGCCGGAATTGAAGTTGCGGCGCTTACCCTTCACGTCGGCTACGGCACTTTTGAACCTCTAAGATGCCAGGATATTCGAGTGCACAAGATGCACTCCGAATTCGTCGAAATCTCCGAGGGGACCGCCGAGGCCGTAAACAGGGCGAAGCGCGAGAACAGGCGGGTGATCGCCGTCGGTACGACAGTCGTCCGCACCCTGGAGTGGGTTCATGAAAACAAGGGCGAAATCGCTCCCCTGTCCGCTATGTGCGATCACTACATCTTTCCGGGCCGCCGCTTTGCCGTTGTCGATTGCATGGTGACCAATTTTCATCTCCCGAAGTCCAGCCTGATTCTTCTCGTGAGTGCGTTTGCCGGACGCTCGGAGATACTTTCCGCCTACCGGGAGGCAATCCGGGAGCGCTACCGCTTCTTCAGCTACGGAGATGCGATGCTGATTCTATAAAGAAGTGAGACGAAGACATGGACATTGGGTGAAGGGATGATACCAGCGCGGGGGAATGTTTCCCCCGCAACAATCTCCAGGCAGAGCCACACTGAGCCGCGTAGCGGCGATGGGGGTGTGGGGGGCACAGCTCCCCACGCTTCTCCAGATTAGTATTTTATTCGCTGAATTTTGCGCACACAATCTGAGAACGGGTGGAGATGAAATTCCAAATTGTTTCAAAAGATCCGGGATGTGAGGCGCGCGCCGGGAGGATTGAAACCGCCCACGGCATTGTCGATACCCCCGTGTTCATGCCGGTCGGAACGGCCGGGTCCGTCAAAAGCCTTTCCCCCGACGAACTGGAGGTGCTCGGAGCACAAATCATACTTGGGAATACTTATCATCTCTACCTGCGCCCGGGCGATGAAAGGGTGGCCCGCCTGGGAGGGCTGCATAAATTCATGAGCTGGAACCGTCCGATTTTGACGGACAGCGGCGGCTTCCAGGTCTTCAGCCTCGCCAGGATAAACGAAATCGGCGAAGAGGGCGTCCGGTTCCAGTCGCACATCGACGGCTCCCGCCACCTGCTCACCCCCGAGGCAGCCATCGGCATCCAGAAAAACCTCGGCTCGGACATAATGATGTGCTTTGACGAGTGCACGCCCTACCCTGTTTCCTTTGAGTACGCCGCCGAGTCCGTGGAGCGCACAGTTCGCTGGTCCAGGCGCTCTAAAGATGCAGCGGACGGCCCGGACCAGGCCCTTTTCGGGATAGTGCAGGGCAGCGTCTTCAAAAACCTTCGCATGGCGTGCCTGGAAAAGCTTGCCACAATCGGCTTCGACGGTTATGCGATCGGGGGCCTGTCCGTGGGCGAACCCAAACAGGAGATGCTCGAGGTCGTCAACTGGCTTGCGCCCCAACTCCCTGAGTCGGCTCCCCGGTATCTCATGGGGGTCGGCACACCCGAAGATCTGGTTGAGGGAGTGCACGCCGGAATCGATATGTTCGACTGTGTAATGCCGACGAGGAACGCCCGAAACGGGACGCTTTTCACCTCGCGCGGCCCCATCCACATAAAAAACAACGCACACGCCGAAGATCCGGGCCCCCTCGACCCCGATTGCGGCTGTTATACGTGCCGCCGCTTCTCGCGCGCATATCTGCGCCATCTTTTCATTTCCCGTGAACTCCTCTCATATCGCCTGAACACGATACACAATCTCCATTACTATCTGGGCCTTATGGCGCGGATGCGGGCGGCCGTGTGCGAAGGCCGTTTCGAGCAATGGCGGGCCGGCTTCCATGCGGGGCGGGAAAGCTCGAGGATTTAGCTGTCAAGGATTATAGATGGAAGGATAAAGAGCGTGGGGAGCTTTGCCCCACACCCCGCAGGGTATACCCGCTTTCCCGGAATCCCATCTCCGTCATTGAGCTTGACTAGCCATCGGCCAAATGATAGTCTGATCGCTTGTCGGGACGTGGCGCAGCCTGGTTAGCGCGCTTGCTTGGGGTGCAAGAGGACGGAGGTTCAAATCCTCTCGTCCCGACTCAGTTTAGGATGGGTTGGCTAACAAAATTGGCTGACATTTCCTTGAGCGGGTAAGCGGGGAACTGATCTAGTGAGGTTGGTTCCTCTTTTTTTATGATCGAGGGCAGAAAGGACATCGCTTTTTCGAGAGTGCCCTTCATGGTATGCGTATACACCTTTTTCATCGTAGTCTCGTCGTGACCGGCCAGATCAGCGACCGGTCTGTCAGGCGCTCCTTCATCCCGTAAGATGCTTGTCAAGAGCCGACTGCCTAAACAAGCGTTCCCGGTGTGGGCAGGTAGGTTTCCTTTTGATAGGCTTTTCCCAGTTAACAGCTTGCGGCCATCTACTGGTTAAATTTCAATCATGCTCTCCTGTAGCAGGTCGATGTCTGCGATTTCCTTTTCCAAGTAGGCCCTTAGCTTCTTCTTAACGCGGTTTTCGATCTGGCGCACGCGTTCACGGGTGATCCCGAACTTGTCCCCGATTTCCTGCAGCGTAATGGGATCTTCGGTCAGGAGCCTCTTGTCGAATATCACGGCATCCTTGCCTTTGAGCTGCTCTTTGAAAAGCATCAGCTTGTCATGGAGGATTGCCTTGGCTTCCTGGCTGGCTAAGTGATCGTCAACGGGCAGGTCGTCCGAAGGCAGAAAAGATTCGTGCGTATCCTCGTAGCCCTCCTTCAGGGGGCTGTCCAGAGAGATCTCCCCATGGTTGAGCCTCTGGTCCATTTCGACGATCTCAGACTCCTTCACGTCGAACCGTTGACTGAGCAGCTTGGGGGAAGCTTCGATACCCTGGGCTTCAAGTCTTTCTTTTTCCTTACGCAGGTTGAAAAAGAGTTTCCGCTGGGCCTGGGTCGTTCCGATTTTGACGAGCTTCCAGTTGTTCAGTATGAACTCGATTATGTAGGAGTTGATCCAGAACGAGGCATAGTAGGAAAACTTGTATCCCCTATACGGATCGAATTTTTTTGCTGCTTTCATCAACCCGACGTTGCCCTCCTGGATGAGGTCCAGCAGGTTCTGCATCCAGTAGTATCTTTGAAAATCCGTAGCAATCTTGACCACAAGCCTAAGATTTGCCTTGATCAGCTTGTAGGCGGACTCGATATCGTTCTTTTCGCGATAGCTGATAGTCAGGTCCATTTCGTCTTCTCTGCTAAGGAGCGGATATCGCCTGATCTCGTCGAGGTATATGCGCAATGGATCGAAGGAAACCTGTTGATGCCTGACCTGAATGTTTGTCGATCTGGCTTCTTCGCTATTCTGGGCCTTCGCGGCAGTTTCCCGCTCTATGGCTGAAACCTTCTTGATTTTCGGGTTCTTGAGCATGGATCAGTTATCCCTTCCATGGTGACATGTGGCAATTTCTGATATTTGTCCGGCAGCTCCCCGCGTCGGGAAGCCATAAGGCCGCGTCTAGTCTATGTTGAACCAGGCTTGCATCACCCGTTTTTAGGCCCGGATCGTCACTAATACGTGGTGGAATTGCCCGCCCTGCCTAGCCCCTGGCCGTTCCCAAGACCAGTATCCGGCCGATCCACCCGATTCATACCGGAGCCGAATTGATATCCCTGATGATGTCCGAAATCTGAGAATGAAGCCGGTCCGCTTTCCGCAGTTGCTCGGTTGCTTTCGATTGTGCGCTCAGGTCCCTTGAAAGCCTCTTATATTCATTTAAGTGTCGCGTGGCCTTTTCGTGAAGGCGTACCAGGCGCCTGATCTGGTATGCAGTCATGAACTCCTCCTCTAAATGAAATATCTGCCGAATAAAGCTGAGCTGCAAGGGAGATGGAATCCGAATCGATACAGGTAAAGCACAGGTCGAGGAGAATGAGTGTGAACTCAGGGAATCGCAAATGTTTTGCAGTGGTGATTTGGCTCGTGAAATCGAGGCTCTAAGGCCTGAAAGCGGCTAGAGCATCCCATCGCCACAATTTTGCACTGCCTCAATGAAACTGTATAAGACTCACTGCAAGTTACGCCAACACATTACCTACCTTGAGGGTGATGCTAGTAATAACATTGCAATAAGATATTCCAGAGGTCAAGAAGTAATTTGGGGGGGATAAAGTGGGTATTAGATATACCCACGGGTGCACCTAAAGCGTTTAGCAGTTTAATTATGCAGGCCACCTCGAACGGAGTGTTCCTAATCCTGAATAATGCATCATCCTGACTCTATGCGGACGCCGAATCGCATTCTTGGACCGGATTCCATCCTAAAAAGCTTTTGGAATGCCCATAGTCCATAATGTACAGATCCTTCTAAATACATAACTTTTTGATTCAATATCTTCATTGTCTACCCCCCAGGTCACGAAACTGAATCAGCATGACAGGCAAAATAGTCCATTGAAAGGAAGTTATCCGTTGGACATCGATCATTTTCTATCCTCGGACAGGAGACAAGGTGGGAAAAGTCTTCGGCCTCAAGCCGGTTCTCCAAAACATCCTCGCTATGAAGGCGGCAATCCTGCTCATTACCCTCCCACTTCCTATCACGTCACTTGCCGTGCTCAACGTTGTCATGTCAGACCGCAAGTTCAAAAGGTCCCTCAAGCTTATCAAACCAAATGCCAGTCCGACGACGCTGCCCAGAATGTTTGGATGAGGCAGGAGCGGGGCAGAAAGGCAAAATCAAAGCTTATATTACTCTGCCGCTGTGCGTAATAGATCTTTGAAACAGCTGCCAGCTCAGGCTCATCGAAAGTCCACCCAGCTTGCCACTGTACGTAACAAAATAGATGATTGACCTTTGAATGTTCTGGGGCATTATCTGCCTGTTATTTCTGGTGAAAGCACAGAAAGGAGGCAGTTTATGTTCCCAGGGTTTTCTTC
>JBEKMB010000054.1:0-32553 GCA_050008735.1 Syntrophobacteraceae bacterium
AAAGGGGGAAGCAAAACCTGGTCCCTTGGGATTTGCACCGAGCATTTCTGAATTACGACACAGTCTCTTTCGCCGGGGTGACGATCACTTGCCATGAGATTGAAACTTTGTTGACAATGCACTGGAAGGAACAAGTTATCGAAGGAAAGAAAAGTAACTCGATCTAAATCATTAATCCCGTCGGGTAGAATTTGAAGTGCTCCCCGGCTTTATGAGAAAATGCCTATTGCCTAAGTGCCTGATATTACAAGATGCCAGGATCCTCAGTTCTGTATGCATCATATTGAAGAGACTATGGATTCCCGCGTTCGCAAAAACATTTTCATAGTTGGTTGTGACCCTCAGGGTCATGAGAGTTCGCCTGTATCTGTTCGAGAGATAATGACGCATACCTATGGCCTCAGGCAGCGATAGCGCACTTTCAAGCCGATCACTTCGGCTGGTTTTTGGACCGGCGCCAATAACTTTGCGCACATTACCCAGAAATGGCCATTATCTTCGCCCGCAGTCCTGGAGTCAGTTGACTCAATTGTATGAAAAGCTGCGCATTACAAACACCGGACTTTTCATCCATACCAGGCGCCTGTTTTATCGGATTTCCGAATATCTGCTGGGCTGCGATCGAATACGAGCGCGATATCAACGCGGGCGACGGCGATCCGTCCCGGAGGGGCGCCGGATTGACCGCAGGATCGACATCGATCACAAGGATTGAAATAGTTTTATCGTCACTGTTGCGGACGATCTCGAAGCGACGGAACTCCTGAGGGAAGTCCCTTAACGATGGGGTCTCGACTTCCCAGAAGCCGTATCCCGATCCGGGATTACCGGCATCAGGTTGTGGAGTGATGGCGTTGCGGTGGACATGTCCCGCGATCCACAAGATGAGGTTTGAATAGGTGCTGGTGAGTGTGGTGACCAATTCCTGGTCGGTGACAAAGGAATCCTGGTTCCAAATTATTTTCGGAGGGTTAGCATTTGGAGATTGATAGTCGTAGGGCCACACGGGGATATGCGCACAGATGATCATGAGCTCATCGGCGGCCTGGCCACTGTCGAGTTCATTTAAAAGCCAATTGTAGCGGGGTTCGTCGAGAGAGCCGTATGCACCGCAGTCCATCTTGTCGGTATCGTCGAGAACGATGACCTTGATCGGCATATCAGTCTTCGGATAGAAGGTATAACAGGCGGCCAATGCGGTGCCGTCGATCATTTCCCGCGTGAATCCGTGACCAGCCGGTTTCGACGTGGATTTGAAGAATTGCCCCATCCATTGGTTAATCGTAAGCGCGCGGCGGCGCGGGTCAGCGGCAACCTTCGGAAGTGGCTCGCCGGGGGTGACCTGCCCTACATCTATGATGTCCCCATATTCTGTCGAGCCATCAACGACACCCATTAAGTAACCTCTGCCATTCATCAGTTCCCGGAAATCAGGGGGCGATGTTGGCGGACCCGTGTTGAGGACGCTGGACCCGACGACGGTTTCCCGGAGGTAATCGGTCCAATAGGTAGATCCCTTCCAGAACTGATCGTGGTTGCCGATGACCTGGTACCATTTGAGCGACTTGTCGAGCCCGGCCGCCTTATATGGTTTCTGATAACCAATGTGCCTGGCTCCAAGGTGTTTGCCGGAACTGGGGGTGATCGGCTTACCGTCGATGACATCAATATACCATCTTAGCTCGTTGTACTGAGTGTTGTCGCACGCATCGCCCAGAGCGATGCCGAAATCAAACGGAGCCTTTTTATGCAAGGCGTTGATTGTCTGGACAGCGGCATCGAGGACATGGGTCGTATAGAGTATAATCCCTGAATAACTCGAAGAACCACCGGCAGGTTGGTTGTCAGGCAAGAAGGGATTTGGATACAGGTAAGCGTTGTAAATCGACTGAGCCGGGCTTTCTTTGTCGCAGATATGTACGTCGCTCATGGTGAAGAAAGACAAAAGCGTCGTGGCCGATGGATCAGGGGCCGATGAAGAAGGGGTTCCGGTGTTCATGTCGATGGTGCAGTAAGGGGACCCCAGCCCGGAGGGGATGCCTTCGGGATTCTGTGCCCACTCTCCGTAGCTGTTTTTCGTGTATAAAGAGATCTGACAAGGATAAATCGAGGCGTAAGTTGGTGGAACTAGCAGGGGATTTGGCAGGACAGGTGTGCCATAGGCAATGACAGTCCTATCGAGCGTCGTTTTGACATCCTTAGAGATCGGGTACGACACGGTTTTTCCGGCAGCAAGCGCTTTTCTCCCCAAGGGTCCGAGAGACGAAAACTCCAGCCCAAGGGCTGCTGCGGAACCAACACAGTATTTCAAAAAATATCTTCTTGAAACGGTCACTGGTACTCCTTTGTAATCAGAAAATTCGACTTGCACTTTCAGCGGCTGAGGAACCGGATATACAACAAAATGCCCAGTTTGAATCAATGCTCATTTTTTCAGCCGACTCCTGTCCTGCAGCAGCTTGTCTACTTCTGTTTTGTGATATAGTCGGTAAGATCGGATCGATACTTTAGAGTAGATCGAATGCAAGCCTAACTCTAACGGAAACATCGAGAGGATCGCCCGGTCCAACGAAGAAAATGGCCCAGCATTGCAAAGGCGAAGGTTCCAGGTCGGCAGGACCTTTTATGTGCATGGAATCTTGCTCAGCTGAATTAACATAAGAAAGAAAGAGTTTTACATGAGTCAGAATGCCGCCATGCCAATCGGTGTCATACCCACCAGAGCATTTGGAAAGACCGGCATTGAAGTTACCGTCACAGGATTGGGCGGTGAAGGGGTCTTGAGGACTTACGGGCAGGAAGACGAGACCTGGAGGGTGATCCGGGAAGCGGTCACTCAGGGGATTAGCTACTTCGACTGCGCACGGGCCTATGCAGGAAGTGAGATGTATTACGGACAGGTCTGGTCGAGGCATCCGGAGGATCGAGCCAGGATTTTTCAAGCGAGCAAGTCGGCGACGAGAAGCAAGAACGGGGCTCTTGCCGATCTCGATCAAACGCTCAGAAATATGGGCATCGATTCCCTGGATCTGTGGCAAATCCATGACGTGAGAACCGAGGAGGACCTTGAAATAATCTCCCGTCCCGGTGGGGCGCTGGAGGCGTTCATGGAAGCCAAAACCAACGGGAAAACGCGTTTTATAGGAGTCACCGGTCATCACAATCCGAAAATCCTGGAGAAAGCCATACGGGAATGGCCGATCGATTCCGTTATGATGCCTATAAATCCCGTCGAAGCGGCACTTGGCGGATTCATGGATTCGGCGTTGCCCGCTGCACTGGAAAAAGGCATTGCCGTGATAGGAATGAAGGTGCTTGGCGCCGCCCATTATATATTGCCGGACGCGGGTATCACACCGGAAATGCTTACCCGATTCGCCTTATCACAGCCTATCACTGTTGCCATCATCGGTTGCTCCAGCGGTTCTCATGTTCGAACGCTTGCAGAAACAGGCCGAAGCTTTAGCCCTCTCAGTCCGGACGAACAGCAAGCTATTGTGGGCATATTCCATCCCTACGCCAAGAGACTGGCCTTCTATCGGGGAGCCTTATAGGTCTATTCCTGATGCAAGCTGCTTCTCGATGAGTTTGTGACTCTTGCCAATTTCGAAAGAGCCCGGTTTGCGGCGATTCGGTAAACAAATGATTTGGAAACATCGAGGATTTCGACGCCTCTTTTCTCAAATACGAGGTATGCTGACTTCACCCTGAACATACATTTCCGCCAAGGCGGAAACAAAAGCCTTCCTGGATCTTTGACAGCGTTCAAATTATGTTCAAAAGTGCCCGATCCTGTGGAACCCTTAATCCCAGTGTTCCAACTCTTAAGTGTCTATAACGACGGCGTAACCGGCGCGCAGTGCGAATCCTAGCCCCGCGCGTCCGGGTGACGCATAGGCTGGACAGCGGATACTCTTCCGCTCTGGGCTTCGAGGGTCTACTGACCGAGATGGGAGAGCGTGAAGCGCAACGGAGTGCTGGAAATTTTCATCACCCCCCTGAACGGCTGGTCCATCTCCAAAATTAGGAAGATTGAGCAAGCAACCGACAACGCACAGACGATCAGGACCGCGATGACCGTTGCGTTACGCGGGGCGAAAATGCCGAAACTTCCGAAGATGACCGTGAGCCAGAACACCACGACAACAAGGAACGGCACCGGGACAGAGCTGCCCGCACCCAACACGAACCAGCGCGTTTCCATGATGTCGCTGCTAATCTGTAGCGCCGTGGACTGAAGTCCGCGCTGAACGTCGTTCTGCGGCGCGAGTTGCCTAATCCTGTACTCGAGTCCCTCGCCCACGGCTGTGGGAAACGTTTCAGACGTATCCAACTTTGCATATTGGGAGCGCTCTTCCGGCCAGATCTTATCGATCCTTTGGGCAAGGATGCGTCGAATCAAATCACGGCTCTCCTTCGTCTCCGGCCCGTACAGTGCCAGCTGCCGGTCGAGCAGCATGATTTTGGCGGCAATGTGCTTAACAGATACATCCTGCGTGTCGTACGAACTCTTGGCTGAGGCGATCACAAGCCCGAGAACGAGGGCAGCAATCGTCGCGATTAGCCCCATCCCAAGCTTTATGACATCTTTGGAGTCCTCGCTGAGATGATGTTCGGGCATAACGACGCGGAGGTACATTCCAAGCAGCGTGCCTCCAAACACGCACGCAAATACGATCAAGGCGATTTCAGTCGGACTCACGAGTAGTCTTCTCCTGTTTCGATGCGGAGTCTTTATGGTTCGGATCGATAGGTGGTTCAGCTCCTCCGTGGTCTGTGCTAATAATCTGTCGAAATCCGGCCTTATAGGTTTGTAATTTGTCTACTTCTGGAACAACCCCAAACCCCGCAAAACCATACAGTTTACCTATCGAACATGCAAGTGATAAGAGTTTCCGGAAATAAGGGGAATGCTTTGTTGAGTCTCATTGTGGCGGTCTATCTGATTGTAAGCGGCATACTTGGTCTGATGGGGGCAAGGCCCACTGGCCGATGGTGGTAGAGAAGATTATTCTGAAACGTTCATCTATTGGTCTGCTTCAAATCCAGCCAGGTCACGTCTTTTTGCTTTCACCAATTTGGTAAACTTTCTGACCGCCCTCAATAAGAGAGTTACACCATCACACTTGGAGTAACCATTAGTCGCATTCAACAATTCAACGCAGTCGTAGGCGTAAAGATCACCAACGGTGTGAGCACTATGTGGTGTGCGCAGGCATTCGCAGCAATTGCATTGGTGTCGCTGCCTCAAACACTTGCCTCGGACAACCTCATCACGATAGTAAGTTGGCTCGCCCAGACGTTCCTCAAACACTTAAGTTAGCGCCGAAGGCCAACGGCAACCTTGGCCGGCGGTCGAACCGCCCTGCCGTATCAGGTCTCCATTACCACCACGGCTGCACCGTACCGGCCGTCGTCGGTGAGGCTGAGGTGCCAGGAGAGGATGCCCTTTTCCCGGCAATACAGGAGGGCGGGGGGAGTGAGGAAAATCTCCGGTTTGCCGAGCGTGTCCTGCCTGACTTCGATATCCTGCCAGAGCACCGGCTTTCTCATCCCCAGCCCGAGGGCTTTCACGAAAGCCTCTTTTGCGGCAAAACGCAACGCCAGGCAAGCGGCACGGTTTTTTCTTCCGGAACAGAAGTTCCTTTCGAACTCGGTGAACACCCGTGTCTCAAATCGCTCGCCCCAGCGCTCCAGCAGCTTTTCGAGCCGTTCGACCTGCACCAGGTCTATGCCGACCCCGTAAATCGACATCCCGGTCAGCCGATCAATTGGAGCATTTCGCGAACAGCCCGATCGATGCCGACCAGGACAGCGCGCGCTATTATCGAATGGCCGATGCTGTATTCCTCTATTTCAGTTATGTTCCTGAGCCAGAGAATGTTCTGGTAATCGACCCCGTGGCCGGCATGCACTCCCATCTCCAGTTTCTGTGCCAGCCGTGCCGCGGTAATGAGCCGTTCATACTGCTCCTGGCGGCTCGCAAAAGACTTGGATTCCGCAAAAGCTCCGGTATGGAGTTCGACGTAATCGGCTTCAAGCCTTCGAGCGGCTTTGATGTGCTTGGCGTCCGGCTCTATAAAAAGGCTGACGGCGATGCCGCCTCCGTGAAGCGCCTTGATCACGCCCGTCAGAGGGGTTTCGAAAAGGACGGCGTCAAGTCCCCCTTCGGTCGTCAATTCCTGACGCTTCTCAGGGACCAGCGTCACGACGTCGGGTTTAATCTTCTGGGCGATTTCGACCATCTCTTTTGTTCCCGACATCTCCAGGTTCATCTTGGTTTTGATTGTCTTGCGCAGGACGGCGACATCCCTGTCCTGGATATGGCGTCGGTCTTCCCTGAGGTGAACCACAATGCCGTGCGCTCCCGCAAGCTCGGCAAAGGTTGCAGCGGCAACCGGGTCAGGCTCGTCGGCGAGGCGTGCCTGTCGAATTGTGGCGACATGATCAACATTTATAGCGAGTCTTGGCAATTTTGCTCCCCAAAAATCATGCTTTCAGCGACTGGTGCACGCGAAGCCGCGAAATCTGAATGGTTAAGTACAAATCGGAATCCTTGATCAAATCGCAACTCCTTGAAAATAATCGGGACAGGCTTTTGTCGTTCAACGCGGAGGCCACGGTCCGCCGGCAGTTTCACCAAACCACTTCATAAACGGACTCCAACAAACCAGGACCCGGTTCCGCATGCATCTTTTATCCAGAGTCAACCACCACCCCGGCGATTTGGTCGATCTCCATCGTCTATTCTTTCTCGCGCCTTTATGAACTAATCACTAATCCGTATCGAAGAACCACCCAAATTCCTCGCCGCCGTGGCCAAGCATCTCAAGGAGTTCGGCGGTTTTGATTTTCATCTCTTTTGCTTCTGCCGGTCCAGCTTCATGGTCAATGCCGAGCAGATGCAAAATACCATGGATCAGCAGGAGATCCAGCACCGATTCAAACTCGGTTCCGGTCTCCAGACTCATGGTTTGGGCTGTCTGGGCTGAGATGACGACGTCTCCGAGCATTTCAGGGGCGATCCCGGCGAATTCGCCCTCGAGCATGGGAAAGGAAAGCACATCCGTCGTATGGCCGATCTGACGGTAAGTATCGTTGAGCCTGGTCATCTCGCCGTCGTCTACGATCAGGACGCTCAGTTCCGATTCAGTGTATCCCAAGGCGTTTAAGGTCCGTTTTGCCGTGTTCTTTATTGCCGCCGGCCTTATCTTTGTCCTGCTTTGGTTCACGACCTGGATCAGGGGCATCCGTCTTTGCCTTTCCGTTTGGTAACGGGTACTCAATCCTCTTGTGATGTATCGTCGCCAGGATCTGATTGAAGTGCTTGGCTATCTGGTGCAGGTCCTTGAGCGTAAGCTCGCATTCGTCAAGCTGACCGTCACTGAATTGGCCGTTTATCAGCTTGTTGACCAGACCCTGGATCCTGGCGGGAGTAGGCTCTTGGAGGGAGCGGCAGGCAGCTTCGACTACGTCGGCGAGCATCACAAGTCCGGCTTCTTTGGTCTGGGGCTTGGGACCGGGATACCGGTAGTCATCAGCGTTGATTGGAGGAAGGGGAGTGGCCTTCACGCTCTGGTTTTTTTCGCGCGCGTCCAGCGCTTTGGTGTAGAAAAACGAGATGAAACTTTTGCCGTGATGCTGACTGATAATGTTTATGATTTCCTTGCCGAGATGGTGCTGCCTGGCGAGTTCCATCCCATCCTTTACATGAGAGATGAGAATGAGGCTGCTCATAGACGGGGCCAGCTTCTCATGGCGGTTTTCGCACTCGAACTGATTCTCTATGAAATAGAGGGGCTTTCTTATTTTGCCGATATCATGATAGTAGGCCGCCACTTTGGCCAGAAGGGAATTAGCCCCTATAAACTTAGCCGCCGCCTCCACCATGTTGCCCACAATAATGCTGTGATGGTAAGTCCCGGGCGCTTCCACCATAAGCTCCCGAAGCAGCGGCTGATCCATTGTGGCAAGTTCGAGCAGCTTTATATCGGTGGTATAGCCGAAAACCATTTCGGCAAGAGGTGTAAGACCGGTTGCGAGGATTCCCGCGAAAATGCCTCCGGACAGACCAAAAAATGCGTCGGTGAGGACCTTCAGGAAAACCAGCTGTTCCTGAAGAAAGGCGCTCAACACTATCAGGATGACGTTTGTAAAGCCCACGATCAGCCCGGCTTTTATAGGGACCATCCTGGTTCTGCACTCCGAAACGCCATGAGCGGAAACGAATGCGCCGATCATAAAATAGAAAAACAGTGCGTACTCTTTACCGAAAATCAGACCGGAAAAGAGCGTGACTACGAGCGAGAAAATCAGCGAGACCGTAACCCCGAAAAAAATGCAGGCGATCATAGCGCCTGCGCTCAGGGGGACCGCGTAAACAAAGGTCTTTGGAGAAATTATCCCCGATCCGTCGGCTACGCTGTCTCCAATCCATATGCCGGCCCGAGACAGAAGCAGCAGGAAAATAAGGAGGGTGCCCAGAAACAGGCCGTCGCGCACGTCCATTCGCAGGTGGGGAAGGCTCTGTTTTGTAACATGGCCGACAACTCCAATGCACACGGCGCTGAACGTGAAAATCGCCAGGAAAACAAAGAGCCAGGATTTATCAGACAAATTCTTGAGGTGGAACCTTAACTTCAGCAACTCCTCACGTGCTATGCTTTGGCCCTCTCTGACAAGCATTTCATTTCGAGCGATCTTGATAAAAACGGGTTTAACCGAAGCATATGCTTCTTCCCGTTTTTTTTCGGTGGCTTCAAGATTGAATGTAAGGTTTGGCTGGAGCAGGGAGGATACCACGGTAGATATCAGCATCAGTTCCCTGACGTCCCGGCCTGCCCCCAGTGCCTGCATGACGATCATCTTGCGGGCTTCGTCGAGGTCCGGATAGGGAAAGGGAGGCGGGAGCAGGATTTCATCGCCTGTTTCGAGTTTGCGGACCAGGAAGTTTTTGCTCTGCTCGTTGTGGTCCCACGCTTTACTCGAAACTATGCCGCGGCCCATTGTAGTCTTTATGAGATTTTGAATCTTCTCCTGGACTTCCAGGCTAAACTGCTGTTCGACCAGACATTTGAAAATGTCACCGGTCAGCGAGCAGCCGAGAAAATCCTCAAAATCCTTTTTCTTCCCCAGGAGCCGCTCCGAATCGTTGGGGAAAAAGGTGGAGGCTTTTCCAAGACCCGCCTCAGATTTGGCGGGTTGCTTATTTGCTATGGATTCCAGGGATTGCTGGCTGGGGGCCTCACGGACGGACTCAGATTCGAGGCCAATCTGAGCATCACGCATCACCTTGAACGATGCGTCAAGCTTTTCAGTAAGACTGGTGATTATTCTTTCGTCAAGATCGTAAACAATGGGAGCCTGCCGGACCGCCTCCTCGCGTTTCTTTGTGGTGGCTTCTTCATCTTCTACCAGGAAATCATGTTTTGCCTTTACGTTCCGGTCCGCAATATCGCCCAGGCGGTACTTGGGGTTTTCGACTATGAAAGAGGGACTTACCAGGGTCGATATAGCAAGACTTAAAGCCGCCACCAGCAACCACTTACGGCAATAGAGGTTTTTAAGATCGAAGGGAATCAGCTTGGCCATACGTTTCAGCCAGGATTTGCCCCTGCCCTTTTCGGGCTCCCGCTTTTCCCTTTCCATGTTCAGCTTCTTTCGGCGTCCGTGGCGGCCCTGGCTTTTCTTTCTTCGGACTTCTCGTAGGCGTCGATGATGTCCTGTACGAGTCTATGCCTGACCACGTCACGTTTGGTAAAATAGACCATTCGGATTCCCTGAACTCCCTGGAGCAGGTCGATCGCCTGCACCAGCCCTGAGGGTTTGTTCTCCGGGAGATCTATCTGGGTTATATCACCGGTTATGACAGCCTTGGAACCCAGGCCCAACCGGGTCAGAAACATTTTCATCTGCTCAGCGGTCGTGTTCTGCGCCTCGTCCAGAATTACGAAGGAATCATTTAACGTGCGGCCCCGCATAAAGGCAAGAGGCGCCACCTCGATTGTCCCTCTCTGGATCAAATTATTTGCGCGCTCGAAATCCATCATGTCGTGCAGGGCGTCATAGAGCGGCCGCAGGTAAGGGTTCACCTTCTCGGCGAGGTCCCCCGGCAAAAACCCCAATTTTTCACCGGCCTCAACGGCGGGTCGGACAAGCACCACGCGCCGGACCATATCCTTTGACATTGCCGCAACGGCCATGGCCATCGCCAGGTAGGTTTTGCCGGTCCCGGCCGGACCCACGCCGAATACGACATCGTAGCCGCGAATAGCCTCTATGTATTCCTTCTGCTTTATACTCTTGGGACTGATAGTCCTTTTGTTAGAGGCTATAAACACCTGATCGAGAAAAATGTCCCTGAGACTGCGGCTGATATTATCACTGAGTATCTGAATAGCAAACAGTATATCGCTTTCGAAGAGCGGGTAGCCGCCGCGTAACAGGTCGGCCAGTTCATGGAGCAGGCGCTCGACGATCTCCACATCGGCTCGAGCCCCCGAAATGGTAAGCTGATTGCCTCGCAGGTGGACCTGTACGTCAAGCTCTTTTTCGATTATCTTGAGGTGAGCGTTTTGTTCTCCTGCTAACAATTGAAGCAGTCTGTTATCGTCAAAGGAGACCTGGGTAGAGGTCCTTTCGGGATCGTTTCTTCGGTTGTGGATTGCTTGAGCCAATGCTATTTTACCTCGGGCAGAGAATATTTGTTCCTGTCACCCGGTTTAAGAGAACCAAGATTATTATCACGCAATTTTAACTCTGGCAACAGTCTCTTTTGCAAAAAAGAGTGTTTACTCTTAAACCGGGCGTGAATTCTGCCCGGATAGAACATAATAATTATATTTCAATGATAAAGGCTAAGGAAGCTAATTGTCCGTGGGATGCCCGAGGCGGAAGTAAAAAGGGTTGAACCTGAATCGGGGTGCGGGGTTCGGGATTTACGAGTGCCGATCCACGGACTTATTCATCCAGCTTTTGTGGATAGGGGTTGACTGGCTGTTATGAACATACTCGACTGGGTCCTGATCTGCATCGCGGCTTTCTGGGTGCTCAGGGGCCTTATGCGCGGCGCTATTTCTCAGATATTCGGGATCGCCGGCATCCTGATCGGCTTCCTTGTGGCGTCTTACCACTACGAGGAGGTGAGCGTTTTCATAATCGGGCAATTTCATTCAATTTCGGGTAGCGCCGCCAGGCCTCTCAGCTTCGTCCTGTTATTTCTCATCACCTGGTTCATTGTTGGGGTTGTCGGTTTTTGGATCGCTCGACTTATACGGAGCGTAGGTCTGGGGTTTCTGGACCGCCTCTGGGGCGCAATGATCGGATTCGGCAAAGCGCTCCTTTTTGCCATCGTGGTAGTCTCTGTACTGACGTTGTTTTCCGCCGACGGCAATCCGTCGCTCCTTGCTCAATCAAAGCTGGCGCCTCGGATCAGAGAAGCCTCCGAATTCCTTTTCAAATTGGCGCCCGGCAGGGTTCAGGAAGAGCTTTCCAAAAAGCGGCAGGACGTGAAAAAGCTGGTGAACGAAGGACCTTCGAAGGTGCTGGACCCCTTTTTGGGACAAAGCGCACCCCCGGACCCCAAAGGAAAAAGGTGAAAGAAACAAAAACCGATCGCTCCAATTCAATCGAGGACATCCTGCGGATCATTGAGCGTCTGCGAAGTGAAACGGGCTGTCCCTGGGACCGAAAGCAGACCCCCGAAACCGTCCAGACGTATTTGGTCGAAGAATCTCACGAAGCGGCCGCGGCAATCAGGTCCGGGAAAGTGGGAGAGGTGGCCGAAGAGTTGGGAGATGTCCTGTTTATGGCGCTTTTCCTCGTCTATTTATACGAGGAGCGTGGAGATTTCAGCCTGAAGGATGTCTGCCGGCGAACCAGTGAAAAAATGGTCCGAAGGCATCCGCATGTTTTCGGAGAAATGAGCGTCAATTCGGCCGAAGAGGTTAAAGACAACTGGGAGAAGATAAAGGCGGACGAGAAGCGCGCAACCGGCAAAGCATCGGAACCAGTCCCGGAATCGCTCCCGGCACTTATTCGCGCGTACAGGGTCCTGTCGCGCATATCGTACAGGCAGGATGAGGACTGGAACGATCTTATGAAACAGGGGCGCGAATTCGCGAGGGAGAGCGGCGAACTGGCCGGCGGGCTCGAAAAAGCCGGGCTCGAATCCCCGGACGTACTGGGCAGCCTCCTTGTCCGGTTGGTGAATATCGGGCGCCTTAAGGGTTATCGCGCCGAGGACATCCTGCATAATTTTTTGCGGAAAATCGAATAGCGGGTGCCCGATATACTTAAGCGGCATCCTCGGCTTTGTCCGCCGCACCCTCTTTTCGCCGCTGGGCCGCAGCCTTCCGGACGCTTCTTTTGAGCAGATCCATCATGTCCACGACCTTTCCGGTTTCCTCCCGTGCTTCCTCTTCGCCCTGGGGCGCGGGTACCGCGCCTCCCGCCTGAGCTTTCTTTTCTATCCACTCCATGAGGGCTTCACGGTAATCGTCGTGATACCGGTTAGGCTCCCATTCGCTCGCCATACTCTCGACCAGCGTCTGGGCTATCCGCAGTTCCTTTTCGGTTACTTTATATTGCTCGATGCTTACGGAGGGGAAGTTGAATTCAGATACATCGCGAAGTTCGTCATGGTAGCGCAGGATATTCAGGATCAACCCTTCCGCCTGCGGTATCAGGGCCGCCAGGTATTGGCGGCTCCGTATCACAACCTTGGATATAGCCACCTTCCCGGTGCGTTTGAGCACTTCCCGCAGGAGCACATAGCCTTTTTCGCCATTTTTTTCCGGAATGACATAATAAGGCTTCTCGAAATAACTGTATTCGATGAGATCGAGGTGCACGAAATCCAGAATCTCTATTGTCTGCGTGGCTTCGACCGCAGCCTTTTTGAAGTCCTCCTCGGTAAGCACGATGTAATCTCCACCATGATATTTATAACCTTTTACTATCTGGTCCCAGGGGACCTGCTGTCCCGTTTGCTCGCTTACGCGCTCGTAGCGGACCTCGGATTTGGTGCGCCTGTCCAGCAGCTGAAAATGCATCTCGCTTTTCTTTACAGCCGGGTGGAGTGAAATGGGAATATTCACCAGCCCAAAAGAAATGCTTCCTTTCCATATTGGCCGGGCCATTTGGGTTCTGCCTCCGGTTTTCAAGGTTTTGTAACGCTCCCGCATCGAGACACCAGTTTTTGAGCGCCGGTTTCAGATTGGTTGAAGAGGCGAAAACGTCTTAACAAAAGATAATCCCGCGTGAAGCCTCACGCGATGGTCGATTTTTTTAATCTATTGAATTGCGATAAATTATCGGGGTGTGGAGGACCGTGCCGTCTGAAACCGGCGCCGCATCCTCCGACTCGATTGACAATGTTCTTTGCCCTACCTTAACTTATCTCA
Organism: Syntrophobacteraceae bacterium; assembly: GCA_050008735.1. GTDB lineage: Bacteria > Desulfobacterota > Syntrophobacteria > Syntrophobacterales > Syntrophobacteraceae > SbD1. Next base: position 13,404 of record JBEKMB010000054.1, read on the forward strand.
GGATCAGTGTTTTTAATTTTGGAGGAAAAATGGATAAGATAAAAAAAGAGCAGGGGAAGGTGTTAATTCAGAGTGTTTTGCTGTGCGCGGTCGGCTTGCTTTTTATTGCGCTCGGGCTGAGTTTTCTTCCCATTGTGGGTATCGCTGTCGGAGCTGCCTTCCTGTGGTTTGGCCTCTATCCGTGGATAAAGGTCTTGCACCGGCACAGGGCCAATGTCCTAATCGGCTCGGTCAGTGATAACTACCTGCAGGACAGAAGAATTCCGGTTGCGATTCTGAGCGCGACGAAAGAACGGGACGGCTTTGACTTTAACCCTGGGCTCGTGGACCCTTCGTCGGTGAGGATCGGACCCGGCAAAATCGGGCCTGTGGATGATATGTCCGACCCGATGATCTATGAGCGCAGTCTGAGGGACATAAATAAAGACGGCATAGCGGACCTGATTTTGTACTTTTCCGCCGATTCAGCCGGAATCAACGAGAAGGTCGAGGAGGTCTGTGTTCGCGCAAAGATGAAGGGTGGTGGAAGGGTTGTCGGCTGTAATACTATAGATTTAGGATACGAGTCCGAGTTGATGAAAAGTTTGGAATACGTGTAGATTCAGCAGGGATGGCGACCACGGTGAGCAAGTCCCATTGCGGCTCTTCGCGCATAAGAATTCTCTTGACAAACTACGCGCTATGAAGTCTAGTTCACCGCTGAGAGGTGAGGCTATGCCCAACGGGTTTTATTATTACTTCTATTATCGTCCCATCGAGGGAGACGCTTTGGGTATGCTCGGCACCTGACAATCCTAATTAGGCTGGTTTTGAAGCCGTGAGCGCCTGAGGCGTTCACGGCTTTTTTTATTGGTGGTGCGCCCGGCAGGGCGCATATGCAATGGCAAAGCTTTAGATATTTAAAGAGCTTTGACAAAGAAATAAGGAGGAGCATCGTTATGATCATTGTAATGCGGCCGGATCACCAGGATGAAGACCTGGACAGGATAGTCCGGCGTCTTGAGGACATGGGCCTTAGAACTCATATTTCGAAGGGCGAGCAAAGGACTATTGTCGGGGCGATTGGAGATGAACGGGTTTTGGCGGAAATCCCCGTGGAGTCATTTCCCGGAGTCGAAAAGACACTTCCCATTTTGAAACCCTACAAGCTGGTCAGCCGGGAATTCAAACCCGAAAACACCGTGGTCTCGATAGAGGGCTTGGAGTTTGGCGGACCTCAGATTCAGATCGTGGCCGGGCCCTGCGCGGTCGAGAGCCGGGAGGTCCTGGAGGAAATCGCCGAAGCGATCGAGCCGGCAGGTGTTCATTTTTTGCGGGGCGGTGCTTTCAAACCGCGTACTTCACCTTATGCGTTCCAGGGTTGGGGCGAAAAGGGGTTGAAGTTTCTTGCAAATGTGCGCGAGAAAACCGGAATGAAGATCGTAACTGAACTGATGGACCCAAGAGACACCGTGCTGGTTTGCAAGTACGCTGACATCATCCAGATCGGTACCCGCAACATGCAGAATTTCCGGCTCCTCACCGAGGTCGGCAATATCGACAAACCGATTATTTTGAAACGGGGCCTCTGTGCGACGATAAATGAGCTGCTTATGTCGGCCGAATATATCATGGCGCAGGGAAACGAGAAGGTAATACTGTGCGAAAGGGGGATCCGCACATTTGAAACCGAAACCCGCAATACCTTGGACATCAGTGCCGTGCCGCTTCTAAAGCAGCTTACTCACCTTCCGGTGATCGTGGACCCGAGCCATGCCGTCGGAAGGGCCGATCTTGTGGCCGCCATGTGCAGAGCGGCGGTTGCAGCCGGCGCCGACGGGCTTCTTGTCGAGGTACACGTGCGTCCGGAGGAAGCGATGAGCGACGGCCCGCAGTCTCTTCGACCCAAGCCGTTCCTCACCATGGTCGAGGAGTGCCGTCGAGTTGCCGAAGCGGTCGGCCGTTTCATTTGATATCAAGCTGGTATATTTAAGGAACAGAGCATGGACAAACTTCCCTCCAGCTGTCCAACCACCTTGAACCCTCAGTGGAGTGAGCGCTCCACAGTCGGAATAATCGGCGGGCTCGGCGAAATGGGGCGGCTTTTCACCAAGTTTTTCGGCTCGCATGGGCTCAAAGTCAACGTTGCCGACGTGGATACGCCGCTTACGCCCGAGCAGGTCGTAAGCGAATCAGACATAGTTGTTTTTGCAGTGCCGTTGCACAAGACAGTTGAGATAATCAGAAAGCTCGTTCCGCACACCCGGCAGGGCCAACTCCTTATGGACCTTACCAGCCTGAAGGAGGCCCCGCTGAGGGAGATGCTCAAATCAGGCGGTTGCGTCGTTGGGCTTCACCCGATGTTTGGAGGCCGAATATCGAGCTTTTCCGGCCAGACCCTTGCCGCCTGTCCGGTTCGCATCGGCCTGGCGGAGTGGCAGTGGTTGCGCGGGCTTTTTACCGCGAGTGGCATCCGGGTCAAAGAATGCTCTCCGGATGAACACGACAGGATGATGAGCATCATCCAGGTACTTTTTCACCTCACGACCATGGTCGTCGGGAGGGCCTTAAGAAAACTCGACATAAACATAGATGAGACCATGGATTACACCAGCCCGAGCTACCGGATCGAAATGAACCTGACCGGCAGGATTTTCGCTCAAAATCCGGAACTCTATGCAGCCATTACCCAGATGAACCCAAATTCCGAAGCGATCTTTGCCGCGTTGAAAGATGGTCTGGAGGTCTACGAACAATTCTACCGCTCGGGGAATCTTAAAGAATTTATAGAAGATTTCGAGCAAAGCGCTCGCCATCTTGGGGATTTTTGTGCAAACGCCTACCGCGAAAGCTCGGAAATCCTGGATTTTTCGGTTGAGTTGGCCAACAGGAAAGATTCCAAGGTCCCATAGCCATGACGAAGAGCCGGGAGCCACGAATATTTGACCGTGATCTCCAATGTCGTATTCGTGGAATAATGTGTGATCACTAACGATCAACTCATCTATCGCCTCATCCCCCAATGGCTCCAAGGCGGGGTGTAAATTCATTCGAGGAAGGCAAACCAACATGAAACGGATAGGAATTATTTTCGGCAGCGGGATTCTCGTGGTCATTGTGCTCTTCGGATGGTGGGTCTTCAGTCGCCACGAACGCGGCACGACCGGCTCGGTCAGCACGCATTTTCACTTATTCGGGCCCAACGACAAGATCGTGATCGACGGCTTCGACGACCCCAAAGTCCAGGGGGTCGCCTGTCACATCTCCCGTGCGCAAACGGGAGGGATGAAGGGCGAATTGGGCGTGGCGGAGGACACGAGTGACGCCAGCATCGCCTGTCGTCAGGTCGGCCCGATCAAGATCGTCGGTGAGCTCAAGGACGGCGAACGCGTCTTCGACGAGCACCGCAGCCTCGTGTTCAAGAAGCTTCAGGTCGTCCGGTTCTTCGACCGCAATCGTAATGTGCTGGTTTACGTGGCGTATAGCGATCGGATTATCGAGGGTAGCCCGAAGAACAGCATCAGCACAGTGCCGATCATGGGGTGGCCGGCGCCATAAATTCGAACTTCGCGGCCTGGTCGGTGACAGCTCGTTCGGAGCGGCGGAGAACCTTCCTGATATTGTAGAATCCCGGTGACATGAGCGGGATGGCTAGTTTCAGTCGTTCAACATGAGTAGGATACTTATAAAGGGAGCTAGTACAGCCCAGGGAGAAGCGGTCCATCCAAAGTAACCCGGCCGGGGCTATACACTTAAGGAAACTGCGAGACCAGAAAATCTTACTTTTTAAATTTCGCGACGATCTTGGCTACGGCTTCTTCCAGATTATGCTGGGCCTTTTCCGCCCGACCCTTGAGAGAATCCCATTTTTCGGCGCTGGCTTCCTTAAGTTCCTGGAGCTTCTGCCGGGCTTCCTGCTGCTTAGCGGTCAGCTCGGGCCCTTTTTTATCGATCTCCCCTTTAGCTTCTTCCCTGGCTTTGATGCCCCTGGCCTTCAATTCCGCCACCTTGGCATCGAGTTGCTCCAGTCGTTCCGCCATTTTCCGAAGGTAGGTCTTTTTTCCTTCCATAACCCCTCCTTGCGCCAGTAGGCGCGCATAGTTCGGAGGCCCTTAGACTTCCAGGCTTTTGGGATATCTAGATTTAAGGAACGCTATTGTCATGTTAAGGCCCTGGGGCCTTGAGTCAAGTGAGGCTCACACGCCGGTCTGGTTGGAAATTTCTTTATCCCGGGCCAAGCGGATTAGCTAAGATTATGCGGCCCTGGCCACCGCAGTCGTCTCGACCCGCGATGAGCACTTTCATTTTTGAGCCTGCACTTCCAGACGCCAGTGTATCGTCAACTAAGTTATGAGGGGTGCAGACGCACAATCCGTCATTCCGGCGCAAGCCAGAATCTACTGTCTTTTCGGCCATTTAAGATCACTGGACCCCGGCTTTTGCCCGGGGTGACGATCACTTGCCATGACATTGAAACTTTGTTGACAATGCTGGCAGTCCGGAAAGTTATTCCTAAAAACAGGAAACTGTCCTGAAAATAGGACAATGATTCTGAAAGGCCGGCAGATCAGAGTCGACTCCCGGATATTTCATCCGAAAAATCAGGGCCATTCCAAGCACCGTTAGAAACATCAGGGATGGTGCTTAATTTCAAGGCCTCTTTTCGTTCCTGAAAAAACAAACAAGCTTTTCCCGGCAGGCTGACCCGCCTTTATTTATCTCTTGATGGACTCGCTGACAGCAACTATATGGCAATCAATTTTTTCCGGCACAGGTCTTGCTCACTTCTGCTGAACCGGCTTGACGGATTTTCGAGCCCTCAATTTGTGGCTCGCCGTTGAGCTGTTACCTGCTCACACTGGAACGCCGCAAAGATTGGATCATATTGCAACCACACGAGTCATTTATTCCCAAAAGCAATCCGGTTTTCCGCATGCTGATTTCGGTAGCAAACGGTATATCCGCTAAGTAAGGCTGGAGTGGAATTGTCTTAACGGAGAAGAAAATGAACTGGAAGAAAATTATTATCCAGGGAACTAAAGCGCAGCGTTATTTGTTTCCAGTCATGACTATTCTGATCGGTGCCATGATTTCTTTTATAGGCTTTGCCCTGGCGTTGAGCCAGGAGCGGCAGATGATACGGACTGAATTTGAAAAGCAAGCGAAGAATCGTTTTGAGACCATAAAGAGAGAGATTGAATCAAACTTGCATACAATGGTGTCACTAAAGGCTTTCTTCGACGGTATCGGAGATGTCGACAGATCCGAGTTCAGGGACTTTGTGGGACCTCACCTATCGATTAACCCTTCTATTCGAGCAATTGAATGGGCACCCTGCGTTCGGCATTTCGAGCGCAAGGCCTATGAAGCAGGAGCAAGGCAAAATGGTTTATCCGACTTTCAAATAACCGAACGAGAACCGCAGGGGAACATGATAAGAGCGGCTGAGCGTGAAGTGTATTTTCCTGTGTATTTCACTGAACCATACAAGGGTAACGAGATTATCCTCGGTTTTGACCTTGCATCCAATTCCATGCGAAAGGATGCTTTGGAAAAGTCGCGAGATACAGCAGAGGTGGTCGCTACCGGAAGAATAACACTGGTACAGGAAACCGCGGGTGAGTTTGGGTTCCTGGTCTTTGCTCCAGTCTTTCATAAAGGCGTGACGGTTGATTCGATGGAAGCCCGCAGGGAAAACCTCAAGGGTTTTGCCATCGGCGTCTTCAGGATCGGGGATATTGTCGAAAAATCCTTAACTCACCTGAAACCGGAAGGCATAGACATCTATCTCTATGACAAATCTGCTGTCTCTCGGGAAGAATCTTTTCTCTACTTCCATCCATCACGAACCGGAACCGAAAAAACCCCGTTTTCTTCAACGCATACCGAGGAAGCCAGGCCGGATGGTCATTTAGAAAGTGTTGGGACGGTCGATGTCGCGAACCGGCAATGGCTGATCCTGATGAAATCAGCACCCAATTTCGCAAGCGCCAGAAAAACCTGGCAACCCTTGGGGGTTCTGACAATAGGGCTGCTGCTCACAGCCATCCTGGCAAGTTGCCTTATCGTGCATAGGTGGCCGGCCGAAGAGCTTCGGAAGAGCGAGGAAAAATTCCGCACACTGGTGGACAATGCGCCGGACGCAATCTTCGTGCAGACAGGGGGACGCTTTGTGTATGTAAATGAGGCAGCCCTCAGGCTCTTTGGGGCAACATCGCAAGAACAGCTGCTGGACCAACCCGTTATGGACCGGTTTCACCCGGATTGTCACGCAGCAGTGCAGGATCGTATTCGATTGGTCGATGAGGAAAAAATTCCGGTCCCTACACTTGAGGAGAAATACCTCAGACTCGATGGGACGTGCGTTGACGTAGATGTCTCAGCTGTACCCTTTAGCTATGTGAAACACGATGGGGCCCTTGTTTTTGCCAGGGACATAACTAAGCGCAAAGCGGCTTTGACCGAACTGAAGGAAAGAGAGCTTCGACTACGGGCGATTTCCGATTCAGCGCAAGATGCGATCATCCTGCTCGACGACCAGGGGGCAATTACCTTTTGGAACCCTGCCGCGGAGCGAATCTTTGGGTATAGTGCCGCTGAAGCGCTTGGGCAAAATGCCCATGCCCTGTTAGCTCCAAAACGCTATCTCGATGCGCATTTGAGCGCTTTCCGCGAATTTAGAAAGACAGGTCGGGGACAAGCAGTAGGCCGCATTCTGGAGTTGGTCGCCCTGCGCAAGAATGGGGAAGAGTTTCCCATCGAGCTCTCGCTCTCCGCCTTTCAGATGCACGGCTGCTGGCACGCTGCCGGCATTATCCGCGACAGTTCAGAGCGCAAGCAGGCGGAGGAGGCGCTCAAAGTATCCCAACAACAGCTTGCGGACATTATCGACTTCCTGCCTGATGCAACCTTTGCTATTGACAAAGAAGGCAAGGTCATAGCATGGAACCGGGCCATGGAAGAAATGATGGGGATAAGTGCTGAGGCGATGTTGGGTAAAGGCAACTACGAATATACCCTGCCATTTTACGGTGAGCGTAGGCCTATCCTGATCGATCTCGTTTCAGACCCCAGGGAAGAAGTCGAAGCAAAATATTCGAGCGTGAAAAGAAAAGGCAGCGTGCTTTCCGGAGAAGCCTTTATACCGTCGCTAATGGGACGTGAAGCCTATCTTGTCGGAAGGGCAAGTCCCTTGTATGACTTCAAGGGAAATGTGGTCGGAGCGATCGAATCGATTCGCGACATCACCGAGCACAAACGGGCTGAAGAAGCCCTGCGGGATGCCAATCGCCAGTTGCAGGAAGCGGTGATACGAGCTGAAGCAATGGCCTCTGAAGCAAAGGCAGCCAATACCGCCAAAAGCGAGTTTCTGTCTAACATGAGTCATGAGATCCGCACGCCGATGAACGGCGTCATCGGCATGACAGGACTTCTGCTGGATTCCGATCTCAGTGCCGAACAGCGCGGGTATGCCGAGATCGTGTTCCGATCCAGCGAGGCGCTTTTGACTCTCATCAACGATATCTTGGACTTTTCCAAAATCGAAGCCCGAAAGCTTGCCCTGGAGACCCTCGACTTCGACCTGCGCACCACCCTGGCGGACGTTGCGGAGATGCTGGCTGAGAAGGCTGACGAAAAAAGGCTGGAACTGGTGTGCCTGGTGGACCCCGAGGTGCCGTCACTACTGCGCGGGGACCCTGGACGTTTGCGTCAAGTGATCATGAACCTCGCCGACAATGGGCTAAAGTTCACCGATAAAGGCGAGGTGTCGATTCGAGTTAGCCTGCAGAGTGAAGACGAGCGCAAAGCCACGGTTCGCTTCTCGGTCATGGACACGGGGATCGGCATACCGCAGGACCGCCTGTCCATTCTTTTCTCTCCTTTCACCCAGGTGGACGGATCGACCACACGCAAATACGGCGGCACGGGGCTGGGTCTTGCTATTTCCAAACAACTGGCTGAGCTGATGGGAGGAAACATCGGGGTTGTAAGCGAGGTGGGCCGGGGCTCCGCCTTCTGGTTTACCGCTGTTTTCGAAAAGCAGCCCGAATTAGATGCGGCAGCGCACGACCTTTGTGCGGACATTAAAGGCATCAATGTGCTGGTGGTCGACGACAATGAAACGAACCGGCTCCTGGCAACCACGCTCCTGCGATCCTGGGGATGCCGCTTCGATGAAGCAGCCGATGCCGAGGCAGCTCTCTCCAAACTCCGGGATGCAGCCCAAAGAGGGAACCCCTTCGAAATCACTCTTCTCGACATGCTCATGCCCGAAGTGGATGGCGTGGAGCTCGGACGAAGGATCAAGGCGGCCCCTGAACTCGCTCGCACTCATCTGATCATGATGACTTCCGTGGCGCAACGGGGAGATCCAACTCATCTCGAGCAAATCGGCTTTTCCGGATATCTTACCAAGCCGATCCGCCAATCGCAGTTACGTGAATGCCTCTCGCTGGTTATGGGCCGATCTGCCGAGGCGCCCTCGGCTCACATGCCCTCAAGAGCGATCATCACCCGACACACCATAGCCGAAGCGGCCAAACACCGAGTCCGCATCCTCCTGGTCGAAGACAACATCACCAATCAGCAGGTGGCTATCGCTATCCTGAAAAAACTCGGCTACCGGGTCGATGCGGCGGTCAACGGCTTTGAGGCCGTCCATGCGTTGCAGACGATTCCCTACGACCTGGTGCTCATGGATTGCCAGATGCCGGAGATGGATGGATATGAGGCGAGCCGCCGTATCCGTGATAAGAGTTCGGGAGCGCTCAACTCCGGGGTCCCCATTATCGCCATGACGGCCCACGCCATGAAAGGCGATCGGGAGAAATGCATCCAGGCTGGAATGAGCGACTACATCGCCAAACCGGTCCTGCCCCAGGATTTAGCTGACATTCTCGAAAGATGGCTGCCGGGAGCGGTTCACGAAGGATCGGCGCACCGGGTCCAAGCGAAGACAGAGCCCGCGACCGATGAAGGGGAGATCCCCGGCAGCGGGATATTCGATGAGCATATTTTCAGAAAACGGCTCATGGGGGATGCGGGACTGGTAAAAACCATCATCGAGGCCTTCCTCAGCGACATGCCCGGCCAGATCGATGCGCTGCACTCCTGCGTTGAGGCAAAGGATACCCGGCAGGCGGAGCAACTGGCCCATAAGATCAAAGGGGCTGCTGGAAATGTCGCAGCGCGGGGTCTGCAAAAAATCGCTCAAGCAATGGAGGAGACCGCTCGTTCCGGAGACCTGGGGAAACTCGAAGACGGAATGGACGCTCTGCTCAGAGAGTTTGCCCTGCTCAGGCAGGCCATGATAGAAGTGGAGTAAATATGAGGGTTTTGATCGCAGAGGACGACTTAACATCCCGTATCATGCTGCAAGCGGTGCTGAGCAAGTGGGGCTATGAGGTTACCAGCGCTTCGGACGGTGAAGAGGCGTGGAACGTCCTTCAACGGAGCGATGCGCCCCGGCTGGTCGTCCTGGATTGGATGATGCCGGGCATGGACGGTATCACCCTTTGCAGAAAACTGCGCGCCCAGGACCGGGTCGATCCTCTCTATATCCTGCTTTTGACATCCAAGGGAGAACCGAACGACATTGTTCGGGGGCTGGAGGCCGGAGCGGACGACTACGTCGCAAAACCTTATGACAACGAGGAACTACGCGCGAGGATCGGCACGGGACAGCGCGTTCTGGAACTCTCGCGCGAAGTCGCCAGACGCCAGAAGCTGCAGGGCGTATTGGAGATGGCCGGTGCTGTCTGCCATGAATTGAACCAACCACTGCATGTGGTGACCGGGTATTCGGAAATGCTGCTGATCGACCTCGACGAGAGCGATCCCCAAGCAGAAACGCTGCGCATCATCAAGGCGCAAGTCGACAGGATCGGGGAGCTTACGCGTAGAATAATGAGCATCACACAGTACCGAACCAAAGACTACCTGGGGGGGCGGCATTCGATCGTGGATATTGAGGAAGCATCCTCAGGGGCCGGTGGGATGAAGTGAACGAAAGAATCAAACCAAGAGAGGACAGGCGATGATCAACAGGCGGATATTAGTCGTAGATGACGAGGCGCCCATCTGCGAGATGATGAGATGGGCCTTCACAAATGCAGGTTATGAGATACAGATAGCCGAAAGCGCCGAAGAGGCGCTTGAGCTGATCAAGACCTACAAGTATTTGGTGTTTTTTCTGGATTTAAACCTCCCTGGAATGAACGGAATCGAGCTGTGTCGGAATATCCGGAAGAACAATCCCCTCACGATCGCTTACGCGGTCACGGGGTACGCAAGCACTTTCGAGGTGTTCGACTGCAGGGAGGCCGGGTTCGACGACTATTTCACCAAGCCGGTGGAGATGAAGACATTGTTCCAGGCGGCTGAACAGGCCTTTCAGAAGCTGGCGCGCTGGAGAAATGAATAATGCCTTTTCGGCGAAAGCCCGGCTTTTCCATGAGAGTCTTTCCGCATCGGTCGTGAAACCGCTCGAGATGTGCGACCTTGCGAAGCAATCAGAAAGGTTTTGGATGAGATATAGCGTCAGCTTTTGGCATTGATTGCCGACTTGTATCGAGTTGTGGCCTTAGCCGTCAAAACGGTCCCGGGATCGTTGTCCGGCACTACTAAGATCATTAGTGTATTCAAACTCAATAAAGCTTTATCCCGCCATGTAGGGCTTATTTTCCCAAGCTCTTCTAAAATCTTCCCGGCTTTTTCCGATCCAGGTATCGTTCGCGCTGATTATCGGGATTTGAAAGCTTCACTTTTTTGACCGGATTCTCGCCTTTCCACCAAGCTGCGGCTATTTTTTGGGCTTTTGAAAATCGTGGCTCAAGATGGTTTTTCGAGTGAAATCCAGGTGCAAAATGTGCCTCGGCATCCGTTGGTGATTAAATTGATAGACTATTCAGATCAAGAGACAGGAACGTCTTGGCGGATCGATACCAATTCCGGTCACAAGGATAAAAGAGACATGGTTGACGATTCAAATGAGAACGTCCCGGTTACAACTGATATCGAATGCGAGAGGCTTTTTTCCGAATTTCCTCCTTCCACTTACGAAGAATGGTATCGGGAAGCAGTTGCAAGCCTCAAAGGTGCTCCTTTCGAAGAAAAGGTCACCACCAGGACCTATGAAAAGATCGAGCTCCAGCCCATGTATTGGGCAAAAGATGTGGAAGATCTTCCACACATGGATTCAATGCCGGGCTTTCCCGGCTATGTGCGAGGAACCACGTTCGGCGGTTACGTACTGAAACCGTGGGATATCTGCCAGGAGATTGCGTGCTCCACTCCGGAAGAATTCAACGAGGCGGCTCGGCATGATTTGGCCCGCGGCCAGAATGCTCTCAAGCTGGTCCTGGACCGTTCCAGCCGCATGGGTACGGACCCCGACCAGGACAAGCCCGTGCAAGTGGGACGGGATGGGCTTTCGCTGGCCACCCTGGATGATTTGAACGCCGCCTTACGTGGAATCGATTTGCAGAGGGTCCCTTTGACCATCTATGCGGGGGCAGCCGCACTTCCCATGGTTGCAATGGTTTCAGCCTGTCTGGACCGTTTCGGATTGTCCTCCTCGGTCCTTCATGGCTGCATCGGAGCCGACCCTCTGGGGGAATTGGCAGTTGAAGGCTCACTGCCCATTTCCATGAAGACGGCCTACGAATCCATGGCTCGCCTGGTAGTGTGGGCGAAAGAACATGCTCCCCGAATGCAGACGATCCTGGTGCAGGGATGCCCGTACCATAATGCCGGGGGCGACGCCGTGCAGGAGATAGCCTACGCCGTAGCCACAGGGGTCGAGTATCTGCGCGAGATGGGAAAACGCGATATTCTTATAGACGACGCGGCTCCCGAGATGCGATTCGGCTTTTCTCTCGGTTCCAACTTTTTTATGGAAATAGCAAAATTACGAGCTGCACGACTGGTGTGGGGACAGGTCGTGGAAGCCTTCGGCGGAAGTCATGGCGCCCAGAAGATGACGATCCACGCCCGCACTTCTGCATATACCAAAACGATTACCGATCCTTACGTGAACATGTTGCGGAATACCACGGAGGCCTTTTCCGGAGCGATGGGCGGTGTGGACAGCATGCACGTTTGTCCTTTCGATGAAGCCATCCGCCCTGCCGATGAGTTATCCAGACGTGTTTCCCGCAATCTTCAGATCATCTTGCAGCAGGAGGCTCATCTGATTCACCCCATCGATGCGCCCGGGGGGTCCTGGTACATCGAAAAACTCACTGACGCGGTTGCCCGGAAGGCCTGGAAGCTCTTCCAGACCATCGAAACTCAAGGCGGCATGGGGCAATTTCTGTACGAATCCGGCCCACAGTCAGTCACGTCCGCAACTGCGGCGAGGAGGGCAAAAAGCCTGGAGACACGAAAAGACGTCCTTGTGGGGGTCAACATGTATCCCAATGTGAAGGAGGTCCGGTTGAAGGTCCCGCTCGTGGACTATGAAGCGATCGAGAAAAACCGCGCCGCCCAACTCAAGGTACACCGTCTCACCAGGATCAAGAGGTTGCATAAGCTCCGGACCGAACGGGATGAGGCCAGGGCGCAAGGATGCCTCAACGCCATCACGCATGCGGCCCAGACCGGGGAAGGGAATCTTGTGGCCTTAGCCGTGGAGGCTGCCCGGTCCCGCTGCAGCCTGGGCGAGATATCTTTCGCCATGGAAAGGGTATTTGGACGCCATAAGGCGCTCATCCGAACCATATCGGGAGTCTACAGCACGGAATTCGGCAAGGGGACCGAAGTGGTGGCGGCGCAGCGCATGGCCGATGAATTCGCCGCACGCGAAGGGAGGAGACCCCGGATCATGGTTGCAAAGATTGGGCAGGATGGTCATGACAGGGGTGCTAATGTCATCGCCACGGCCTTTGCCGATCTGGGGTTCGATGTGGGCGTAGGCCAACTTTTCCAGCCCCCGCAAGAAGCGGCGGCACAGGCTGTAGAAAACGACGTGCACGCCATCGGCATGAGTTCTCTGGCCGCAGGGCACAAAACCTTGCTCCCCGCCCTGGTGGAAGAATTGAAGCGCCTGGGGCGCGAGGACATCGTGGTCATCGTGGGGGGCGTCATCCCGGCCCAGGATTACGAATTCTTGAGGCAGCACGGCGCCGCTCTCATCTTCGGACCCGGCAGAGTCATTCCGATCGCTGCACAGAAAATCCTGGAGGAAATCAATCTGAGGCTGAGCTGACGAATCCGTCCGTAATAACGGCACTGAACCGCGGTGCCATAGATGATGCGGGTATGTCGAGCGCTTCAATCAAGATACATCCGGGCAAAAGGCAAAGACGAGCCGGCACTTCTCGTGCTCATGAGGATGAAACAATGAAGACAGAAGGACAAGAACCTGAACGGGCGCCGGAAGGCGCTTCCGAAGGTTTCGCCACCCGCGTCATGGATGGAATCGAGGGGGGGCATGACGGTCTGCCGGGACCGTCACCTGCATCTCATATCAAAGCCGGAATCGTCAAGCGTCGTCATCTTTCCCTGGATGAATATGTCAGTGGAGTTCTTTCGGGGGACCGCACGATTCTCAGCCGGGCCATAACGCTGGTGGAAAGCAACGCTCCCGCCCATATGGCGGAAGCCCAACAGATGATGCAGCGGCTTTTGCCTTTCACGGGTCGAACTATAAGGGTTGGAATTACCGGAGTGCCCGGTGCGGGCAAGAGCACTCTCATCGAAGCCCTGGGGAATTTCCTGTGCGACAATGGACATAAAACGGCGGTGCTCACCGTTGACCCGAGCAGCACAGTGACGCGGGGAAGCATCCTGGCCGATAAGACGCGCATGGAAAAGCTCTCCGGCAGGCCGGAGGCATTCATTCGCCCTTCTCCCTCGGGAGGCGTTCTGGGCGGAGTCGGGCGCAAGAGCCGGGAAACCATGCTCGTATGCGAAGCGGCGGGCTATGATGTAATTCTGATGGAAACGGTGGGGGTGGGGCAGGGCGAGGTAACCGTCCGTTCCATGGTGGATTTTTTTCTACTGGTGCTCATTGCGGGCGCAGGCGATGAACTCCAGGGCATCAAGAAGGGCGTCATGGAGCTTTGCGACGCCATCCTGGTCAACAAAGCGGACGGCGACAACAAGTTGCGGGCACAATCCGCACGCATGGAATTTGTCCGTATCCTTCAGTATCTCCAGCCCGCCACGGAGGGGTGGACAACACAGGCCCTTGCCTGTTCTGCCATCACCGGCGAGGGCATCCTCCAAGTCTGGGAAGTTATCCGGGATTTCGTCGCGCGGACTAAAAGCTCAGGGGTTTTCGAACGGCGCAGAACTCTGCAATCCGTGGAGTGGGTGTACAGCATGGTGCAGGAATACCTGCGCAGCAACTTCTTCAACCACCCGAACATCAGGAAAATCCTGCCCGAAGTTGAGCGAGAGGTCATGAGCGGGAGGTTTTCTCCGACCATGGCCGTTTACCTCCTGCTCAAAGAGTACCATGATTGACCTGATTGAAACTCCAGCAAAACACTCATTAAAGTCAACGAATGACTGGCGCTATATGAACTCATCAGAGTTTACACGGTATTAAACGAAAGGGGGATTTGATGAAGGAGCAAATTGGATTTCGGCTGTTATTGGTCGCAGTATTACTGACAGGGGCTTTAGCATTCGCATCGGAAACCGGTTCAGGCATAACCGCTGATGAATCTCTAAAAAAATTGCTGGATGGCAACCGGGACTTTCTTAAGGATCCCAATGGGATGAGTAACCGGCAGGTCCTCGCCGCCGGTCAAAAACCCTACGCCATAATCCTTTCCTGCTCGGACTCCAGGGTCCCTCCCGAGCTCATCTTCGAGAAGGGCCTGGGTGAGGTCTTTGTGATCAGAGTGGCCGGTAATATCCCGGACCCCATTATCCTGGGAAGTATTGAATATGCCGCCGAGCACTTCGGCTCCCCCCTCATTGTTGTTCTGGGACATACGCGGTGCGGCGCGGTGAGTGCCGCGGTCGATGCCAAAGGCCATCCGCAAGGAAACATCGGCGCCATTATCAAAACGATTGCCCCGGCGGTCGAGCAGGCCAGAAAAGATGCCAGGAGCGTTAGTAAATCAGATCTCGTAGAATCCGCCATCGACAACAACATTAAACTGGTTGCCAAATCCCTGGTCAAACAGTCACCGGTAATTCGGTCGCTTGTCGATGCGGGAAAAATAAAGATAGTAGGTGCAAAATACGATCTCGATGACGGAACGGTCAAGCTTCTGGAGCAGTAGGGAACAAGCGGAGTTGCAAACGGGTCGTGTAGTTCTAAAGGAGACTGTATTCTCATGAACGCCACCTGGTATGGATTGGCAATTTCGTGATTTCGTCTTACCATAATATGGATTGAGGGTTCATTTCGAAACGATCAATCAAATTGGAGACTCAGATGAAACTCAGATCGACTCTAATCGCCGGAATTTCGCTTATCCTTATGCTCAGCTGTTCTCTTTTGAGCTACGCCGCAGGTCCCGCGTCCATCCAGCTTCCAAATCCTCAAAGGGAGGGTGGAAAGCCACTCATGTCAGCGTTGAACGATAGAATGTCGGCGCGCACGTTCAGCGGGGAAAAACTCCAGATGCAAACCCTGTCGAACCTCCTGTGGGCCGCTTTCGGTATAAACCGCCCGGACGGCAAGCGGACCGCCCCCTCGGCAAAAAACTGGCAGGAGATAGACATTTATGTTGCAATGGCCGATGGGGCCTATCTATACGATGCGAAAAAAAACACTCTGGACCCGATTGAAATGAAGGACATCAGGGCCATGACCGGTGCGCAGGCATTTGTAAAAGACGCCCCGGTCAATCTTGTCTATGTGGCCGATTATTCGAAAGTCAACGAGGGGGGGCTTGACGGGCAGATTCTCGTAGGGGCCGATGCCGGGCTTATCAGTGAAAATGTATATCTGTTCTGCGCCTCTGAAGGCTTGGCGACGGTGGTGCGTGCCAGTATCGACAGAGATGCGCTGGCAAAAGAACTAAAGTTGAGGCCGCAGCAAAAGATCATCCTGGCCCAATCCGTGGGATATCCCAAGAAATAGGCGTGGCACCCGCTCGGAGGGATTGTGGGACCAATGTTCCCACTTCCCCGCGTTTCTCATCCCGGGTCAAAAATCAATCCCAGGCTGCGGCTCTATGCCTTTACGGTATGCGTGGGCTATCTCCTTTACCTCACTCACCGTATCCGCAAGAGCGATGACCTCCGGGGCTGCGTCCCGGCCGGTCAGCACCAGGTGCAGGAGGGGCGGCTTGTTCCTCAGCAGGTCGATCACCTGTTCGAGGTCCACAAGCTTAAGATTGACGGCGTTGTTGATCTCATCGAGTACAATGAGGTCATAGTTGCCGGAAGTGATCCGTTCTTTTGCCATCAGGAGAGCGCGTTGAGCGGCTTCGCGGTGTTGGGCGTGTGAATAAGGATTGCCCTGTATTCCGCAGAACCCCATGCCCGTTGGGACGATTTCCACATCGCAGTCTATTTTTTTTACCGCTTCCCATTCGCCGGTGAAGATGTCTCCTTTCATGAACTGGAGCATGCAGACCTTCATGCCGTGGCCGCAGGCGCGAACGACCATGCCCAGGGCCGAGGAAGTCTTGCCTTTTCCATATCCTGTGAGCACGACTACCAGGCCGACCCTTTTTTCCGGTTTGAGATGGGTGATTTCAATCTGTGGATTCAGCCTGGTCAGTTTCCGCCGGTCATCCGTCATACGATTATCCTCCGCTAAGAAAATTTGATGTTGGATTTCAGATAGAAGGCCCACGGGATATCAGGCAGGCATCCAACATCGGGTATCAAAAGCTATGCTCCCGAGGGTACGAAATACACGTCGGTCGGTTTTAGCTGCGAATTGCGAAGGTATCTGGCCTCCACTTTCATGCCGATCCAGTCGAGGCTTGCCTGGTCGGGATCGACTCCCATAAGCCGCCCCAGAAAAAGGGTGTCAAAACCTTCGAATTCCACCATGATCAGCACGAATGGGGTTTCCGGCAGGAATTCCTCGCTGCCGAAAAAACAGACCGTAAAGGCATGGACCTTCCCGGCATCCGGGATTCGTACCCATTGGGTTTCGTTGCCCGAATACATATCGTGGCCTCGAGGGGTCGCATAGGAGTATCCTGTCTCCGGGTCGCGGACACCCAGAAAAGCTCGATTTGTAAGAGCGGCGAAAAAGGGGCTGTCCTGACCGTAGCTGTGAAGATAATTGATTGCGTAGCGCTGCTCCACCAGGAGCGGCCCCATATCCTTCAGGCCCGCCAGCGTTTCAGGGTTCAGCTCTTTTGGAAAAGGCACTTCATGAACGACAGAGCCGCCGATTTTCTCTTCGCGCCTGTCCGGTAGTTTCGGCATCTTGCAGTCTCCTGAGGTTTTCTGTAATGCAGGTGTTTGGATTGTGGATAAAATTGCCGGCGCCCTTCGACGGGATCAGCACAGGTACCCTCATCTAATATAAGACCGGCCGTCATCTTTCAGCTTCGAGCACCGTGATCGTAATGTAGGTCCCGGTCCCCGCATGGCTGTGGATCGCTCCTCTTCGAGCACCTTTTATCTGGAGGGCCGGATCGCCGAAGTGATGCCCGATTGATCCCTGTATCTGCCAGATCGCGAAGACCGCCTGCATGAGTCCCGTGGCCCCCACCGGATGCCCGCAGGCTATAAGCCCCCCGGACGGGTTCACCGGGCACTCCGGACTGGATTGGAAATCGAGGCCGTACTCGATTCCAGGCGTGGCCGTTTTGCCGCTCGTGGCAAGAGGGCCGCCTTGTCCGTAGCGGCACAGCCCCATGTCCTCATAGGTCTGTATCTCTGAAGAAGTATATGCGTCATGAAGTTCGATGAAGTCGAAGTCCTTCATCGGTTCGATGATGCCCGCATTCCTGTAGGCCATATTTGCCGCGCTGCGTCCGGCGCGGAAGCTGTGCACGCCCGGATATCGAAATCCTTTGCTCCAGAGTTCCCGGTAGTATTTGCGGGTTTCATCCGAGCTTTTCTCGGCCTCGGTCGCATAATGCTGCATGAAGTAGTCATGCCCGCAGTGCGGCCGGTCGGCCATGCGCATCGTGTCAGTCCCTCTGCCGATGCCGGTTATCCTGACCAGGGGCCGCGGTATTTTTGCCCCGGCTGCCTCAAGCCTTTTCAGACCTTCTTCGGAGGCCAGGATACAGCAGGCCGCCCCGTCGCTCATCACACAAATATCGAGCCGTGTGAGTGGCCACGCAACCATGGGGGCGCCCCGCACATCCGCAACGGTGAGTTTCCTGCGTTTTTGAGCATAGGGGTTGTGAAAAGCGTTCATATGGTTTTTTACGGAAATGTGGGCCATCTGATCCACCGTGGTGCCGAAGTCTTTCATATGCCGCGTCACCATCATGGCGTAGTAACCGCTGTAGAACCCTCCGACGGGGTAGTCGAAGCTCACGTCCGAAGCCAGGGCGATGAATTCGTTGCCTTTCCAGGTTTCAACACGGCTCATTGTCTCGAACCCGTATGCCGCACAGACCTCCATATGGCCGCTCGCCACGGATTTCCACGCTTCCTGGAAGCACAACCCGCCCGTCGCTCCTCCTCCCTCGACCCTGTGTCCGGGCTTCGGACACAGCCCCAGGTAGTCCTGGACCATTATCCCCGCCATCAACTGACGCGTGAAATGATCGCTGAAATAGCTGGCCACCGAGCCGTCAACTATTTCGGTAAACTTGCCGAACTCGAGGCCGATGCTCGAAATTGCGTAATCGTATGATTCCTTTACGATCGCTTGAAAGGTTTTGTCCGGGCGAGCCTTGGCAAATTTGCTCACCCCTCCGCAAAGAGCATAGACAGTGCGCATTGTGATCTCCGAAGCAGACTATGATGATGAGGTTCAAACCACGGTTTCGCGCGAAATTGCACTGGAATTTAAACATCGGCAGCGTCGAGGGCAATGAGGGCCATACAGAAGGCGGATGAAGAGATCGCTTCAGGGAAAATCACACCAGGCGGCGGCGAAACATCCACACGGCTATCGAGAGTGAAAACGCCGCTATGAGTGCGAGCGGCCACAGGTCCGTGGCTATCCCCCTCAAGGATGCAGCCTCCAGGAATACCCTGTGGATAATCGATATGATGTAGCGCAAGGGGTTGAGCAGGGTTACATACTGTACTTCCCGAGGCATGTTGCTGATCGGTGTGT
>JBEKMB010000055.1:0-30665 GCA_050008735.1 Syntrophobacteraceae bacterium
GTTTAGCGAATACTCTCAGTAGGTTACGGAAACGCATATTACAGTAACGAATGACTATTAAGTAATACTTTCATTCGACGGGGCGCAACCCGTTGCATGGATGATTCCGGCGCAAGAGGCTGGGTCGCAAACGCAATATTTTTCGTATTTCCCCCCTTTCCTAAAGGGGGGGATTTTTATTCTCCGATACTATATAAGCCTTTGAAATATCCATCGATCACTCTTTACAAAAGGGGTAAGTAGAACCTGGCCCCATCGGATTTGCCCGAGCATTTCTGAATTACGACACAGCCTCTTTCGCGGGGCGACGAGAACCATTTTTCCGGCTTCAGTAAATTCAACCACTTACGTGCCTATTTTAAGCGCTTATGCCCCGCGGTTCCCAGGGTTTGAGCCACCCGGCGCTCCGGCATGGCGCAAAAGGGATTCGACTTCGGCCCTGAAGGGGATGCCGGTGCGCCCGCCCATTTTCGAGCAGCCGAGGGCCGCGGCGGCGCTTGCGTATCGCAGGGCGGACAGGAGGCCGTCTCCAGCCGCTATCCGCAGGGCGAATGCGCCGTGAAAAATATCCCCCGCGCCGGTTGTGTCGACGGTGTCGACCGGAAAGGCCCCCATGCTTCCGCCTTCCTGTTCCGGCCGCCCGCATCGCGGAGCGGCGAGATCTTGGCTGCGGCGCTTCGCCGCCCAGACAAGGCCGGATTCGCCCAGGGTAATGACCGCCACCGGAGCTATTTTGGCAAGGTATTCCAGAGCCTTGCCGGCGTCTTTTTCCTTGCTGAGGTCGCGTGCGAATTTTTCGGATGCCACCAGGTATCCGCACAGGGGAGCCAACTCTGTGGTCCCCTTGTGAAGCGAGCCCGCGTCCAGAACGGCGGGGATTTTTTGCCTCATCGCTTTCATGGCCAGGGGAAGAGAAATCGCCGGCTGGTGTCCGTCGAACAATATGGCTCGTGGCCTGACCCGGTTGAAATCGACCTCGCCGGGTTCGAGCAGCGGCGTCGAACCGTTGTAGGTTACGACGGTCCTTTTCCCATCAGGTTTGACTATAATCGAAGAAAGCGGGGTGGTGGCGGGGCCGCGGCCGGGAGCTCCAGCCTCTGCGAGGCGTGCGGCGGCCTTTTGATCGCGGACCACCAGGTCCGTTATCACGCCTTCGGAGACAAGCTCTTCGAAGTGCATCGCCCCGAAGGCATCCCTGCCCAGGTATCCGGCGAAGGCGGCAGTCCCGCCCAGCCTTGCAACCGTGACCGCGGCGTTTGCCGCGGGTCCTCCCCCGCAGCTGACCAGGCCGGCGGCAAAACACTTCTCGTCTGCTCCCGGATGATGGTCCACCTGGAAAACCAGGTCGTACGAGGCGTGTCCGACACAGAGTACGTCAATTTCCATTGATTTCATCCGGGCCCTTTGTCCTATTCTCGATCACAACAAAACAGTTTGCAGACAATAACGTTTGCAAACTGTTTTGTCGAGACGCCACGCCTGCGATCCGATAGGGACTGCCGGACCCGGAAAATCCTTTCATAAAATAGAGAAAATAGGCTTACGGGTATGTGCCAGCCATTTCAACGCCCCGGTCCCATGGACATCGGTATGAGCGGCCATTATCATGATAAGGTCCCGGCGTGCGCTAACCGGCATTGTGCCGATGCATGCCGCCACTGGGGGGGCTTCAGCATCGGCGGGCCGGGCGGATTTGACAATACGGGCGTTTTAGTGGGCGCCTCTGATTTATGGCGGTTTTTATCGACAGGGAGGGGGGGTTGGAAGGCTATGATTACACAACATAATGAGCTTGCAGTCGAAAAACTTCGTTTGCACATTAACCAGGATCTTCTACCGTTCGAGAGCACCGCTTCACTCAGAGACCTCGAGTTCAAAGTGGTGGGCCAGGAGCGGGCAGTGGATGCGATCCGGTTTGGAGTCAAGATAAAAAAGAAAGGCTATAATCTTTTTATTGCC
Source organism: Syntrophobacteraceae bacterium (assembly GCA_050008735.1). Lineage (GTDB taxonomy): Bacteria > Desulfobacterota > Syntrophobacteria > Syntrophobacterales > Syntrophobacteraceae > SbD1. The sequence goes on from JBEKMB010000055.1 coordinate 1,960, forward strand.
GGTCCCCCGAAATCAGGCCTGGCCTCTATTGCCCGGACTTTCGTCGAGGAGCAGGCGAAGATGGAGAAAAGGCCGCCGGACTGGTGCTACGTCCATAATTTCAAGCAAAAGGACAACCCGAAAGCGATCAGCCTGTGTGCGGGCCGCGGCCGGGAGCTTAAAGGTGAAATGGACAGGTTCGTCAAGACCCTGCAGGAGAAAATCCCGGAGGTCTTCACGAGCCATGAATTCGGAGCCAAGGACAGAGAGGTCCACGAAGGCTTTGAGAAGCGCAGGCAGCAGCTCGTGGAGGCACTTGCCGAGGAAGGCCGGGGGCAGGGGTTTGTCCTGCAGTTTTCGCAGCTGGGGATGGCTCTTTTGCCCGCGGGCCAGTCCGGGCAGCCGTTGAGCGCCGAAGAGATGGAAGCTTTGACCCCCGAGGATATGGCGCTGATCCGTTCGAAAAGCGATGAGCTCCAGGCGAAGATGAGGGAGACCGTCAAGCAGATCCAGCAGGCGGAAGGCGAATTCAGGGAGATTCATTCGCAGCTCGAACGGGAGGTCGCCCTCTTCATAGTTGGACAGCTTATGGAGACAGTCGAGGAAAAATTCGCGGACGAGCCTCGAGTCATCGAGTACCTGCGGGAAGCTGAGTCGGACATCCTCGATAACATCGACGATTTCAAGAAAAAGCCCGAGCCTCCCGCACAGGCGCAGATGCAGCCGCAGCCGCAACAGCATGGCGTTAGCTTTCCCGGCCAGGAGATTGCCTTTCGAAAGTATGAGGTCAACGTCTTCGTAGACAACTCCCAATCCGATGGCGCTCCCGTGCTGATCGAGTCCAATCCTTCCTATTCCAACCTTTTCGGTTCAATCGAAAAGCAGGCCTGGTTCGGCGCCCTGATTACCGATCACACGATGCTCAAAGCCGGCGCCCTGCACAGGGCCAATGGCGGCTACCTTGTCATCAACGCCCTCGACCTGCTTCGGGCAAATATTTCCTACGAGGCCCTCCAGAGGGCGCTAAGGGACGAAGAAATCAAGATCGAAGAGGCCGGGGACCTCTACGGGTTCTTCGGCACCCGCTCGCTCAAGCCCGAGCCTTTTCCCCTCGATCTTAAGATCATTCTTACCGGGGACCCCGAGATTTACCAGTTGCTCTATGCCAACGACGACCGGTTTAAAGAGCACTTCAAGGTTAAGGCGCACATGGACAGCCAGGTGGACGTGGCCGACAGCGTTATTCTGGAATACGCGCGGGCCCTTGCCCATCACTGCGCCGAGCACGAACTTCTCGACCTCGACCGCTCGGGGGTGGCAAGGGTGATCGAATATGCCATGGAGCGCACCGAGAACCAGGAAAAACTCACCCTTGAGTTGGAAGATGTCGTGGATCTGCTCGTCGAGGCCGATTTTTTTGCCAGGCAGGGCGCTCTTGCCCTGATCGGGGCAAGCCACGTCGAAGAGGCCATAAAGAAGAGAAAATATCGCGCGAGCCTTTACGAGGAGCGCATCAAGGAAGTCATAAAGAAAGATATCTTCTGGGTCGAGACCGACGGGTGGAAGGTCGGGCAGGTAAACGGGCTGTCCGTTCTCCAGACCGGGGACCACGTCTTCGGGCAGCCAAACCGGATAACCGCCACGGTTTCAGTCGGAAAAGAGGGCGCAATTTCCATAGACCGCGAAGCGAAGATGAGCGGCGCAACTCACACCAAAGGGCTTCTCACCCTGGGCAGCTTCATAAGGGAGAGGTTTGCTCAAGACAAACCCCTCGCGCTTACGGCGGCCCTGTCCTTCGAGCAGAGCTACAGCATGATCGACGGCGACAGTGCCTCGAGCACCGAGCTTTATGCGATTTTGAGCGCCATATCCGATGTGCCGATTTACCAGGGGATCGCGGTAACCGGTTCGGTCAGCCAGAAAGGGGAAGTACAGCCTATCGGCGGGGTGAACTACAAGATCAAGGGGTTCTTCGACATCTGCAGGCACAAGGGATTTACCGGCAAGCAGGGTGTGGTCATTCCATCTAAGAACGTCCGCAACCTTATGCTCGATGAGGAAGTGATCGAGGCGGTAAAAGAGGGGAATTTTCATATCTGGCCGGTCTCAACGATAGAAGAAGGGCTGGAGGTACTCACTACACAAACAGCGGGGCGTCAGCAGGAGGATGGCTCCTATCCGGAAGGCACGCTTTTCCGGAAAGTGGACGACCGGCTGAGGAAGATATCGGATATTGTCCATCAATATGGCAGGGATTCTGAAAACGGAACAAAAAGCAGCAGGGAAGAAGAGACGGTTGCCGGCGTCCTGAGCGAGCGGTTCGGCTCGCCGGGTTCGCGTGGGACCTTTTGATATATTCGGAGGTAACATGAAAATCAGTTCACGCAGCGACGACCCTTTCAGGGATATTATCAGGAAAATTCTGGTCACCCGGGCCGCCGAGAATGGCAAGGACAGTTTCAAAAACAAGGTTTTTGCCGAAGTGCAGAGTTACTCGACGGAGCTTCAGGAAATCGAGCATGTTTCGGACCTGTTTTTTAGATTGTGCGAACTCATTGTAGATTGCCAATCCCTGAGCATGCCGGATGACTCCTTTAAAATAATCGTAGCTCATCTGTTAAGTGAAACCAAAGGCTCACAAGGACAATCGGACGAAGAAGTGCGCGAGTTGCTGGGAATGGACTTCACCAGCTTTGAGGCGGCGAAAGAACGCTTAAAAGAACAGCAATGCATTTTAGCGTCTCTAAATAAGGAAAAGACCGGCCGCAAGGGAGCCATGATGGCCGGAAAGGGAGATGAAGAGGTGGGATCGAGGCCAAATATGCAAACCCCGATTCCCTCGTGACCCGGAGCGCGTGCAACCGGCCCGCCTGCAAGGCCGGTTTCACGCGCTTTCACGTCTTTTACGGGTTCCCCGCAAACGAAAGTCCGTCCGAATCCCGATGCCATCCGAATTCCCATCTATTTGCGTGTCTTGTCCAGCCCGCCATGACAGCGCTCTTGAGCCGTGGTGCTAAGGTCTCCGTGCGGCTTTTGTCTTTAGAGCCAATCGAATCGCCACATCAGGATGGGGGGCGATGAAATTTCGCCCCGGGCCACATGCAATACAAAGAAAAAACGCCCCGTTTTGCTTGCCGGCCAACACCCCGGGCACCTGACATTGGACAATCTTAAACAGAGCGTCTAATATTTTAGCTTGCCTTTACCTAAAGGAAAAATAAGAAGCAGGGCAAAGTAGAAAACCGGGATTGTTTTAACCTAACCACCTTATCGCGTGGATGACCCATTTTTCGGAGACATGACGGCTCGAATTGGCCCTTGGACCAAATAAGCCGGAGGCGACGGTATGAAGATCCTGTTTTGCGGCAAGGCCTTTCCCAGGGCTTTTGAATTGTTGAAAGCGCTCTTGCCCGATGAAGAAGTTTTCAGTTGCGCGGGAGAACATGTGGTCAGGCTCGGCATGGCGGCCGACGTTATCATTCCCTTGATGCACAGGTTGGAACCCGAATTGATCGGAGGCACTGCCGCGAAGTTAATCCACCAATGGGGGGTGGGGCTCGAAGGCGTCGATATCGCGGCTGCAACCGCACGTGGCGTAATGGTTTGCAACGTTCCCGGAGATGTCACCCCCAATGCCGATTCAACGGCCGAACACGCTCTTTTCCTGATGCTTGCCGTTGCCAGACGCATCCACGAATGTTTCAGCGCTTTCCACCAGGGTCTCTGGGGGACCCCGTTGGGCCAGGTTTTGGGGGGTGGTACCGCTCTCATTGTGGGACTGGGCAGAGTCGGCAAAGCCCTAGCCCGGAAACTGGCGGCGCTCGGGATGAACGTGCAGGCAGTGCGGCGTACTCCGGACATTGAAACGGAAGCTGCCATCGGCCTGGTTGGCGCCGGTGATATGTCCCGGCTCTACGAGATGGCGTCTTCCGCGGATTTCGTAATTTCCACCATTGCTCTGACCGATCACACAAGAGGGCTGTTCAACCGGGATCTATTCCGCGTGATGAAACCTTCAGCTTTCGTAATCAATGTTTCACGGGGACCTGTTATCGATGAAGTGGATCTTGTTGAAGCGCTGCAGACCGGCGAGATTGCGGGTGCGGGGCTGGATGTGTACGAACTGGAACCTCTCGATCCAGACAGTCCGCTTCTGATCATGCCAAACGTTGTTGCAACACCACACGTCGCTGGAGTGACGGGGCGGAACTACGATGGAATAGCGAGGGTTCTTACCGGCAACATCTTGCGCGTGAAGGGTGGCAAGGCGCCCATGTATTGTGTAAATGAAACGGCATTGTGCCGAAAATTCCGCAAATAAAATGTGAGAGTATAGTCTTTTCCGGAAAGCCAAAAGAACGGGGGCAAGGCCCCCCGCGCGCCGCCATCGCCGTGCGAGGGGTCTTGCGCGCTTTCGCGCGTGCGCCTGGCGGGGCCTGGAGATCGCCGCGGGGCATCTTTAGGCTGAAAAATCGTTCCCCGGCGTTTAAGTGATATCTTCAGCGCGGCATTGGTATTATGTATACGGCGAGGACGGCAGAACTTGGGATTCAAGCTCGAGGGAAAGAATTCCGATCTTGAGTCAGGTGAGTTGAACGCCTATTCGAGTGCTTATGGGAGTGCATGCCTTTGCCGGTAAAACCGCCAAAATTCAAAAGCGTCAGCTTTTACGCCATGATGGTAATTGCTTTTGTATTTTTGCTGGTGGCCTCGGCCCTGCCAATTATTCTTTTCAGCTACTATCAGGATAAAGCCATCATTTCGGCGCTTGGCAACGATCTGATCGAAGAAAAGTCCAAGTCGGCGATCGAAAAGACAAGCAACTATTTCAAGCCCGCTTCGATAACGGTTCAAATGAGTTCGAAGCTCGCGGAACTCGGGGCTATCTCATGCAAGGATTACAGGCAGACGGAAATGTACACGCTGGGGGTCCTGCAGTCTTTTCCGCAGATATCGATGTTCTATATCGGCGATGAGCAGGGCAATTACGTACATGCCTGGAGACTGCCTGAAGGAAACATGGAAAGCTGGATCGTAAAGGCAACGGGTTCGCGGCCGATGAGTTCGGTCATATTCAGGGACGCCTCGTTGAAAGTGGTTGGAGTCGAGGAGACCAACGGCGTCAATTTCGACCCGAGAGAACGTCCCTGGTACGTGGGGGCAAAGAAGGCGGGGGCAAACTCCTGGACGGACGTATATGTATCCTTTAGCAGTCAGAAACCGACGATTACCTCTTCTCATCCTATTTTCGGTCCCGATGGAAAGTTGATGGGCGTCTGGGGGATGGATATCGAGTTGGATGAAATATGCAATTTTCTGAAAACACAAAAAGTAGGAAAAAGCGGCATTGAGCTGATCATCAATGAGAAGAGCGAAGTCGTGGCCTTCCCGGAGCTCTCATCGATCATAAAGGAAGAAAACGGCGTGCTTCGTCCTGTCAAGGTGGAGGAACTGGGGATAGCGCCTCTGAGCGCCGCATACCGGGATCACGTGATAACGCGGAAAAACAGGTCCATGGTTGAATCCGGAGGCAAAACATATTTCGCATCGTTTAAGGAATTTCCCAAGCCGTTCCCCATGCGGTGGAAAATAGCGGTGGTTGTTCCCGAAGACGATTTTACGGCCGGGGCCAAACAGGAGATGATAGTAATGCTTCTTATCTCCTTGGTCGTGCTGGGGCTTGCCGTTTTGCTGGCCTTTGCCATCTCCAGGGGCATCACCAGTCCCGTTCGGCTCATAGCCGAAGCCACCGGGAAAATTAAAGACTTCAACCTCGACGAAATAATCCACATCCCTTCCCGCATGAAGGAAATCCAGTCGATGCGCGACGCTATTTCCTCGATGCAGAAGGGGCTCCATGCCTTCAGAAGGTATGTCCCGGCCGAACTGGTTCGCCAGCTCATAAGCACCGGGGAAGGCGCCCAACTGGGCGGGCACAAAAAAGACCTGACCGTATTTTTCTCCGATATATCGGGGTTCACATCCATCGCCGAACTCATGGCCCCCGAAAAACTGATGCTGCACCTGTCCGAATACTTTGACGAACTCACCAGGATACTGAGTCGTCACGGGGCCACGGTAGACAAGTATATCGGAGACGCCGTCATGGCTTTCTGGGGAGCGCCGGTTCGTGACGACGATCATGCCATCCGGGCCTGTGAAGCCAGTTTGGCCTGCCAGGAAAAAATCTCCGAACTCAATCGAAAGTGGATAAAGCAGGGCAAAAGCGCCTTTTTTACCAGGATCGGAATAAGCACCGGCGAGACCGTGGTCGGAAACGTGGGGTCCACCGAAAGGATGAACTATACGGTGATGGGCGATAACGTCAACATGGCAAACCGCCTGGAAGGGGCAAACAAACTGTACGGCACCCGAATTATTGTTTCCAGGCGGACTTATGAGGTGGCATCGGGAAAATTCCTGTTTAGACCTCTGGGCCTGATCGCAGTTAGAGGGAAGAGCGAGGAACAGGAGATCTACGAGCTCGTGGGCAAAAAGACCGAAGGCGGAACCAGCCGCGCTGCCGAGCTGTGCGAGGATTTCACTCGAGGATTGAACGCCTATCTGTCTCAGAACTGGGACGAAGCCTGCGGGATCTTCACCAGCGTCTCGGCCAGGTTTCCTGGAGATGCCCCGACGCTTTTTTACCTTTCCCGCTGCGCGCAATTCCAGGACAATCCTCCCGGCGAGGGCTGGCAGGGAATAGAGTATCAAACATCCAAGTAGCCGCTGTGCGCCGGAGCCGCGCCGTGCGCGGCCCACCCCTGTACTTCGAGCCGTCACTGGGTTGCAAACAGTGCAGTGAAGGATTATAAAGCTCCTTGCAACCTGAACCACAGGAATCGAGGTAGCGTTATGAATGAGATCATCAGTCTTTCCGCGGATGAATGTGCAAGCAAAATCTTCGAGATGGCCGGGGCGAAGTTCGAGTCCGAAATCGCTTCCGACCTGTGGGAGAAAATTTTGCAGCACAAATGGCTTTTGTCGGAAAAACTCGGCAGAGACGTGGGCTATCGAACCGCGTGCATCGATTTTTTGGAAAACATGGAGCAGGCGGTCGATGAGTACCTGACCTACCAGAGGAGAGACATTCTCAATGACATGGGGGCCCAGACTTGTGGAAGAGAGATCTGGGAAACCATCTCGGATTCCCAACCCCCCAAACAGCTGGTCAATCGCAGGATCATTCTTCCCCTGACAATGGAGGACCTTTCAAGGAAGCACGGCGTGAGTCCCCCCAAGACAATCATTTTCTTCGGGCCTCCGGGGACGGGAAAGACTCATTTTGTCAAGGCCATAGCCGGAGTTCTGTCCTGGTGGTATATCGAGATCGCTCCGAGCATGCTTATGGCTGAAGGCAGCGAAAGAATCGGGGCAAATCTTCGCAAGACAATGGAGAAGGTCAGGCAACTCCAGGATGCCGTCGTATTCATAGACGAATTCGAGGAATTGGCGCCACGGCGCGACAATGCGGATCGTCTGGACAAGTCCATAACGAACGAGTTTCTGAAGCAGGTCCCGTTATTCAAGAATGAAACCAACCGGCTGCTGCTCGCATGCGCTACCAATTACATCCGGCACCTGGACGAGGCGCTGCTCCGTCCGGGAAGGTTCGACTGCATAATTCCGGTAGGCGGCCTGAATGCCGACGAGCGAAAAACCATTCTGGAAAACTACCTGTCGAGGCTAAATGTGGGCGAAATCGACCTGGAAGAACTCGTGAACAAGACTTCGAGATTTACTCCGGCCGATATTGAATACCTTTTCGAGCAGGTCGCTCAGAAGTCCTTTGAACGGGAAGTATCCGAGAAAAAAGACTACAGGGCGGTCACTGAGGACTTTCTCCAGGTCATGGCGAAAATGCGCCCGACTTTGACCGATGAAATCATCGAGGAGTTTGAAAAGGATAGCCTTGCCTACGCCAGGGTGTAGCGTTGCATCGGGGCCATAAGTACCCGTTCGCCGCGGACGCGGAGAACACATAGCGGCAAGAAGACCTTTGACAGGATTGACAGGATTAAAAAATTTCCATTTTAGGCATTCAGGGATTTAGGAATTAGAGGATTTATGGGTTTAATTCCTAGATCCCTCAATCCGTTTTGAGTGCCTGTTGTTTTCCTGTTAATCCTGTTAATCCTGTTGATCCTGTCAAAATCTCTTCGTTCTCTGACGTCTCTGCGGTGAACGCTTGCAAAGAGTCCAACACCCCCAATGGCATTACAATAAGTTTCAGGTCAGGAACAGTCGAGGGTCTTTGAGATGGACAGGTGGAAGGTGATCTCATGCCGGCAGCCCACCGTAACCCAAACCGTGCCGCCGTGCCGCTCGGCTATCTCTTTGACTATGGTCAGGCCCAGACCGGAGCCCTCGGTCCCCTTTGATGACTCATGGCGTTGAAACGGGTCAAAAATCTTTTCCGAATCCATCTCTTTAAGCTCGGCGCCGTCGTTGCCGACTTCAAAAATGTGGAAATCCTCCGATTCTTCATACCCCATCCAGATTTTGCTCAGCTGATCGCCGCCGTATTTCAGCGCATTGTCCACCAAATTTCTGAAGACCCTGAGAATTGATAGCCTGTCGGCCCCAAAAACGACCGTGCACTCAGGTTCGAGCCACTCGATTTGACGGATGCTCAACCGTGCCGAGAATTCGTCCCTGAGTGTCCGTAGGATGCTTTTCAGCTCTATGTGTTCAATCGCCAGGGGGGTTTCCTTGGTGGCGATAAACACATTGACCTGTTCGACCAGGGCGGCGACGTGCTCGGATAATCTCAAGATCTGGTTCGAATAGCTTTTGCCTTTTTCATCGAGCATGTGATGGCACTGGTTATAAAGACGTTGTGTGAATCCATGAATTCCAATCGCCGGACTCTTCAGATCGTGCACAACTGAGTAGGCGAAAAGCTTTAGTTTTTGCGAGTTCTCCTGAAGCGCCTCCTCGGCGCGCTTGCGCTCCTCGATTTCACAGGTGAGATGTTCGTTGGCAATGGCCAGTTCCGCAGTGCGCTCTTTCACCAGGTCTTCGAGGTGATCGCGGTATCTGTTCAATTCCTCCAGCGCGAGCTTGCTCGCGGTAATGTCACGGAAGGTGAGGACCGTGCCGACGACGCGGCCTTCTTCGACAATTGCGGTACTCGAATATGCAACCGGGAAACACGTGCCGTCCTTTCTACAGAATACCACGCCGTTTTCATGCCAGACGGCCCCCACGCCAACCCCAGGCATAATGGAACACTCACCCTCAGGGTAACCGGGACCCTCGGGCCTGGAGTGATGGACAATCATGTGAAAGTCTTTGTTGAGCAGTTCCGCGGTTTCATACCCTGCAAGCTTTGCCCCCGCGGGATTTATAAAGGTGACTTTGCCCTCCGGGTCCAATCCCGCGATGCCTTCCCCTGCGGCGTCCAGGATCAGCTGGTTCTGCCTGCTGAGCCGTTTCACCTCATCTTCGGCCCGCTTGCGCACGACGATCTCCGCGGACAGCCTCTCGTTGGAGGCCCTGAGTTCAATGAGGGCGTTTTTGATTTCACTTAGATCTCTGGCCACGCTGACGCTGCCGATGCCCTTGCCTTCCGCGTCCCGGAGCAGGCCGATGGCAATCTCGAAAGGGGCGACACTGCCGTCCTTTCTTTTCATCAGGGTTTCCAACTTTACTGAACCATGCACACGAAGAGATTCTAGCATTCTTTCCATTTCGCCACGGTCGGCATAGAGATCGAAACCCGACTTTCCTCGAAGCTCTTCAAAACTGTATCCGTACAGCTCGGCCGCCATTTTGTTCCATTTGATGAACCTGCCGTGTTCATCGACGATCCCGATGGCGTCGGGTGAGCTCTGGAAGACGTTTTCGAGATAGATGTTCGTCTGTTTCAGCTCATCCTGTTCCATCCTGCGCGTGGTTATGTCCCGGATATAGGCCAGGAAGTGCTGCGGATGGTCTTCGATGTCCGTAACAATGGAATAATTGAGGTAGACCCAGAGGAGCCGGCCATCCTTTGTAACGTAGCGTTTCTCCAGGTCCAGGGATTTGATCCTGCCAAGAATCAGGGCCTTAAAATGGCTGCGCTCCTCATCGAGGTCTTCGTGATAGGTCACGTCCGAGGACCTGAGCGCCAGCATCTCTTCTTCGTCATACCCAAGCAGTTCGCAAAGTTTTGGGGGGACTTTGAGCCAGCGCCCGTCAAGTCCCACGTGAGCCACCATTACCAGGGAAAAAGCACAGGTGCGCGCCAGCCGGATTTCGCTTTGCCGAAGCGCCTCCTCCGCCTCCTTGCGCCCGGTGATGTCCCGGCTTATCGTTGAGGCGCCGATTATCTGTCCCGCGGCATTGAGAATAGGCGAGACCGTCAGGTCGACCTGCACCCTCCTTGCGTCTTTGCGGATAAAGGTGGTCTCGTAGTGCTCCACCTGTTCCCCCCGCTTTATCCTGGCGAGCACATTGGATACATCGCCGGGCTGGTTGAAGGGCAAAATAACGTCGGAAGGCCGTCCAACCGCTTCATTTGCGAAATAGCCATAGATCTTTTCCGCCGCCCTGTTCCAGCTCAAGATGGTCCCATCCAGCTTGATGCCTACAATGGCGTCATCTGAGGATTCGACGATTGATGATAGAAGTGAGCGGGCTTCCAGGTACCTGCATGCAAGAAATCCTCCGATCGTAACGATGGCGGTAATGAAAAGGACAGTGTGGAAATGGAAGCTCCAAAGGTCGATTTGTGGCCAAAAAAAGTGTTTCAGCCATTGAAACGCGGACATCGCCACAAAGGTGAAAAGCGGAATGAAAAACAATGGGACTGCAAGCCCGAAGCGGTAGGGACGCGGTATCATTTTGCACCTCTTAGAAAAACCCGCGAACCTGCGATATGCAGGAACCATGAAATCCACGGACGAAAAACTCTCGAGGCGTCATGGCGTCTGGCGAAGATTTAGCAAAAAATTTGCGGATAGGGAAGATCATTTATACAGCGCGGCGTCCGGCGCCGGTTCAATCCGCGGGGAGCATTGATGAGTTCAGGCGTAAACTGCGGCAGGCCCGACAAACTACCGGGCCATTGTACCCAGGTGGTTCCGGACCGGCTCGTCCTTCCGGTCCCGGACCAGTATCCTGTTTACTGCAATGGCCAGGTCGCGCATCGATACAGGCTTCATGAGAAGCGCTTTTATCCCCAGCAGCTTTATTTTATCCTCATCTACCTTCTCGCTGAATCCGGTGCACAGTATCAACGGGATATGCGGCCGAATGATAAAGATTTCCTTCGCCAGGTCGATGCCGGTCATGTTGGGCATGGTCATGTCGGTAATGACCAGGTCGAAGCTTCCGGGCCTGGCCCTGAAAGCCTCCAGGGCATCGGTGCTGCTGTATCTCGACACCGTCTCGTAACCCAGGGTCCCGAGCATCTCCTTGACCATATCGACTATAAATTTTTCGTCGTCGACCACCAGGATCATACCGTGTCCGGTCGGCAGAAGCCGCGACATCTGGGCCGGAGGCGCCGGAATCGTCTTGGTCCTCGGGAAATACATGAAAAAGGCGGAGCCTTTGCCGGGTTTGCTCGATACCGTGATTGTTCCCGAGAGGCTCTTTACGATCCCGTAGACGACGGCAAGGCCCAGGCCGGTCCCCTCATTGGGTCCCTTGGTGGTAAAGTATGGATCGAAGATGCGCCGTCTTACCGCCTCGTCCATTCCGTCTCCAGTGTCGACGACCGAAAGACTCAGGTAAGCTCCGGGCTCCATATCCGGGGGCCCTCCTTCGGCGTGCGGGCCGACCTCCACATTTTCCAGCGTGATGCTCAGGGTCCCGCCTTTCGAGCGCATGGCATGGGCCGCATTGGTGCACAGGTTCATGAGCACCTGGTGAATCTGGGTGGGATCGGCCATTGTGGTGCTGTCGACCGCATCCCCATGGTTCGCCTGGCGGATATCGATGGTGGAAGGCAGCGAAGACCTGAGCAGCTTGAGGACTTCCTTTACAATAAGGCTGACCTGCACAGGCTTTTGTTCCTGTTCGGTTTTGCGGCTGAAGGTGAGGATCTGCTTGACGAGGTCCCTTGCGCGGTTGGCTGAAAGAAGGATCTGCCTCATGTTATGGCTCAGCCTGTCGTTTTCGGGGACCATATTGAGCGAAAGCTCGGTGTAGCCGATTATCGGCGTCAGGATATTGTTGAAGTCATGGGCGATTCCCCCTGCCAGCGTACCGATCGCCTCCATCTTCTGGGCCTGGTCGAGTCTGGCCCTGAGGAGTTTGCCGTCCGTGATGTCGCTGACCCCGCCTTCCATGTACGCGATCTTTCCCGTTGAGTTACGAACGGCGCGAACGTTGAGGCTAACCCATACAAGGCTCTTATCCTTCCTGAAAAACTCCACCTCGAAGTCACGGACCGATCCACGCTCCTCGATCAGGCGGAGCAGTTCGGATCGGCGCTCGGGATGGACATAGAACTGCCGAAAATCGTTTACCTCGCTTAACAGCTCCTCGGGCGTATCGTAGCCCAGGATATGTGCGGTAGACGTATTGACGCTCAAAAAACGCCCGTCCATGGTAATCTGATATATGCCGGTTACGGAATTTTCGAATATGTCCCTGTACTTTGCCTCCGCCTCCGCGATGGCTTTTTCCATGAGCTTACGCTCGGTGATGTTGCGTATCGATTCTATGGCCCCGATTATGTTGCCCCTGGAGTCATAAAGAGCGCTCGCGGTGCCGAAAAGATATGCTTCCCCTCCCCTGAGGTCCTTCAAATAGGTTTCGCCCTCGAGCGCGGTGTCTTTCCTTTCCAGGGTCGAATACTTTGTTTCGGTTTGCCCGCATGGTTTAAAAACGAGATCGATGAGGATAGGCCTTCTTTCACCGTAAAAGGGCAGCGAGTATTCGTGGTCGCCTTTACCCAGCACCGCCGTAGCGCTGATCCCCGTCATTTCTTCCATGGCCCTGTTCCAGGCTATGATTTTGCCTTCCCTGTCAATGACAAAGGTGGCGTCGGGCAGGAAATCGATGATATCGGCAAGCTGCTGCTGGGATTCCATCAGCGCGTCCTCGGCCTGCTTTTGCAGGGTGACGTCGCGTATCGATTCGACCGCCCCGACGACGTTTCCCCTGGAGTCATACAAAGCGCTCGCGGTCCCGGAAAGATACGCTTCGCACCCCCTGATGTCCGGTATATATGACTTTCCCGCCAGTACGCCGCCCTTTCTTTCAATGGTCAAATACTTCGCTTCGATTTGCTCGCATGGTTCAAGAACCAGATCGATGAGGATAGGCCTTCTTTCACCGTGAAAGGGCACGGCATATTCGTAGCCGCCTTTGCCCAGCATCGCCGCCGCGCTGACCCCCATCATTTCTTCGATGGCCCTGTTCCATGCTATGACTTTTCCTTCCCTGTCGATGACGAAGGTGGCGTCGGGCAAAAAGTCGATAATATCGGCAAGCTGCTGCTGAGATTCCATGAGGGCCTCTTCGGCCCGCTTGCGCTTCGTAATGTCGGCGACAACGGCCAATGCGCCGGTGTAGTCTCCATTGTCGATAATGGGGCAGACCGCCATGTGGGCATGGATCGGCACTCCATCTTTCCGGGTGAATTCGAAATCGTATTCTTCTATGACGCCCTGTTTGCACAGTTCCAGCAAGGGCATGCAAATATCGACGGATTGCCTGCCCATAAAAGACTGGAGCGGCCGTCCGAGCATTTCCTGCGTCGTATATCCAAGTATCTCGGCCATTCTGGGATTGACGAAGGTCGTATCGCCTCCGGTGTCAATCACCCATATGCCTTCCTGGGCCAGTTCGATCAACTGCCGGTATTTTCTTTCGCTTTCCTGGAGCGCGAGTTCAATGCGTCTGCGCTTCGATTCTTCTTTGGCAATAATCAGGGAGCGGCTGAGGAAGAGGGCGGCTGAAACAAACATGAGCCCCGCGATTAGAAACCACCTGCCTCTGAATCCATGGAGGATTCCAAAGACCTCGCTTTCAGGCGTTGCGATTACAATGGACCAAAAATTGCCAGGCAGGCGCACCGGGACATATACGGCGTACTTTTTCTCGGAAAGGATGCTCTGGCCGCGAACTTTATCGAAAACGTATGTTGCCTGCCCCTCCTTGCCCTGAATCATGTCTTGGGCCATTGAAAGAATAGAGGGAAAATCCCTGCAGTTCTCGAAGACCGTCCTGCCGACATGACCCGGGACCGGACAGTAGAGTTCAACGCCTCTGCGGTCTATCATCCAGGCGTATCCATCTTCGGAGAACTTGATCCCTTCCAGATACCTTTTGGCAAGCTCGTCGAACGGGATCAAAACGGTAATGGAACCCTCAAATACATCATTTCTCAATACCGGTACGCAGAGCACCACGGACACGAATCCCCGCACGGCCATGAAGACATCGCTGACCACCGGCAGGTGAGTTTCCTTTATCTTCTTGAAGTGGTCCTGATTGAACAGATTCGCTCCGCTTACCCTCGGGTCCGGTGGAACAGTGTGCGTGACCACTCCGTCGGCATTAACGCGAGTGATGGCTAAGATCTCGCCCGCATGAGACTGATAGAAGACCTCCATCAGTTTCTTTCCATCCTCATCGGCCTCGGCGATGGAATCCAGTTTCGAGAGGGCATTCAGCAGCCTGCTGTAATGATCGAAGTAGCCTTCGACACTCCTGGCGGCCGCCCTGGCCAGTGTCATTTGTTGACTGTTGAGTTGATCGATTGTCGCGTTCTTGACTTCTGAGTAGGCGGAATAGAGGAGAAACGATCCCAGCAGAATCAGGATGAAAAGAGTCCAGTAAAGCTTGGTGTGTTTCATAATTTGTCCTCTGCCCGCTCCCATGAATCTGAAACATCGTGGCGCCAAGTTCAGCAGGCCGCGGGGGCATTGTTAAGTCCAGGCGGGAGGATAGGTGCTAGTGGACCAATGTGTCCGGCCGGCCCCGGACCAGTATGTTGCTGACCGCGTCGGCCAGGTCGCGCATGGATACCGGCTTCATGAGAAGTTTTTTGATCCCCAGCGGTTTCATTCTATTCTCATCCATAGTCTCGCTGAATCCGGTGCACAGTATCAACGGAGTGTGCGGGCGAATGGCAAAGATTTTCTTCGCCAGGTCGATGCCGGTCATGTGAGGCATCGTCATGTCGGTAATGACGAGGTCAAAGCTCTCGGGCCTTGTTTCGAAAGTCTCCAGGGCATCGGAGCTGCTGTACCTCGGGACTGTTACATAACCCAGGGTCTCGAGCATCTCCTTGACCATGTCAACAATGAACTTTTCGTCATCGACCACCAGGATGGTGCCTTGTCCGGTCGGCAGCGGCACCGACGGGGATGCCTCGCGCGCCGGAGTAGTCCTGGTCCTCGGCAAATAAACGTCGAAAACGGCCCCCTCGCGAGGTGCGCTCGAAACGGCAATCGCTCCGTACAGGTTCTTGACGATCCCGTAGACCACGGCAAGGCCCAGGCCGGTCCCCTCATTGGGGCCCTTGGTGGTGAAGTACGGATCGAAGATGCGCTGTTTTACCTCATCGTCCATCCCGTGTCCCGTGTCGGCGACCGAGAGCCTCAAATAAGGTCCGGGTTCGATGTCCGGCCCCCCCTTGCCGGCGCGCGGACCGGCCTCCACGTTTTCCAGGATGACTGTCAGGGTACCGCCTTTCGCGCGCATTGCGTAGGCCGCATTGGTGCACAGGTTCATGAGTACCTGGTGAATCTGGGTGGGGTCGGCCATCGCGGTGCTTTCGACCGCATCGGCATGCAGGGACTGGCGGATATCGATGGTGGAGGGCAGGGAAGATCTGAGCAGCTTGAGGGCTTCCTTTATAATGAGGCCGACCCGTACCGGCTTTCGTTCCTGGTCGGTCTTGCGGCTGAAGGTGAGGATCTGCCTTACGAGGTCCTTCGCGCGGTTGGCGGAAAGAAGGACCTGTCTCATGTTATGGCTCAGCCTGCCGTCTTCGCTTACCATATTGAGCGAAAGCTCGGTGTAGCCGATTATGGGCGTCAGGATATTGTTGAAGTCATGAGCGATACCTCCTGCCAGGGTCCCGATCGCCTCCATCTTCTGGGCCTGATCGAGCTGGGCCCTGAGGAGTTTCTTGTCCGTGATGTCGCTGGCGGTGCCCTCGATATGAACGATCTGTCCCGCTGAGTTGCGAACGGCGCTTACGTTGAGGGCAACCCATACAACGCTCCTATCCTTCCTGAAAAGCTCCGCCTCGAAGTCATGGACCGATCTATGCTCCTCGAGCCGGCGGTGCAGCTCTGAGCGGCGCTCGGGGTGGACGTAGAGGTCCCAGGCGGTGCTTACCTCATTTATCAGCTCCTCCGGCGAACGGTAGCCCAGCAAGTTGGCTATAGACATATTGAGGCTCATGAAACGCCCTTCGGGTGTAACCTGATATATGCCTGTTATGGAATTTTCGAATATGTCCCTGTATTTTTCCTCGGCCCTGGCGACCGCTTCCTCCATGATCTTATGTCCTGTAACGTCGCGTATGGATTCGATAGCTCCGACGATATTGCCCCTGGAGTCGTAAAGAGCGCTTGCCGTTCCGAAAAGATAGGCCGCGTGTCCCCTTAGCGACGGTGAAAAGGTTTGTGCCGCCAGCAAGCCGCCTTTTCTGTGCAGGGTCACATACTTTGCTTCGACTTCCTCGTCGTGGTCAAGAACGAGGTCGATGAGCATAGGTCTTCTTTCGCCGTGAAAGGGCAGGGCATATTCGTGCCCGCCTTTGCCCAGCATCGCCTCCGCGCTGAGCCCCGTCATTTCTTCCATGGCCCGGTTCCATGCGATGATCTTTCCTGCCCTGTCGATGACAAAGGTGGCATCGGGCAAAAAGTCGATAATGTCTGAGAGCCGTTGCTGAGATTCCAGGAAAGATTCTTCCGCGGTTTTTCGCTTTGTTATGTCCCGCGCGATGCCGAGCAGAAGCCTCTGCCCCCTGATTACGGTAGGAAAGGACCTGCTTTCAATGAAGACCGTCGTCCCGTCCTTTCGTTTCAAAGTGAACTCATCTGGGCCGGAGGGATGGCCGGCCGCGGTTCGAGCCAAAACCTCGACGGCCTTGCGTACCTGCTCGGGCTGCAGCAGCCCGAGTTCGAGCAGGTTTTTGCCGACCAGGTCTTTTTTTGCGTAGCCGGTTATCTTCAGCGCGGCCTTGTTGCCGTCAACGATTCTGCCTTCCAGGTCAGTGAGGTAGTAGGGGTCCGGCGCGGACTCAAATATTATTTTGAGCCGTTCCTCCGAACTCATGAGTTTTTCCTCGGCGAGCTTGCGTTGTGTGATGTCCCTTGCCAGTTCGATGGCCCCGCTCACTTCCCCGGTCGCGTTTCTAAGAGGTGAGGCCGCAATTTCGAAATAAATCATTTCACCATTGAATAGCTTGCCTCTCTCGCTCTTGTGCATTTTCCCATCCTCAAAGCACTTGAGAACGGGACATTGCTCACATACGCTGTCCCTGTTATGGGCCGCCCGGTAGCAGTATTTATCAACACAGTTTCCGACAAATGTCTTGGAAATTTCATTCTGATAGACGACCTTGAAATCTCTGTCTATTATGGTCAAGCCCTCGGTTATGCTTGCAATAATGGATTCAGACTTCGATTTTTCATCTTCCGCCAGTATCAGCACTGCCCGAAGTGTTTCCTCGGCCTTTACGGACTCGGCGACCTCCAGGCGCAGGAGTTCATTAGCCCCGGCCAGCTCCGCCACCCTTGCCTCCACGGCGGCCTTTCGCCCGCCGGGGGATTTTTGCACTCCCGCATCGCCGCCCATGTATTCGCCGCACCCTGCCGCCTTTCGAACAAAAGCGAGCGCGAAAACAGCCAAAACTCCAAGACCGCACAGACAGCCCAGCATCTCCATATCGGCGGCATGAAGGGTCCGGCCGTCCACATTGCCGACGATCAGATAAAGATATGGAGAGGGGGCGTCCCTTAGCCGCAGGCGCTCAAAGGCAGCGACCCGGTCGAAGCCCTTCAGCGAGGTTTTTCCGGTTTTTGCGGGTCCGGGGCCGGCCGACAACACGTCGAACGCCTCCCTGGAGACGGCAACGCCGGGCGCCCGCGCGGCATTTTCCGGAAAGCTGAACAGGCGTATTCCGCTATCGTCCGTGATGTCACATGAGTAGCCCTCAGGGAGGCCCGATTGTTTGAGCAATTGAACACATCCTTCGAACTTCAGGGCCGCGTGCATGACTGCGAGCGGTTTTTTATCGACGTCGAGGACAGGATAAGAGAAGCAGATCGAGGGGGCCTTGCCGGACTTAGTCTCGGCGTAGTCACCGGCGGAAAAATCGAGCGTCCTTAGAGCTTCCCTGAATGACTTGCGGCCCGAGAGATCGGCCGCGGCGGGGTCTGGGGGCCCCGAGGAGGCGAATACGGCCCCGTCCGGGGTTGCCGCCGATATGCTGGAATAAACCGGATATTTTGCGTTGAGTTCTCTGAATAGTCGATCACAGGCCGTGGCGTCCAGGTTTTTCACTTCCGGCAGGTGCGCCAGAGTGCTCAGCATCTGTTGTGCCCCGGTGGCGGTTTGCTCCTGGCGGGCCGCCAGGGACCGAGCCAGCAGATGTGCCCCGTTTTCCGCTTCCCGGATCGCATCCGTGCGCCTGCTCAGGTTCGATGCGACGACCAGCCCGGATGCAGGCAGTAAGATCAGCAGCAATAACACTAGCAGTTTCCCGCGGACGGACCATAAGACTAAGCTCCCCCGACCGGACATGCTGTTTACCCTTTTTTCAGTTCAAGCGGCCCACGCCATCGAACGGTGGAAGGTGCAAACGGGTTTTGCCTCTCGCCCTCGCACCTGCCCATGGCGTCAACCTGATGCTGAATTGTTCCCGCGAAAAGTGCGAAGAATTCCACTCGGGCCCCCGCCCCGCCCCGTTCGCGCTAAACACATCTAATAAAGTAATCCAGTTGATGCTGTCCGTGTTATCAGAACTCGACCAGACTGTCATCATCAAAAGGGATTATTTTCTCCGCTCTGATTTCGCCGGCTGAAGGAGCGGCCTGCACCGCTCTTGCCGCCGTCGAGGGCTTTGCTCCGGCCGGCGCCCCGCTGAAACGGCCTGCCTTCGGCGCTTTTCCCGGCCGGTTGCTCCATGGCGCACTTTTGGCCGTTGCGGACGACCCGTTTTCCGTTCCGCCGACAATGGCCATAAGCTCACCAACAAACCTTTTCATCTGTTGGGCCTGGGCGCTCATTTCCTCGGATGCCGAAGCAGACTCCTGGGCGTTGGCCGCGTTTTGCTGGACCACTTTGTCCACTTCGATCACGGCCCTGTTGACCTGCTCGATCCCCAGTGCCTGTTCGCCGGAAGCCGCCGCTATCTCCCCGATCAGTTCGCTCATTTTGGCCGAGATGGCGGAAACCTGGTAAAATTCCTCACCGGTTTTTTCGGCTATGGCCGACCCCTCCTTGATCTGCTTGAGGGCGCCTTCTATCAGGTCCGTGGTGTTCCTCGCCGCTTCTGCCGCCCTCATGGCAAGATTTCTCACCTCGTCGGCGACAACCGCGAATCCGGCCCCGGCTTCTCCGGCCCGTGCAGCTTCCACGGCGGCGTTGAGGGCCAGCAGGTTAGTCTGGAACGCAATTTCGTCAATGGTTTTGATAATCTTTGATGTCTCTTCGCTGGTCTTGGTGATTTGGGTCATGGAGACGGTAAGCTTACCCATGGAATCATTGGCCCTTGAGACAACCGTGTTGGTCTCCACCATCAGGTGGTTGGCCTGTCCGGCGTGCTCGGCGTTCTGTTTGGTCATCGAAGACATTTCTTCCAGGGATGAAGAAGTCTCCTCGATGGAAGCCGCCTGCTCGGAGGATCCCGCGGCCAGTTGCTGGCTGGCGCCCGATACCTGGCCGGAAGCGACCGAGACCTGTTCGGAAGCCTCGCTGAGCCCCCGAACCACCCGATTGATCGGCCCTGTTATGGAAAGCGCGATAAAGGTCCCGAGTGCGAGGGCCAATATGGTGCCGCAGACGGCGAATATCCAGGTAAAGAGCTGCGCGTTGCCTGCTTCTGATGTATTGTTTGCCGCTGTCTGTTTTGCCTCGTTCACTTTGAGCTCGAAAAGGGCCTTCATGGCCTGATCGGCTTCTCTGGCGGCATTTGCGCCGTCACCGTAGAGCCATCCGAAGGCTTCGTCCTTTTTGCCCTCAACAGCCAGAGCGACCGTTTTGTCCCGTGCCGGGTAGTAACGGGCCAATGTGGACTTCAGAGAATTATATTCCATCCGCACATTTTCAGATGTTATGGACTTTTCGAAGATATTGAGATTTTCCTGCGTTTGCCGGTCGAGTGCTTTCATTTCATCGAGGTAGCTGTCGACTTCACGGTTGAGCGTGAATTTGATTATGAAAACATCTTTAATCTTGCTGCGCATCTTTTGAAAACTTGTCTCGATGTTGGACATTGCTTCCAGCGGCTTGGTATTGAGGTTGTACATGACGGAATCGGCATCGGCGATGGTCTTCACTTTGGCAGCCCCGATATAGCCGATGAGCAGCGTAACCAAAGATACGGCGAGAAAACCTCCTACGATTTTGACGCTTAATTTCATTCTCTACACCTTTACGTTTTCAACTTGGATAATACTTGAGCCGGTATCAGCCTGGTTGGCGCAGGGATTGCCTGGGCTTTCCCCTGCCTAATCCATAAGCTTTATGTGCCTTAGTTCTGTTTTTCCCGTGATTGATCCGCCATGGCCAACATCTTGTGCAAAACGGCCATAACTTCACCGGGAGCCGCGGCAGGCCACGTTAGAAATCGCGGCCTCAGTTCGTGCCCTTGTGAAACCGTCTCCATCTCCCTGTCCGGAAGAATGAGAATGATGCGGGCCGCGCGCAGAAACTTCGATATGGCCACGAGATCGAGGAGCTCCTGCCGGCCGGAGACCGCCAGTATTGCTGCGAGAAGATTGAATGCGGGCTTGAGCAGGGCGGCCCTTAGTTGCTTGATGTCCTTGCATAAAATGATATTTTCCGAAGGGATCAGGGCGCCGATCTGATCGAGCAATCCGGAGGTGAAATGGCTTTGACCGGTGTTGTAGAAGATGAGGTCCTTCATTGGTCCACTCCTTGGTTGGAGCGATTAAAGGCAAAAACCGTGCCTCGGCGCGCGTGAAGAATTTGTTCAATCATTGGAGTATGTTGGAAAAACAGGGGTCATTTTAGACGCCTGCCGGTCTGCCGCGTTCCATTCATTGAGTCCGAAAATCCGGACATAATCCGGAAAACAGGACTGCTTCAGGAAAAATGCCCGCGGTCTTTAAAGATTAGCCGCCATTGGGGTCATAACCTTGTGCTGCTTAAGCAGATCGTAGAGCCGGGACCGGGAAAGGCTCGATATGCGGCAGGCTTCCCTGATATTGCCTCGGGCCAGTGATAGCAGTTGGGTGAGGTAGGCTTTGTCGGTGTTTTCGCGATAGTCCCTGAAGGAGGGCAGACCTGTCTGAGAGCTGCGGTCCCCATTTGTGCCGGTAGGGATCGCCACCGAGATCGAGTGTCTCACGAGGTCGATGCGAATGTGGTCCGGCAGGTGCTGGGGATACAGGGTCGCTTCACGAAAGGCGACGTAGAGGGAGCGTTCCAGGGCGTGCAACAGCTCCCTGACATTTCCGGGCCACTTGTAGGCGTTCAGGGACTTTATGAACTCGGGGGAAAACCCTTTCATCCCCATGTCGTGGCGGTCACAGAGTTCGGCGACATAAGACCTGGCGATTTCGGCAATGTCCTCGGTGCGCTCCCGAAGAGGCGGCAAGTCTATGATGAACGAGCGCAACCGGAATAGAAAGTCGTTGCGGAACGTGTCCTCACGGACCATGTTCTGGAGGTCGCGGTTGGTTGCCGCGATCAGTCGAAAATCGCTCTCTATTTCCACACCGCTCCCGACCGGGCGGAAACGGCGCTCCTGAAGGACCCGCAGAAACGCTTTCTGAACCGAGAAGGGCAGCTCCCCGACTTCGTCCAGGAAAAGGGTGCCGCCGTCCGCCTGTTTTATCAATCCCTCACGGGCCTTTTCAGCTCCCGTGAACGCTCCTTTGTCGTGGCCGAAAAGAATGCTTTCGACCAGTGTTTCCGGCAGGGCCGAGCAGTCGAGCACGACGAAGGGCTTTTTTGCGCGCGGGCTGTTTTTGTGGATGGCCGATGCGAAGAGTTCCTTCCCGGTGCCGGTTTCTCCCGTGATAAGTACATTTATATCGTTTGCGGCCGCTTGGGCGACCAGATCGAAACAGCTCCTCATCCTGGGGCAATTTCCGATTATCCCGTCGACCTTGAGGACTCTTGGCGCAATGACCTGGCCCTCGGCTTTTCTCTGCTCACGGTACTCGATGGCCCGGATGATGGGCAATGTGATGTCGTGGATCGAACCGGGTTTTTGAATATAGTCCCATACACCGCTTCGAATCGCCAGTTCGGCGCCGTTCTGGTCTCCGGCCCCTGTAATAATGATAATCTGCGGCTCGGGTTCGACGCTGCGAAGCTGCTCGATTGCATCGAGGCCGTTTCCGTCCGGCAGTCCAACGTCGAGCAGGACCAAATCATGGCGGCCGGTCGACACCTCGCGCAATCCCTGTTCCAAAGTATGAGAACAGGTTACGCTATGTCCCTTGTCCCGAATGACGTCGGAGAGCAAATCGCATATCAACGGGTCGTCATCTATAATCAGAACGCTCGTCATGGCCTCTCGATCCTGTTGCAGAAAAGCGAATAGTATTGCCGGGAAAAAGCCCCTGCTTTAGAGGACGGGTAGCAAGAGACATGCCGAAACCAGACCATGTAAAGGATTGGGGCCGTCCGGCCCCCGGCGGGGCAGGCGGCCCGCGTGAGGACGCGATCTTCAATGTCCAAGGACTTGGAAATCTTAGACAATTCACTGCCGCTCCGAAAGCGGAGGGGAGTAGTCTCCGGCAGGGCGGTTTTACGGCCGCGGATCAAGTTCGCGTTTGAACTGTGTCCCGTGGCGTCAAAGGCTTGACTTGGCCGTTTTCGTGCCCGTTCCATCCGGATTTTTTTGCCCCGGAAACCGGATTAGATGCTGAATGCTTTTTGATACAATCGATGCTATAATGTCGCCTGGACTCAGGAATCCAGCGCCTTTGTCCGGATATAAAAATGATTTGCCCTTTAGATGTGGCGCTGTTAGATTTCACGAGTTATAGTGGTGGATTCGCAGGCGCGAGGGTACCCGGGGTCGCAGCCGCGGGGCCGATCGCCGGCAAGACCGGGAGCCCTGTTTCCCCGACCGGGTTCAAATTTCGATAGAGCAAGGAAATCCTATGTTGAAAAATCGTTCCAGACTTTTACTTCTCATTATTGCGGGTTCGCTGATCGTTGTTTGCGGGAGTTGGTCGCCGATCAAGGCGAAGAGCAGTGCCGCCGAAAATCCGGACGTATATCAATATTTGAAGCTTTTCAGCGACGTAATGTCAATTGTACAGGATAACTACGTCGAAAAGACTGATCAGAAAAAGCTCATGTATGGCGCCATAAACGGTATGCTCCGGGAACTCGACCCGCATTCTTCGTTCATGAAGCCGGAAGACTACAAGGAGCTTCAGATCGAGACGAAGGGGAAGTTCGGCGGACTTGGAATAGAGATAACAATTCGGGACAACATTTTGACGGTCGTTTCGCCTCTCGAGGATACCCCGGCGGACAAGGCCGGCATTCAGGCAAACGACCAGATCATGAAAATTGATGATATTACCACGCAGGACATGTCTCTCATGGATGCGGTGCAGAAGATGAGAGGCCCGAAAGGCAGCAAGGTAAAACTCACGATTTTGAGAAAAGGCGAGCACAAGCCGCTTGAATTTGAACTGCTTCGGGACATCATCTCAATTCAGAGTGTAAAGTCCAGCGCATTGGAGCCTGGGTTCGGCTATGTCAGGATTTCGAGTTTCCAGAGCGGAACGGGAAGCGATCTTCGCAAAGCGCTGAATCAGCTTGAGTCCGACAGCTCAGGCATGCATGGGCTCATAGTCGACCTGAGAAACGATCCGGGCGGGTTGCTCGATCAGGCCGTGGAAGTAAGCGATGAGTTCCTCGACGAAGGTCTGATCGTCTACACGGGTGGACGGCTCGAAAATCAGAAAATGAGATTCGAGGCCCACAAAAAGGCAAAGCCGCGCAACTATCCTATTGTCGTGCTGGTAAATTCGGGTTCGGCAAGCGCGTCCGAAATCGTTGCCGGGGCGCTTCAGGACCACAAGAGGGCCATTATCATGGGTGAACAGACCTTCGGCAAAGGCTCCGTTCAGACCGTGATCCCGCTAAACGACGGATCGGCCCTCAGGCTTACCACCTCTCTTTACTATACGCCTTCAGGGACCTCGATTCAGGCCAAGGGGATCACACCCGACATCGTGGTCAAAAAGGAGAGCCCGAAAGGCGAAGAATCCCCCGGTGACGATCTTACCCGCATCCGGGAAAAAGATCTCCCGAGGCATATGGAAAACTCTAAGTCGGATAGTCAAAACAAGGATGAAGCGGCCCGAGCCAATGCCAAAAAGCTTGTCGAAGGGGACAACCAGGTGCGCCGGGCCCTTGATCTGCTCAAGGGCTACAGGATAATGGCCAAGACGCAGAGCAAAGGTTAAGACGAGGAAGCAAGGGGCGGGGAGTACAGAGCTTTTCGCCTGCCCACTCTTGTGTCTCTCGATATTGGACTCAGGTTAAATTGCCGCCGGAAAAAAGGAACAAAACCGGGAAGGCAAAGGGCGGACGTAAAGCAGACCCTGCGAAAAGCGGTCGTGCCGGTGCGAAAAAAAGGCCCCCGACCTCTGTTCTGATTGCATGGGTGCTTGCGCTCGTACTCTTGTCATCCCTTATCTATCTGGGAAAAGAGGCTCGGCGGCTGCCCGCGCCTTCGGCCGACCTGCCGGCTCAGAAAGCGAAAAACGGCCCCGGATCTCAGGCCTCGGATGAGGCGGGCGCAAAGCCCGGAAAGCTGCTGGATCGCCCCCCGGCCCAGCGCCATTCCGAAAGCAGGACCGAAAGCTCATCTTCCCCGAATTATAATCCGGTCGAACCGCCCCCGCCCCGGGATGTGCCGTTAGTGGCCCTTGCGCCCCGCCCCGCCCCGCCCCGGGATGTGCCGTCAGCGGCTCCTGCGCCGCGGCCCGCCCCGCCCTCTCCGGACATTTCTCCCAAGGCGGCCAGGGTCTCGATTGTCATAGACGATCTGGGTTTGGACGTCGGCATCGCCAAAAAGTTCGCCTCGCTTCCTTTTCCAGTCACTTTTTCCGTTTTGCCGCATCAGGCGCACAGCAGTGAAATAGCGGAGCTGGCTCACCTAAAAGGCCTGGAAGTTATTTTGCACCTGCCGATGGAGCCCCTGAACCCGAAGGAAAATCCCGGCAGGGGAGCGCTGCTGCTTTCGATGTCCGGCGATGAAATCCGACGTAACATCAGGGCGGCTCTCGATACTTCGCCTTACTTCGACGGGGCGAACAACCACATGGGGTCGCGCATGACCCGCGATGCGGAAATGATGAAAACCGTACTTTGGGAACTCAAGGTGCGGGAGCTTTTTTTTCTCGACAGCATGACGACCGATGGGAGCAAAGGGTGGAAGATTGCCCGCGAATTGAAGATGCCAAGCTTGAAGAGGGACATTTTCCTTGATGACAACCCGTCCGCTGTTGCCGTCCGGTCGCAGATCACGAGGTTGGTGAGAATAGCCAAAGTAAAGGGCACGGCTCTTGCTATTGGGCATCCCCGTGCAGCTACCTTGAAATCTCTACAGGATGCTGCCGGGTATTTCCGGGAAGAAGGCATCGAGATAGTGCCCGCCCGGGACCTGGCGGGCCGCTAGAAAACAGCGCCTCTTCTTACCCCCGGGGCCTGAGTTCCGGCATCCGGCTCTAGTGTTTGAAGGGAAAGTTAATGAAAACTTGCGTTCGGGAAAGGGCAACTCCAGCCGGTTTGCTTCCGATAAGCCCGGATGAGACACCGGCAGTTTCCGGTGCGGAAGGGTGGGATATTCGGTCCCGACAGGGAAATCGAGGGGTTGTGGTGAAGAATGAAAAAAAATCGACGTCTCGCCTGCCTTGGAGATTGGGGTGGGCAGGGCTGAGAAGTGCCCTTGCCGGAGCGGCTGCCGCCCTGGCGGTCGCTTGTCTTTGCATCAGCCCTGCATTCGCCGCGGCGACCCCGCCGGTTAAGAAGCAGGCTGTTTGCGAGATCAAGCCCCGTCCTTTGATCCAGGTGAAGGAACTCGAATATAATTTCGGCGAAATACTCGAAGGCGTCGAGGCCGAACACGAGTTCACCGTTAAAAACATCGGGTCCGTGGACCTCAATATCGCCAACGTGCGCGTAGATTGCGGGTGTACAGCCGTCAAGTACGATGCGACGATCCCTGCCCAGGGCGAGGGAAAGGTGAGAATGAAGGTGAGCCTTAAGAACTATGTCGGCAAGGTCGACAAAAAGGCTACCATTCAAAGCAACGATCCTCAGACCCCGGAAGTGATCGTACGGATGATCGGGACCGTTCTGCCGATTATAGACGTCAAGCCCTCACCCGGAATTCTTTTTCGCGGCATGGCCGACCTGGTCTCCGAGACCGTCCTGGACCTGAGGGCATCCACGGCCCCATTCCACATAACGGGTTCCGATACCAATATCGCCGCAAACATCAACTACTCGCTCGAAACGGTCGTAGATGGCAAGCAATACAGGCTGAAGGTCTCAAATAAGCTCAGGCAGGGAACTTACGGCGGGTTTATCAAACTGGATACGGACCTGGCGCAAAAACCGGACGTCGTAATCCGGGTTTCAGGGTTTATCGATGGTGAAATATCCGTCAAGCCGCAAAACATTTTGATCGGCAAACTGAGCGCCAACCAGCCCGAACGGCTGGGCAGGATTACTGTCACCAGCAACCGGAACAAACCTTTCGACATTACCGGGCTGACCTATGACCAGGACCTGATGTCGATCTCACGGGAGCCGTCGGAAGATCAGGCGGGCTTTATCCTCGTGGTCAAGCCCAAGCTGGACGGCGTGAGGGTGGGAGCGCGCAAACAGAGCAGCCTCATAATCGAAACGGACCTCAACCCGAATGAAAAAATCGAAGTGCTGGTCCATCTGTTCAATTCCGCCGATCAGCCGGAGGCACAGCAGAAATGACCTCGAACACCGGCCTTAAATAAATTGATTCATGTTAGTGCAGTTACATGAATCTCTAATGATAAGAAAAGGGAAATTTAATTGATTCAAACTGATACGACTAACCTGATAAATATGGGTGATCTACTTGCCCCTATTCGGAAAATACAGCCGCAAAGTATGCAAATGTCCTGCTTGACCTTATTTCAATTCGTCGAGTGCGCCGCTATTTTGGGGACAAACAAACACGGACCCAAAACTGAGGAGAAAATCGTGACAAGGCAAAGACCTGTGCGCTACATGGCCGTGGAAAGTTGCGACGAAGTTAGGCGTAACGTGTTCTGCCTACATTACGGGGAATGCCTCAACCTGGCCATTCGCAAAAGATGGCCCGGTTTTTCGTGCCAGACCTGCGAGAGCTACGAGCAGGAAAGGCTCGACGGGGAAGCCCTCAATGACGATCATGCCCGCTGCATAGCCCTGGCTTTCGTGAGCGGCGCCCTGGACCCGATGGCCGGTGGAGCGCTTGCCTCCTGAGTTGCTCCCGGTCCGCTGAGCCTTTCAGCGTCTTCCTGGCGGCTGAGGACCCTGGCGCGCTGTGCCGCCGGGCCGCCGCTGGAAGCCATCCCTGCATTAAATGGCCTGGGGCGGAGTCTGGCGTTCCAGACAAACGCGAGACAATTGCGTCTTTCGGGGCGTAAAATACTCCGCTTGGGCACCCTTTCCCAGATTGTGTGCGCAAAATTCCGCAATTTCGAAAGCCTCGAAAGAACGGGCGAATGTTTTTTCGGTTCAATATCTGTAACCTGTCCATTTGCGGCATCTCCATCAAAGCTTCCATAAATGGCGTGATTATGGCGTGATAATGGCTTGATTAAGGAGAAAAGGCGGCTTTATGGCGGGAATAGAGTTTTGCCAGCTAGTATTGAATTCGTGATAACTATCCGTAATGACAAGTCTATCCCACTTATCACAAGTATGGCATCAATGTTGCTATTACTACAAAGCGACAATAAACTCTTTCCTCCTCTAAGCCGATCGGTCCGCCCCACCGATTCGGCTTTTCGCTTTTTTGAAGACCTTGCTTTCAGACTTATTGCCAAATCAGGCCCATGCGAACCTGCTCTCAAATTTTCCGGCACGGGACTCGGCACCGGAGGTGCCGAGCTTGCCAAAATCCAGGGGCGGCCAAATCACTTACGGTTTCCGGAACAAAACACTTACAATGATAGGGTAGGCCTTCAAGAAGCACGATACGGCCAGGGGATGCGGAACACGGGCGGTGTATGCCGGTGGGTTGGCGATTCGTCCCCATGGGTTTGGACCGGAGGCCGCTCTTTTTACCGATGGAGGGGAAATCTATGCCGGCGCACAAGCACGCATTCGTTGAGGAATACGATGGGATTGTGGCTTTCGGGCTTTCAAGGGAAGTTGATGAAAAGTCCCTGATATATTATCTCCAAAAATTTTCGGATGACGATCTGGTAAGGGTCCTGGTGCCCAGACTTTCCGATAAGGAACTCGACGGGCTGTTCTTGCTTATCTCCGAGCTGATGCGCAGCCATCTGAGCGACAGCGAGTACCACGAGTTGTTTCTCAAAGACGGGTGAAAAAAAACGGTGAATCGGTGA
>JBEKMB010000056.1:0-52487 GCA_050008735.1 Syntrophobacteraceae bacterium
GGAAAAGGCGGCATCGGCAAGTCCACCACGACGCAGAACACGGTGGCAGGTCTTGCGGAAATGGGCCGCAAGGTAATGGTTGTTGGTTGCGACCCCAAGTCGGATTCCACCAGGTTACTGCTGGGAGGGCTGTCGCAGAAAACCGTCCTCGACACCCTTCGCACGGAGGGTGAGGACGTAGAACTCGATGACATTCGAAAAGTCGGTTTCAGTTCGGTGATCTGCGTCGAATCCGGAGGCCCTGAACCGGGGGTGGGTTGCGCGGGCCGGGGAATCATCACATCAATCAACCTACTCGAGCAACTCGGTGCTTACTCCAAATCCCTGGGGCTCGACTATGTGTTCTACGACGTTCTGGGTGACGTCGTGTGCGGCGGCTTCGCCATGCCCATCCGAGAAGGAAAGGCCCAGGAAATCTACATCGTGGTTTCGGGCGAAATGATGGCCATGTACGCGGCAAACAACATCTGCAAAGGCATCGTTAAATTCGCCGAAGCCGGTGGCGTCAGGCTGGGCGGGCTTATCTGCAACAGCAGGAACGTCGATAACGAGCAGAACATGATCGAGGCCTTCGCGGAGAAATTGGGGACTCACATGATCCATTTCGTGCCGAGGGAGAACATGGTCCAGAGGGCCGAAATCAACCGCAAGACCGTGATCGAATTCGATCCCGGGCATTCCCAGGCCGACGAATACAGGGCACTCGCGCACAAGATCGAGGACAACAAACTGCACGTCATTCCCAAACCGATGCATACGGATGAGCTGGAAAAGCTTCTTATCGAACACGGGCTGGCCGGATGAGGATTGCTCAAAGCGCAAGGAGAGATTCGCCATGATAATGATCAAATCGATTGTGCGGCCTGACAAGGTGGACAATGTGCTTGCCGCGTTAATGGAAGCAGGATTTCCTTCAGTTACCAAGATTTCGGTGGTTGGCCGGGGCAAGCAGCGCGGCATAAAAATCGGAGAGATCACTTACGACGAAATTCCAAAAGAGCTGTTGCTCACCGTGGTGCAGGACCAGGACAGGGACTTCGTGATCAAAACCGTTATCGAGGCCGCCCGCACGGGCGCCAAGGGCGCATTCGGGGACGGGAAGATCTTCGTCACTCCCGTGCATGAGGTTTACACGATCAGTTCCGGAATCAGGGAGACGTCCTCAGGCGAGATCGAAGAGGTAAAGATATGAAAGAGGTCATGGCCATTGTTCGCTTGAATATGATGAACAAGACGAAAAAGGCCCTTTCGGATGCGGGCATCTCCTCTATGACCGCCAGGGAGGCGCTCGGGAGGGGAAAGGGCCTGGTCGATTACTCTTTGCTGGAAGGCGCGGAGAAGGGCTACGAGGAAGCGATAGCCCAGCTCGGACACTCTCAGCGCCTTATCCCAAAAAGGCTCTTATTTGTCGTTGTACCCGACAAACTGGTCGAGACAGCGGCCAAAGCCATAATAAAGGTCAATCGCACTGGAAAATCAGGGGACGGCAAGATCTTTGTGCTCCCAGTCCTGGACTCCGTATCCGTAAGGACCGGGGAGTGTGGTGAGACAACCCTCGACGAGGCTTAGAGGAAGGGAAAGCGCTAAGCGAGAAGCAAGAAGGGAAAGGGTTTTTAATCCCTGCTCCCCGCTACCCGCTGATGCGCAAGGGAGAAACCGATGACTGCAAAGATAGATACTCAAGCGGCGTTCGAGCCCGAAACAATCGATCCGAATGCCGTAAAACAGGAACTGATTGCGAAATACCCTACCAAAGTCGCGCGCAAACGCACGAAACAGATCGTCATAAATAAGGTGGGTGAGGACTTTACGGTACCTGAAGTAGGGGCTAACGTCCGCACCATTCCAGGCATAATAACCCAGCGCGGATGCGCCTATGCCGGCTGCAAGGGGGTGGTGCTGGGACCGACCAGGGATTTTATAAACCTGACTCACGGCCCGATAGGATGCGGATTCTACAGTTGGCTGACCAGGCGAAATCAGACGAAGCCCCCTACCGCCGAAGAGGCCAATTTCATGCCTTACTGCTTTTCCACGGACCTGCAGGACAATGACATAGTATTCGGAGGCGAAAAGAAGCTCCGGGCTGCAATCCAGGAGGCATACGACATCTTCAAACCAAAGGCCATCAGTATCTTTGCCACCTGTCCCGTCGGGTTGATCGGCGACGACGTTCACAACGTGGCAAAGGAGATGAAAGAGAAGCTCGGGATCAACATCTTCGCTTTCAGTTGCGAGGGCTACAAGGGAGTAAGTCAGTCCGCCGGCCACCACATAGCCAACAACGGCATATTCAAGCACGTCGTTGGGCTCGATGATACGCCCGGTGAAGGCAAGTACCGCATAAACCTGCTCGGAGAATACAACATTGGGGGAGACGGCTTCGAGATCGAACGATTTCTGAAAAAATGCGGGATCACCACGGTCGCCACGTTCAGCGGCAACTCGACCTACGACCAGTTTGCAACCGCGCACAACGCGGACCTGAACACAGTCATGTGCCACAGATCCATTAACTACGTAGCCGAGATGATGGACAAGAAATTCGGAATTCCCTGGATAAAGATCAACTTCATAGGCGCGGGCTCCTCGGCGAAGTCCCTGCGCAAGATCGCAAGGTATTTCGAGGACCCGGAGCTTACCGACAGGGTCGAGGAAGTAATCGCCGAGGAGATGGTGGAGGTGGAAAAAGTTAAGGCCGACGTCAGGGCCCGATGCGAAGGAAAGCTCGCCATGCTTTTTGTCGGGGGCTCCCGCGCCCACCATTACCAGGACCTTTTTGCGGAGATGGGCATGAAGACGATTTCCGCAGGCTATGAATTTGCCCACCGCGATGACTACGAAGGCCGTCGGGTGTTGCCCGGCATAAAGCTCGACTCGGACAGCAGAACCATAGAAGAGCTCGATGTGCATCCGGACCCGGACAGATACCGTCCCAGAAAGAGCGCCGAGCAGGTTGAAGAGCTTGCCGCGAAGGGTTTCACATTCAGGGACTACGAAGGAATGATGGCCCAGATGCCCGAGGGGACACTGGTTATAGACGATATAAGCCAGTATGAAACAGAGAGAATGATCGAAATTTACAAGCCGGCGATTTTCTGCGCCGGGATCAAGGAAAAATACGCGATCCAGAAAAAGGGCATCCCGATGAAACAACTCCACAGCTACGATTCCGGAGGTCCCTACGCGGGATTCAAAGGAGCGATAAACTTCTACAGGGAGATCGACCGCATGGTGAACAGCAAGGTGTGGTCGTACCTGAAGGCCCCCTGGCAGACAAATCCGGAACTCGCCGCCACATACGCATGCGAGTGATAAATGCGGGTGAATAGGTGAGTGGGTGAATAGGTGAATAGGTGAATAGGTGAATGGGTGAATAGGTGAATAGGTGAATGGGTACCCAACTAAAAACTGAGAACTAACAACTCTACCCAGGTGAATGGGTACCCAACTAAAAACTAACAACTAAGAACTCTTAAAGAGGATACCCTCATGCTTCTGCGACATACACCGAAAGAAGTCAGGGAACGAAGCGCCCTCACGATCAATCCGGCGAAAACATGCCAGCCGATCGGAGCGATGTACGCCGCCCTTGGCATTCACCGCTGCCTGCCTCACAGCCACGGCTCCCAGGGATGCTGCGCATATCATCGCAGCACCCTTACGCGGCATTATAAGGAGCCGGTCATGGCCTCCACCAGTTCATTTACCGAAGGGGCATCCGTATTTGGCGGACAGGCCAATCTAGTGCAGGCGATCGACACCATATTCACGGTTTACGAACCGGACGTAATAGCCGTTCATACCACCTGCCTGTCGGAGACCATCGGAGACGATATTCCACAGATATCTCGAAAAGCCGAAGCCGAGGGCAAGATACCCAAGGGCAAATACGTCATTCACGCGAACACGCCGAGCTATGTGGGATCGCACGTAAACGGCTTCGCAAACATGACCAAAGCCATGGTGGACTACTTTTCGACGTCCAACGGCAAACGGTTGGAACAGATCAACATCATCCCGGGATATGTAGAGCCTTCGGACATGGAAGAGGTAAGAAGGATCGCCGCCGACCTGGGTATCCGGGCGATTGTTTTCCCCGATACGTCCAATGTTTTGAACCGGCCGCAGACCGGAAAATTTGACATGTATCCGAAGGGCGGGGTCACGGTCGGGGCCCTGATCGGCACAGGCGAGAGCAAGGCGACCGTTGCGCTCGGCCGGACCGCCTCCTGGCCCGCGGCCCGCGCCATGGATGTGAAGTGCGGCGTTCACTGTGAACTGCTCGACCTTCCCATCGGCCTCAGGGCAACGGACACATTTATCGATACGTTAAGGACGGTAGCGGGCGTAAGCGTGCCGGATTCCATCAACATTGAACGGGGACGGCTGCTGGACATAATCACGGACATGCACCAGTACTTCTACCACAAAAAGGTTGGACTTGTGGGAGACCCGGACCAACTCGAATCTCTTGCGGAGTTTTTGGTCTCGATCGACATGTTGCCTATCCACATTGTCACGGGCACCCCCGGCAAGAAATTCGAGTCCAGAATCGCGGAAATCACCCGGGACGTCCCTCACCAGGTAAACGTCAAGGCGGGGGGAGATATGTTCCTTTTCCACCAGTGGATAAAAAACGATCCGGTCGACCTCATAATGGGCAACACCTATCTCAAGTACATCGCCAGGGACGAGGACATACCCTTCATAAGGTTCGGGTTTCCCATACTCGACCGGGTAGGACACAGCTATTTTCCAACAGTGGGGTACAGGGGGGGAATGCGCCTGCTCGAAAAAATACTCGATGCGCTTCTCGACCGTCAAGACAAAGATTCACCCGAGGAATCCTTCGAACTCGTGATGTAGAAAAATCACAGTGGGCCCCCCCGGAACGGACGCCGGCGGTTTCCGAAAAGAAATCGAGTGGTCAGCACTGATGGAAAGGATGACCAAAATGCAAAAACCCGATTACCACATACTCGTTTGCGCCAGCTTCAGAGGACTGGAAGCCAAGGGAAAGTGCATCAAGAAAGACTCGATGCAGCTCATAAACTATCTCGAAGAGGAAGTCAGCGAGCGCGGGCTGAATGCCATAGTCTCCAGCACGGGCTGCCTGAAGCTTTGCGAGGAAGGGCCGATCCTGGTCATCTATCCCCAGGGCTACTGGTACCGGAACGTAAGCGGTGAAAACGTCGTCGATGAAATACTGGATGCGCTGGAGGAGGGAAAGCCCGTCGAGGAGTATCTTCTCTAGCTGAATCCGGAAACAAATGTGAAAAAATAAAAAAATAACAATACTTTAGACAGGATTAACAGGATTAACAGGATTAAAAAGCACTGGATATGAAGGTTCATAGAATCACGTGAATCCTGTAAAAGAAATAAGTCTCCGCAACCACACTTTAGACAGAATGAATAGGATGGAAAAGCACTGAATATGGAGGTTTCATTCAAATCCTGTTAATCCTGTTAATCCTGTCTAAGGTATTTTGCCCATCTAACCGGGGTAACTGAAAGGCACTGGATATGATGTTTCATTTAAATCCTGTTAATCCTGTTAATCCTGTCTAAGGTCTTTTTGTCTGTCTAGCCGGGGCAACTGAAAGGCACTGAATATGGAAGTTCCAATGAAATTCCGTGAATCCTGTCTAAGGTATTTTTGCCCATCTAACCGGGGTAACTGAAAGGAAAGCAAATGAACGCCGCCGGAGCAGTAATTTTCAAGGAACGCAAGGACCAGATCCACAGAAAGGGCCAGGGGGCCTTCGATATGGACTGCAACCGGGACAGCCTTGCCGGGGCGGTAAGTCAGCGAGCCTGTGTGTTTTGCGGCTCCAGGGTCGTGCTCTACCCGATTGCGGATGCACTGCACCTCGTTCACGGCCCCATAGGTTGCGCGGCGTATACCTGGGACATTCGGGGGGCGCTGTCCTCCGGTCCCACCCTGCATCGGCTCAGCTTCTCAACCGACCTCCAGGAAAGGGACATCATTTTCGGGGGCGAAGAGAAGCTCTATCGGGCGCTCAGCGAACTGATAGAGCGCCATGATCCGAAGGCGGCATTCGTCTATTCGACCTGCATCGTCGGGATCATTGGAGACGATCTGGGGGGAGTCTGCAGGCGAGTTTCAGCGGAAAAGAAAATCCCGGTCATTCCGGTTCAATCCGAGGGGTTCAAAGGGAACAAACGCGAGGGGTACAGCGCCGCATGCAAAGCGTTATTCACCCTGGTCGGAACGGGCGATGTCTCGGGCATTTCGGCCGTGAGCGTCAATATTCTCGGGGACTTCAACCTGGCCGGGGAGCTGTGGATCATTCGGGACTACTTCAAGAAAATGGGCGTCGAGACCGTTGCGAATATAACCGGGGATGGACGCGTCAAAGACGTCATGCGGGCGCATGGAGCCGCCCTCAATCTTGTCCAGTGCTCCGGCGCCACGATCGAGCTTGCCAAAATGATGCAGGAATCCTTCGGGACCCCCTTTCTGCGGGTTTCCTACTTCGGTGTGGAGGACATGGCGGAGGCCCTGTACGAGGTTGCCGGATTTTTCAAGGACAGGGAACCCGTGATTATCGAGCGAACGCGCAAACTGGTCAAGGATGAGCTCTCCGCCCTCTATCCGCAACTTCAGAAATTCAGAGAAGACCTCTCGGGCAAAAAGGCGGCCATCTACGTGGGAGGCGCCTTCAAAGCCTTCTCGCTGGTCAAGGCCTTTCGGCTTCTTGGGATGAAAGTCGTCATGGTGGGATCTCAAACGGGCACGGAGGAAGATTACAGGGACCTGCACGAGATCACCGACGACGGGACCATCATAGTCGATGACTCGAACCCACTGGAGCTTTCCAGTTTTCTCCAGGAGACGGATTGCGACATTTTTGTCGGGGGTGTCAAGGAAAGGCCCATCGCCCATAAACTGGGCGTTGGATTCTGCGACCATAATCATGAGCGCAAGCAACCCTTGGAGGGTTTTGCGGGAATGCTCAACTTCGCAAGGGAAGTTCACTCCTCGGTCATGAGCCCCGTCTGGCGGTTTGTGCCCCGCAGGACCGGCCTGAGCGGAGATGGAGAAAGAAGCGTGGGGAGCCGCGGCGTCCCCGCCTGAGGCGAGGATTGCCGCGTGTGGTTCGCGCGTGCGGATGGCGGAGCCTGGAGATTGTGCTGGAGACCTTTAAACTTAAAAATCGTTTTTCCGCACTCTCCCTCCGCCGTTTCCCGCCTCTTTGCGGTGAACGCTTGCTGAAAGCGACGGTTTGAAATGGAACACTCGGCGTACCTGTCAACCACCAATGCATGCAAGCTCTGCAAGCCTCTCGGGGCATGCCTGGCCTTCCGGGGCATCGAGGGGGCCGTGCCCATGCTGCACGGGTCTCAAGGCTGCGCGACTTACATGCGCCGCTACATAATCAGTCATTTCAGAGAGCCTATGGACATCGCCTCATCGTCGCTCGGCGAAAAACACGCGGTCTATGGCGGAGGCCCAAATCTCAAGCAGGGACTCCAAAACGTCATGACCAAGTTCGGGGCCAAAGTCATCGGGATAGCGACGACCTGCCTGACGGAAACCATAGGCGACGACGTAGCGATGATCGTTAGGGAGTTCCGCCGTGAAATGCGGGACAGCGGCCTGGGCGAGTTGCCAACGCTCGTGACGGTATCGACCCCGAGTTATTCCGGGACGCACACGGAAGGATTCCATGCAGCGGTCAGGGCGATGGTCGAACAGGTGTCCACCGGCGACAATTCCACACGGATGCTGAATCTGCTGCCTGGCTTCCTCTCGCCCGCGGACCTGCGTTACCTCAAGGAAATCATGGATGATTTCCGGTATCCGTCAGTCATTCTGCCCGACTTTTCCATGACCTTGGATGGGCCGGCCCTGACGGACTACGAAAAGGTCCCTCACGGAGGCACGGCCGTGGAAGACATACGGCGCATGGGGGGAGCGGCCGCAACCTTTGAGTTCGGAAGGACCCTGCCCGAGAGCGAAACGGCGGGAAATTTTCTCGATAAAAGCTTCGGCGTGCGCCTGCACCGGATGGGGACCCCCATGGGCATCCGCGAAACGGACATTTTTTTCGATCTTATGGAAGAGCTGAGCGGCGTTGTGCGTCCGGACAAATACGCACTGGAAAGAGGACGGCTGGTCGATGCGTATGTGGATGGCCACAAATATCTTTTCGGCAAGCGTGCGATCATTTACGGCGAAGAAGACCTGGTGGTCGGGCTCACTTCTTTTCTGGCCGAGGTCGGGGTCGTACCGGTGCTTTGCGCATCAGGGGGCAGGAGCGGCAGGCTCAAATCGGCCATAGAGCAGGTCGTTGCCGGAATACTGCCTCAAGTGCCCGCCGTCCACGAAGGAATGGATTTTTACCGGATCGAGGAACTTGCCCTCGAGCTTTCACCCGATCTGCTTATCGGGAACAGCAAGGGTCATACGCTTGCCCGAAAGCTTGGCATCCCCCTCATCCGGGTGGGTTTCCCAATCCACGACCGATTCGGAGCACAGAGAATCCTTCACGTGGGCTACCGGGGAACACAATCGCTTCTCGACCGAACCGTGAATGCCCTTATCGAGGCAAATCAGAACAATTCACCTGTCGGGTATGCATATATGTGAGGTGAACAGGTGAGTGGGTGAATAGGTGAATGGGTACCCAACTCAAAACTAAGAACTAAAAACTCTGGAATTTCCAGTCTTCGATAGTGATTTGGGCATGAGAAAGGAAACTTCAATGAACGTCCCGCGCGATTTGAGCCGCCATCCCTGTTTCAATGCGGCCGTCAAGGGTTCATACGGCCGCGTTCATCTGCCGGTTGCAGTAAAATGCAATATCAGGTGCAACTATTGCGACCGCAAGTACGACTGTGTCAATGAGAGCAGGCCTGGGGTTACGAGCGCCGTTCTTTCCCCGGTGCAGGCTTCCAGGTATATGGAAAAAATCCTCGAATACGAACCGAGAATAGCGGTTGCTGGAATCGCCGGCCCCGGAGACCCTTTTGCCAACCCCGAGGAGACGATCGAGACCCTGCGCCTCGTAAGAGAAAAGTTTCCGGATATCCTTTTGTGTCTTTCGACCAACGGGCTCGCTATCGCGGACTATCTGGACGAGGTCGCGGAAATTGGGGTCTCCCATGTCACTATAACGGTCAATGCCGTCGACCCGCGGATCGGGCAAAAGATTTACAGCTGGGTTCGCGATGGAAAGGTCATCTACCGGGGCCTCAAAGGCGCCGAACTGTTACTCAACCGGCAGATTGCCGCTATTGAAGGACTGAAGAGCAGAGGCGTTACGGTTAAGGTAAACACGATTGTCGTCCCTACGGTAAACGACCACCATGTCGAAGAAGTCGCCAGGGTCATGGCGGATCTTGGAGTTGATATGCTCAATTGCATGTCTATGTATCCAAACAAGGACACGCCTTTTGAAGATATCGAGGAGCCAGGCAAAGAGCTGATGACCGCGGTCCGGACAAAGGCTGGACGTTTCTTGCCGCAGATGCTTCACTGCACCCGATGCCGGGCCGACGCCGCGGGGCTCCTCGGCAAAGACGGCAACGGCGTGATTCACGGGCTTCTGGCGCAATGCGCGGGTCTATCCTCCGATGCTGCCGAGCGGCCCTATGTGGCGGTAGCTACGATGGAGGGAATACTGGTTAATCAACATCTCGGAGAGGCGTATAAGCTCCAGATCTGGTCCAAAACGGGGCAGGGGTTTCATTGTGTCGGGGAGCGTATGACCCCCGAACCCGGCGGGGGCAGTTTGAGGTGGACGCAGTTGGCCGAAATCCTCAAGGACTGCCGGGCCGTCCTTGTGGCCGGAATAGGCGAAAATCCATCCAGGGTGCTCACCCGAGCCGGTATTGAACCGATTGAAATCAGCGGCTTCATTGAAGCGGCGCTTGCGGCGGTTTATTCAGGCCTCGACTTAAACGAATTTAAATCCAGGCGGAAAGGCTGCTGTTCAAAGGGTTACAGCTGCCCCGGATCCGGCGAGGGATGCTAGGGCCCAGACCCTGCAATCCCGGAAAGAACCTCTATCCCGGCAGGAAAACCGGGGGCCGGACGGCTTGACCGGCCCCCACGGATTCGGTAACGGCCCCGCACGCTTCCTCCCCATGATCGGGCGGTTCGCCGGACGGGGTCCACACGCCCTTCGAATTGCTTCCAACTGCGGACAAAAGGCCTGGTCCCGCCTACAGTTGCAGAATCGGATCACACCGCCGGGTCCGGCCCGACTGCATATAACCGCAGATGAAACCGACTTGAAGGAATCATCCTCCTGTGTTGTGGCCAACGACAGACTGCGGTTTGGAACAAGAATCATAATCGAAGGAATTGGAACCTGTGAGGTCCATGATAGAATCGGCAAAAGGGCGAGGGCAAATCGGTTCGATATTTTCATGAATGCCAACCTGATATGCGCAAAAGACTTCGGAAGAAGAAGGCTCAAATTCACCATTGCGCGGGGTTAGGAAGAACTGGTCCAGGATGCAGCCAGCTTACGGAAATGGCCCGCACACCCCCTTCCGACTGGCGGAGCCTGGAGATTGGAACGGGGGATTTTTAAACAATCCAAACCGGCTTTCAGGCGAAAGAGAGCAGAGCGGTTGTTTTCAGGAATACACATTATTTTAGAACCAAAATGTTCCACTTTCATGGGCAAATTCACAAATGTGTTCAAAATTGTGAGATCTTCTCTGAAATTCGATGTCGCTGTGCCGGAAGTGTAATAACTTCATTGCTGCTTCACGCCAAGTTTCCAGGCCGATTCGGTGAAAAGGGAAATACGAATGTGCGCTCTTAGAGGTCCCCTGCGGTAGCTTTGGTATGAATATTGACTCTGTATTGTCCATTATGGAAAAAAAAATAAGGGAAACGGAACTCAATGTCATATTCGAAACGTGCCGGGTGATCGGGCAGGCACTGAAACTCGATCAGGCCCTCGACACTATTCTCGCGATCCTTTCATCATCGCTTTCGATGAAACGTGCCACGGTCACTCTTAAAGACGAAGAAACCGGTTATCTCGTCATCCGCGCCTCACACGGCCTCACGGAATCTGAAAGAAAGCGGGGTGTCTATCGCCAGGACGAAGGGATAACCGGCCGGATCTTCCAGACGGCCAGGGCATACATAGTGCCGGACATCAGCAAGGAACCGCTGTTTCTGAACAAAACCCGCTCCAGGCACATTCAGAAGGAGTCCATAGCTTTCCTCGGTGTGCCCATTTTGCTGCACGGAAAGTCTATAGGCGTGCTGAACGTGGACAGGTTGTTCGAAGATGAAATCCCCTTTGATGAAGATATCAGGCTCCTGTCCATAATTGCTACCCTGATAGCCCAATTTGTCAGCCTCAACCGTCAGGTCAGGCTGCGCGAGGCGAAGCTTCTCAAGGATTGTTCGCTAACCGGCAAAAGCGATTCAGAGACCCAGAGCCGCTTTTTCATGGTGGGGAAAAGCCCGTCCATGGTGGCCGTGCAGCATCAAATACGAAAGGTGGCTCCCAGCAAGGCTTCGGTTCTTCTGCTCGGAGAGTCCGGAACCGGGAAAACCCTGGTCGCCAAAATTCTCCATGAACTGAGCACGAGGTCCGGCTCTCCATTCGTGAAAATCAACTGCGCCTCCCTGCCCGAGAACCTGCTCGAGTCCGAACTCTTCGGCTATGAAAAAGGGGCCTTCACGGGAGCGATCAGGTCAAAACCCGGCAGGGTCGAGGAGGCCGATGGCGGAACTATCTTTCTGGATGAAATCGGCGAACTCACGCTGCCGCTCCAGGCAAAGATGCTCCGTTTCCTGCAGGAAAAAGAGTTCGAGAGGCTGGGCGGCACTGACACCCGGAAGGTTAATGTACGGGTCCTGGCCGCCACTAACAAAAACCTTGCCGCCGCGGTGTCGGAGGGCGAATTTCGAGAAGACCTCTACTACAGGCTGAACGTTTTTCCCATTTATGTCCCGCCCCTGCGGGAACGCGAGGAGGACATTCCGAATCTTTTGCTCTATTTCGCAGGCAAGATATCCCAGGAATACGGCCGGCAGATCGGCATATCGAAGACCGTAATGGCGCTGCTCACAAAATACGATTGGCCGGGCAACGTGCGTGAGATGGAAAACCTGATCGAGCGTCTGGTCATCATGGCCGATGGTGACGAGATCGGCGTAAACCTGCTGCCAACTTCTTTTTGTAAGCATGGTACAGAGCAGGACGCCAAACAGCCGCTTTCGCGAATCGAAGAGATCGAACGCAAGGAAATCCTGGCCGCACTGGAGCGCAACAAGTGGAATCGAACACGCACCGCACAAGAACTCGGGATTACACTCAGGCAGATTTCCTACCGGGTCAGGAAATTCGGATTGGATAAGCTGGTCGAAGATTACAAAGGGCGACTGATATGCACCGGCTGAATATTTCCAATCCACCGGGTCCGAATTTATTCCGGGATATTTTCCCATACACCGCCCCGCCGCGGATCAGGCTTGGAGAAGTGCCGCTCGCACCCTCCCCCGCCCAGGACATGTTCATCACGGATTCCACGTTCCGTGAGGGGCGGCAGGCAAGACTTCCCTTCGCGCCGGACGAGGCTGAAGATCTCTTCGAAAGACTTCACCGGCTCTCCGGCCCTGAGGGGGTGATCCGGCAAAGCGAATTTTTCCTCTATACCGAGCGCGACAGGCGCCTGATGGAGCTGTGCCGTTCCAAAGGCTACAAGTTCCCCGCGGTTACGGGATGGATTCGAGCATCTGAAAAAGACATCAAACTGGCGGTCGAAGCAGGGGTCAAGGAGACCGGAATTCTAACCTCCGTTTCGGACTACCACATCTACCTCAAACTTGGCTCGACTCGAAGAAAAACGGCCGAGTTGTACCTCAAGATAGCGCGCATGGCGCTCGACAGGGGGATAGTTCCCAGGTGCGGCTTTGAAGACATCACCAGGGCGGACGTCTACGGCTTCTGCATCCCATTTGCCTCAGAGCTGATGAAGCTGCGCGAAGACAGCGGGATGGAGGTCAAAATAAGGCTCTCCGACACT
Source organism: Syntrophobacteraceae bacterium (assembly GCA_050008735.1). Taxonomy (GTDB): domain Bacteria; phylum Desulfobacterota; class Syntrophobacteria; order Syntrophobacterales; family Syntrophobacteraceae; genus SbD1. The sequence goes on from JBEKMB010000056.1 coordinate 13,033, forward strand.
CTCGGACTCGGGATCACTTATCCCGGCGCCGCACTGCCCAGAGGAGTGCCGGGGCTGGTAAGGGCTTTTGTCCAAGATGCAGGCGTACCGGCGCATCTACTGGAATGGCACGGACACAACGACTTTCACCATGCGCTCATCAACGCCTCGAGCGCCTGGCTATACGGCTGTGGGGGTGTATCCGGCACAATGAACGGTATGGGCGAAAGAACGGGCACCGCATCGATTGAGGCCCTGCTCTCCGAGCGCTCGGCGCTTGCTTCGAGCCGCACCCGGAGAACTGACTCTTAAGCTCCTCGCCCATCGAGGTAGTGGAAGGACTCCCCCTGTGAGCCACGATTTGGCGGTCCGGATCTCGTCACGCCGGAGCGGGTGCGTTGTGATCAACCAGACGGAACTTTTGTCTGAATAATACCGATTTTTTACCTGAGACTCTCTCGCCCGCATTCAAGCGTCAAGCAATTGATCTCTAATCTCTACACCTGCCTAGCTTCAGCCCGATTTTCATGGCCATCGTTAAACCTCCTGGTTTAGAATTAATAATCAATCATCGCGGAGGGCATGTTCTGCACGATATTTTTTATCTTCGGCCCCACGCGGTGGAATTGCTATAACTTTATTCGAGGAAAGCGAAAATGGACGGTCAAGACAAACTCCGGCGCACCGGAAGATGGCGACGGCCTGAAAAGTATATTTGCGCCGCCTGCTCGCAGGAGCAGGCTTTTTGCTGGACCTGCCCCTGTGGTTTTATGATCTGTTCGGACTGTATGGAAGAAAATCTCTGGGGCATGACCTGTAACGGAATCCAGTGGACGTGCCCGGACTGCGGCGCCATCCGAGGTTTCGGAAACGACTGAGGGGCGGTGGGACGGTGGGACCGCCAGCCGGAGGCGCCGCTGGCTTCGCCGGCGGGGCGGTGGGACCGCCTGCCAGGGGCGCCGCTGGCTTCGCCGGCGGCCAAAGCGAGGGCGGTGGGACCGGTGGCGCCCAAAACGGGAGAATCTTATGAGTGTGAAACGTGTGGTGATAATCGGGGGTGTAGCTCTGGGACCGAAGGCAGCGTGCCGTCTGAAAAGGCTCGAACCCGACTCCGATGTAACCATAATCGATCAGGATGAATACATTTCTTACGGTGGTTGCGGGATCCCTTATTTCATTTCGGGAGATATAAGTGACGTGCAGGAACTTATGAGCACGAGCTTTCACATGCAAAGGACGCCGCAATTTTTCCGCGACGCCAAAGACGTCCGGGTGAGGACCCGGACCAGGGCATTGTCGATCGAGCGGTCAAACAAGACAGTAAGGGTAAGGGACCTCGCATCCGGGGTTGAGGAAGACCTCCCTTACGACCGCCTGGTCATAGCCGCCGGAAGCGTGCCGAATAAGCCGCCGATTCCGGGCATCGGCCTTCCGGGGGTGATCACGATATCGGACCTTCACTCAGCCGTCGCCGTGAAGGATAAAATCTCGACCGGGCAGGTGGACAGGGCCGTAATCATAGGCGCTGGACCAATTGGCTGTGAAATGGCCGAAGCGCTGGCAGATCTCTGGGGTATCGACACACACATTGTAGAAATGCAGGACCATGTCCTGCCCGGAATTCTCGACTATTCGTTTGCCGAAATAGTCCGGGGCCATCTGGAAGAAAAAGGCGTGCATCTCCATCTGGGACGCAGGGTGATCGAAATCAGGGAAAGCGGCGAGGCGCCGCGGCCAGCTTCGCTGGCGGGCGATTCTCCCGGAAGTTTTGCGGCCAGGTCGGAGGGCTGCCTCGAAGTGATACTGCCCGAAGGGTCCATCGAGGCCGGACTGGTGATCCCGGCGGCAGGGGTTCGCCCCAACTCGGAGCTTGCCCGGAGCGCGGGGCTCCTTGTGGCCCCATCGGGAGCAATAGTCGTAAACCGCGAGCTTCAGACTTCAGATCCGGATATCTATGCGGGGGGCGACTGCATAGAAATCCCTCACCTCATTACCGGAAAGCCTGTCTATTTCCCTCAAGGTTCCCTTGCAAACCGACAGGGGCGGGTTATAGGAACAAACCTTGCCGGCGGGTCCGCGAAGTTCGACGGTACGGTCGGCAGCTTCGCGATAAAGGTTTTCGACCTGGCCGTCGCTTCGGCGGGCCTGAACCATCAATCGGCCCTGAAGAACGGATTCGATGCCGAGCCTGTGATCGTTGTTCAGGCAGACAGGGCACACTTCTATCCAACTCATGACCTTATTTATTTTCAGCTGATGGTCGACCGCAAGACGCGGCGCGTTCTGGGCGCCCAGGCCGTGGGATCGAACGGCGATGCGGTCGCCGGCAGGATAGACGCTATTGCCGCCGTTCTTCCATTCAAAGCCACGGTCGAAGATATCTCGAACCTGGAAATGGCCTACTCCCCGCCCTTCGCCTCGGCCCTGGACATAGTCAATGCGGCTGGGAACACCGCGGAGAATATCCTCGACGGTTTGAACCGGCCGATGGGGCCCGAAGAGTTCCAGAAGTGTTTTCTATTGGATGAAAGCTCGGACTGCCTCTGCCTGGACGTAAGAGGACCCGCCAACGCCGCCCCGTTTGTCGAACGTTATGGAGACCGCTGGCTCAATATTCCCCAGGAAACTCTGAACGAAAGGATAGGGGAGGTGCCAAGAGACAGGCGGCTGCTTTTAGTGTGCAACTCGGGAGCCAGGTCCTATGAAGCAATGCGGACCTTGGATCGGGCCGGGATTGACAATACGGTAAACGTCCAGGGCGGAGTCGCCCTGCTGAAAAAATCCAGGGCGGTAGGACCGCCAGCCGGGGCGGTGGGACCGCCTGCCGGGATTGCCGCTGGCTTCGCCGGCGGCCAAAACGAGGGCGCTGGGGCGGTAGGACCGCCAGCCGGGGCGGTGGGACCGCCTGCCGGAGGCGCCGCTGGCTTCGCCGGCGGCCAAAACGAGGGCGGTGGGGCGGTAGGACCGCCTGCCGGAGGCGCCGCTGGCTTCGCCGGCGGCCAAGGTAATAAGTTATCCGGGCCAGCCGAGAAGGGTCAAGAGACTGAAAAAGATGAAGAAAGCCGGAGTTGATCATTCAGTTGCGCCAAGCTGGGATGGCCCTCCCGTCGCGGTCCTGTGGGACCAGTCGCTGGTATGGGGGCTTCTTTGCATCGATACGCTCTCAAAGCTTGGGGTCCCCTTTCAGCTGCTCAGTGCGCCGCAGATTTGCCAAGACATCCTCGAGGGATTCCAGGTCCTGCTGGTGCCGGGCGGCTGGGCGGCCCATAAAGTGCGTGTGCTCGGAGAAACAGGCAGAGTAAAGATAGCGAAGTTTATCGACGAGGGCGGGTCATATCTCGGATTTTGCGGAGGCGCCGGCCTGGCCCTTTCGAGCCCCCCTGCCCTCTACCTTACCCCGATTCGCAGGATGCCCATGCCCGAACGGCTCCCGAGTGCAAGCGGCGAGATTTATGTTTCGGGCACACTATCGCATCCGGCCTGGAAAGACATCGACCCCGAGATTCCCGTCTCTATCTGGTGGCCTTCTCAATTTCGACTCGAACCCGGCTGCAAAGCTACCCGCCTGGCCGCCTATTCCGTCCCTGGAGCTGGTTTTCAGGTAGCAGACCTTAGGGTATGCGACGTGGACCAATGCGACCGATGGGGCGAACTCGAAAAAGCATACGGGATCAACCTCGACCCGGCCCGGATCAAAGGCCATCCAGCAATAATCGAAATAGAGAGGGGAAAAGGCCGCCTGATTCTTTCATACGCTCACCTTGAAACCCCCGGCGACATCCGGGGAAACCGGCTTTTTTTCAACATACTGAATTATTTGAATGATGCGTCGGAAAATTCCAACCCCGGCCGGACATCAGGGACCCGGCCTCAGGTATCCGAACGCCGGCCGGAGACTGGAGACCAGAGACCGGGAATTTTCACACCGTCTACCGGCGCCTGTTTTCCGGCGCCCGGAGTTTCAACGGCCAAACAGGCTGCAGCGGACCTCATCGCCTTTGGGGAGGCAAACCTGCTCTGGAGCTGGAGAAAGCCGTGGCTGCTAAACTGGAGGCGTGGAATACGGGGTCTGGAGTATGGTTCTCTATACGTGATGCTGTCCAACATGGCAAACCTTGAACAGAGATCGGCTTCCTTGCAGGGCCAGGAATTGCGGCAGGCCATCCATGCCCCCGGCTGGTCAATGATGGCAAATGAGCTGGAAGAAAAAACCCTGGAGTTCTGCGGTTTGGCAAAACGTTTGCTCTTTGAAGAAAAAATCGCCACCCGGACGGGAACCGTGAGCAAGCTGGGAAAAGTGAATGAAAGGGTCGATCCTCTGCGCAGCGCGCTTTTTGGAAACAGGATGAACCACGGCGGGCTGTGCAGCGCGCTTTTCGACCTGATCGACCGGATGCTTCTGGATTTGATCCGGGCGGCAGGCAGGTAGTGTCGGCGCGATACGCCAATTATTGCCTTGCCGATTTTCCCCCGGACGCTCCTTCCCGAATCGTGCACCTGAGCTCCACGCCGGCCCTGATGTCGTTTGCCTCAACGCCGCCGATCACGGCCAGATGGATACTCTGAAAAGTTACCTGTTTTCATGGCAGGCAAGGTACGGAGTCTCTGGCTTACGAGGCAAAAAGAGCATTTTGAAACATGGCGGACCTGATTCAGAAGAGAACCGGCCACCCGCTTTCACAGGTGGCCGGATATACAGACAATCTATCAAACGAATTTGTCGACTAATTTACTTCAGGTCTGCTCGAAGCGCTCGCAGGCGGCGTCTGGGCATCCTCTTGTATGTCCCCATCCGCAGGCGGAGTCCGTGCGTCATCCTGTCCGTCTCCGTCCGGAGCCGGAGCGGCTGCCAGGTCTTCAGCCCTTGATGCGGCAGACTTGAGATTATAGGTCCAGACTTTAACCGGAATAGACGGCAGGAGGTCGGGCTCGATTTCGTTTATTATCGCATTGACGTCTTTTAGATCCAGCGTCTCGCGATCCAGCAGCGCCTGTGCGGTCACTTCGAGGATTTCTTTGTGTTCGGAAAGAAGATCTCGGGCACGCTGATAATTTTCATCGACGATTCGCCGCACTTCCCTGTCTATGTTCAGGGCCGTCTGTTCACTGAAATCCCTCTGATGACCGATCTCACGGCCAAGAAAAGGCTGTTCTTCCCGCCTCCCGAAACTCACCGGCCCCATCTTTTTGCTCATTCCCCATTCGCAAACCATACGCCGGGCGATCTGGGTCGCCCGCTCAATGTCATTGGCCGCGCCGGTGGTGTTCATGTCGAATGAGATCTCCTCGGCAACGCGGCCTCCCATGAGAATTGCTATGCTGTCGAGAAGGTAGTCTCTGGCATATGTATGGCGGTCATCCTGGGGCAACTGCTGGGTAAGCCCGAGGGCACGCCCGCGCGGGATGATGGTGACCTTGTGCAGGGGGTCCGCTCCGGGAAGCAGCCTGGCAACCAGCGCGTGTCCCGCTTCATGGAAGGCGGTGATGCGCTTTTCTTCGTCGCTCAGGATCATGCTCTTTCTTTCAAGCCCCATCATGACCTTATCCTTGGCGTCTTCGAAGTCGCACATCGCGATAAGGTCCCTGTTCTTGCGGGCAGCCAGGAGTGCAGCCTCATTGACCAGATTTTCCAGGTCGGCGCCGGAAAATCCCGGCGTGCCTTTGGCCAGGACCCGCAGGTCCACGTCCGGGGCAAGCGGTTTGGCGGCGCAATGAACTTTGAGGATGCCTTCCCTGCCCCTGATATCGGGGACCGGGACCACTACCTGCCTGTCGAACCTGCCCGGGCGCAGCAGGGCCGGGTCGAGGACGTCGGGTCTGTTCGTGGCGGCGATCAGTATCACGCCTTCGTTTGATTCAAAGCCGTCCATTTCGACCAGGAGCTGATTGAGGGTCTGTTCGCGCTCGTCATGCCCTCCGCCGAGACCGGCCCCGCGATGCCTTCCCACAGCATCGATTTCGTCGATAAAGATGATGCAGGGAGCATTTTTTTTGCCCTGAAGGAACAAATCGCGGACCCGGGAAGCACCAACGCCGACAAACATTTCAACAAAATCCGAGCCGCTTATCGTAAAGAACGGGACCCCGGCTTCGCCCGCGATAGCCCGTGCAAGAAGGGTCTTGCCCGTACCTGGCGCCCCCACGAGCAGGACGCCTTTGGGAATCCTGCCCCCGAGTTTCGTAAATTTTTTCGGGTCCCTCAGAAACTCCACGATTTCCTGTAATTCTTCTTTCGCCTCGTCCACGCCGGCCACATCATTAAAAAGCACCTTCCTGGAGCTTTCGTTGAGAAGGCGTGCGCGGCTCTTTCCAAAACTCATTGCTTTCCCGCCGCCCATTTGCATCTGACGCATGAAAAAAATCCATACGCCGATGAGCAGCAGCATCGGGAGCCAATTGACAAGCACGCTCATGTACCAGGGGGACTCTTCCTCGGGCTTGGCCTGAATGTTGACCCCGTTCTCCCTCAAGATTTTGATCATGTCCGAATCCCGGGGGACAAATGTCTTGAACGTCTTGCCATCGGTGAAAGTACCGACCACATGGTCGCCCTGAATGGTTACCTGGGCTACTTCGCTTTTCTGGACCGAAGCAAGGAATTGGCTGTAAGTGGTCTCGAGGCTGGATCTCTGAGGTTGGTGAAACATGTTGAAAAGGAGAATCACCATCAGGCTGATTACCAGCCAGAGAGCCAGATTTTTATAAAACGGACTCAATTAGAAAGCCTCCTGACTAACAATTTCAATGCGGCCGGCCCGATTTCAGCGGACTTCACCGGCCGGCTGATATGATATCGTCTAATTAACGCAAAATTATCACTCATATCCGCACTTATGTCCAGTCACTCAAACGGCAATCGGAAAAAATGTGCTCAAACCTTTACAAATTTTCGGCAATCACCTTCCTGGAGACCGATACGGATTTGAAAATAAGGATGAAGGCGATAGCTCCGGCTGCATTCACACACGCGGTAATCAGAAAACATGTGCGAAAGCCGAAGCTGTGGGCCACAACTCCCATGATCAACCCGCTCAGCATCATGCCGATATAGATGCACGTATTATAGCCACCCATTGCAAGCCCCCGGAAGTCCGCCGGAACCATCTCGGAGATCATTGCCCCGATCGCCGTGAAAGCAACCCCCATGCTTATTCCCATCGCAAATGCGCTTGCAAAAAACATCGCCGGCGAGGTGGAAAAGCCGGTCCCGGCAATGGAGATCGAATACCCGAGCAGCCCTGTCAGCACGAGGATGCTTCTGTCCGAGATCCAATCGCTGAGATATCCGAACGGGATGCGGCCAAGAGCGTTCACAAGGGCGTGTGCGGCAAAAATGAGCCCGATTTCCCCTGCTCCTATCCCATGGTCGCTTGCATGAAGGGGCAGGAAAGTAATAAAAACGCCGAGCCCGAAGCAGCTAAAAAGAGTTACGAGCCAACAGGCCAGAAGGAGGCGGTTTTTTAGCAGGGCCTTTATCTTCTTTCCGCTTCCCCTCTTTTGCAAACTGGACGAACGCAGCGATTTTTGCCCCGGAAAGGTGAGCAGGACAATCGAGAGCATAATCAAGCTCAAGATTGCCGAAATCGTGAAAACGCGTTCGTAGCCGAGCAAATATGCGAAAATCCCTCCGATTGCCGGCCCCAGGCTCATGCCTCCGTACATAGCCATAGTGTACCAGCCGTAAGATCTCCCGAGGTGAGTCGCAGGGGAAAAGTCGGCGACAAAAGACATCATGGTGGGGCCGAAGGCAGCGATTCCTATCCCTGCAAGGACGTAAATCGCCATCATTTGAGCAGGCGTGCGGCTAAAAGCGAGCAGAAACGAACTGAGGGCCGAAACCAGAAGGCCTGCCATGGCCACCGGCTTTCGGCCAAGCCGGTCGGACACGATCCCCAGAGGCATCGCGAACACTCCGGCCGCCAGCATGAAACTGGAGTTTATCAATCCAATCTCGACGGTGGCCGCCCCGAGTGAACGAGCGAACAACGGCAGGACCGGGATGCGCATGTAGGCCGCGGTGTAACAACCCAGGCCGACAACGCATGAGACCAGAATCAATGTCCGGTATGGTGGATCAGGGTTATTTTCAGGCTGCATTTGGCACAATCAGGCCGATTGTTTTGCCCGAAATCTTCTAGGGTCAATTCCGTATTTTCCGACCTTGTACTGGATGATCCTCTTTGTCGTACCGAGAAGACGGGCGGCCTGGGACTGGTTTCCGCGCACGTCCTTGAGGGCGTCTGTAATCAGGTCGCGCTCAAAGGCGCTGGTCAGCGCTTCCAGTTTCCCCCGGCTCACGTTCTGCATACCTTCGGGCTTCATCTGGAGGGTCGGCGGCAGGTGCCATGAATCGATTGCATTTTCCTGTGACAGAAGAACCGCGCGTTCGATACAGTTTTCCAGCTCGCGAACATTACCGGGCCAGTGGTAGGACATCAGCATGTCTATGGCGCTGGTGGTGATCCTCTTTATGTCTTTGCTGAACTCGCGGGCGTACTTCAGGACGAAATAGTCGGCCAGCAACAAAATGTCGGGCCCGCGCTCACGCAGGGGCGGCAGGAAGATGGGGAATACATTGAGCCGGTAGAAGAGGTCCTGGCGAAAAGCGCCCTGGGAGATCTCCGAATCGAGGTCCTTATTCGAAGCGGTTATAACCCGCACATCCACCTTTACAACCCTCGAGGAGCCGAGCGGCTGGAATTCCCTTTCCTGCAAGACGCGCAGGAGCTTTGCCTGGGCAATCGGCGAAAGCTCGCCCACTTCGTCGAGAAAAATGGTCCCGGCCTGTGCCTCCTCGAACCGCCCTCGCCGCCGCATTATGGCCCCGGTGAACGCGCCTTTTTCATGACCGAACAGCTCGCTTTCCAGGAGTGTGTCCGGCATTGCCGCGCAATTCACCTGGACCAGGGGGCCGTTCCCCCTGCGGCTGTTATCGTGTATCGCCTTGGCGACCAGCTCCTTTCCCGTGCCGGTTTCACCGGCTATCAGCACCGTGGTGTTGGTGTCGGCAACCTGGTCGATCAGGCGAAGAACTTCCTGGATTACCTTGGATCGGCCGATGATGCTGGTAATGGGGCGCTTGGCCTCGGCGAGCATGCGCCTCAGGCGCCTGTTTTCTTCATCGACCGCCCGGAAATGAACCACCTTGCCAAGCAATTCCGCAACCGCGCTCATCGTCGCGACTTCCTCGCCGATCTCCTCTACCTTGTGGGCAAGCTTGTCGGCTGACAGGATCCCTACACAGCGCCCCTGGTAAAAGATTGGAACGCACAAAAAGGCCAGTTCGGCCCTGTTCAGAGACTTGCGCGCCCCGGTCCGGTCCAGGAAATGGGTTTCCTTGCCCAGGTTGGCTATTGCCAGCGGACGCCCCGTCTGGGCCACCTTCCCGGTGATTCCTTCACCAGGCCTGTAACAGATTTGTCCGGTTTCGACATCGACCCCGCGTGCAACATCCAGCCATGCCTCGCCTGTCTGCATATCCAGAATGGAGATCATGCCCCGCTCCATTCCAAGGCGAGCGCTAAGGACATCGAGGGTTTCCTGCAACTGGTCCTTCAGATCGCTCGGCCTGGAAACGACCCTGGCTATCTCGTGCAACGCTTTCAGTTCAATCAAACTAAAATCGTGCGGCATTTTCAACCTGTTCTAAAATTAGAATATCCTGCTCTGATTTTTGAATGAAAGTAACAAACTTGAACAAAATTGTCACTAATTTAAAAGTGATTAAAAATGTTTATTTAATGTGGGATTTAAGATTGATTCCCACAAAGGCGCCTCATTCAGATGTCCAATATGACCAGGGCCTCCCATCCGCGCGGGGTCTGCTCAACTTTGAACATGTGGAGGGTCACGGCTTTAACGTCGACGATCAATTCGTGCCGCCCGGAGTCGATCTGCTCTCCCCAACCGGTCGCTTCCAAGAAGTAAAGCCCGTCCTCATATCCGATGTCGGCTTCCTCGATTCGCAACAGAAGCTGTTCGGCGTCTTTGAAGAAGATCACCTCCTGGAGCAGGTTGAAAAGGAGCATATCGATGGCTTCGGACCTAATTGCGATTTCGCGCTTTTCCCTGCGCTCGATTTTTTCGAGATTTGCGACCATGACATTCATAGTGGCTTCAGCCGCGGATATGAACATCTCTTCGATGCTCTGCCCCCAGGCTTCAAAGGCAACGTCGGCTGTGGCGATTTCATCGAGAAATTCAAAGGGCATTTATCTTCCGTACCTCGCGGCATATCTTTATTCGCCTGCGCTTTACGCAGCCTCGCTGTTGTTCAGCCTCTCCCCAATTGCCGGGCCGAACCTGTCGAGGTTGCGGCCGATGAAAACCGGTTCCGTGCCCTAAACGGTGAATTCTTCGAAAATCGGCCCGGCCGATTACGTGGTTGAAAAGGCGGCCCCCGTCTTCGAAGCGCATGAGACCTTTGGCGCAAGTGTGCGTATTCATGGATACGCCTGAAAAGCGCGGTTTTGCCGGCTTCCGGTAATGAGTACGACCGGGGGCAGGATTGCGCGTCCATCCCGGCAGATTTATCCCTTGACGTTTCCCACCGGGACGAACCGCGCCACCTTTTTGCTGATTCCCGCCGCTTCGGTGGCTCCGACCACCTCGTCGATATCCTTGTACGCCGGCCCGGCCTCCTCGGCCAAGCCCGCCCAAGAGGCGGTCCGAACATATATGCCGCGGCGCTCCATGTCGTGCTGGAGGGTTTTGCCGTGGAACAGCTTCTTTGCCTGGTGGCGGCTCATGGTCCTGCCGCTCCCGTGCGCGGTGCTGAAAAAGGTCTGATCTCCCGAAGCCACCCCAGCGAGAAGGTATGAGCCCGTCTCCATGCTTCCGCCGATAATCACCGGCTGCCCGCTCTTTCTGTATGCCGCCGGAAGCCCTTCGGCGCCAGGCCCGAACGCCCTGGTCGCCCCCTTACGGTGAACCAGCAGGCGACGCGGCTCGCCGTCAATGGTATGGGTTTCGAGCTTGGCCGTATTATGCGCGACGTCATATACCTGATGCATTCCAAGGTCGGCCGGGTCCTTATGCAGCACATCGGAGAAAGCTTCGCGAATTCTGTGCAGAATTACCTGCCGGTTGGCAAAGGACATGTTGATCGCGCATTTCATGGCGGCAAAATAATCCTGCCCTTCATTGGAATGAAAGGGAGCACAGGCGAGTTCACGGTCGAGAACCTTGATGCCGTACTTTGCTTCCATCACCTTGAGGAAGACCTGGAGATAGTCGGTTGCGACCTGATGGCCGAAGCCGCGGCTCCCGCAGTGGAACATGATCACCACCTGGTCGGGAACGCTCAGTCCGAAAGCCTGCGCCAGTTCGGCATCGAAAATATTCTCACGCTTAGCTATCTGGATTTCGAGAAAATGATTTCCGGAGCCCAGTGTGCCGATCTGCCTGTAGCCGCGCTCGACCGCTTTCCGGCTTACCTTGGAGGCGTCCGCTCCGCCTATTCGGCCGAACTCTTCCGTGCGCTCCAGGTCCTCATCCCAGCCGTATCCATTTTGGATACACCACTGGGAGCCATTTTCGACCAGGGTCCGGAACTCGTCTTGTGAAAGTTTGACAGATCCGCTGCTGCCGACTCCGGCCGGAACCCGCTGGAAAAGCCGGTCCACCAGGTCTTTCGTGTGCTCTTTTATTTCGTCGTAGGTAAGGTTGGTAAGGACGAGCCTCATTCCGCAGTTTACGTCGAACCCGATTCCGCCCGGGGAGATAACCCCTGAACGTTCATCCATAGCGGCGACCCCGCCTATCGGAAAACCATATCCCCAATGGCCGTCAGGCATGCAAAGGGCGTATTTTTGAATGCCCGGCAAGGTGGCGACGTTTGTCACCTGCTCCACAACCCCATCATCCATTTCCCGTACAAGCTTTTCCGTGGCATAGATGCGGGCGGGGACCCGCATTCCTTCCTTGTAGCCTACGGGAATCTCCCACACGGTATCCGATATTTTTTTAAGCGTGTTTAAAATTGCCATTTGTCAGCCCTCGGTAAGATTGGATATGTTATCAATATACTGGTCGAAAAGCCGATTGTCCATCCGGCTGGCGGCTCAGGGCCGCAACCAGGATTGCCACTCAAACCTTCGGCGGCGGCGCTATGAATCAGGAGTTTTCAGATGAACACCGCCGTGCCGCTGAGGGTTCTTTTCATGCACCAGCGAGCATTTTTTTCCTGTATATGGATGAGTGCATGCGGACTTTCGCGATTTTGGAGTTAGAATCCATGTGCATGGAAAAAATCCCGTCTCGACTTATATCCCTCGGGAAAAGGCTGCGAAAGAGCTCGATTCGGTGCCTCGGCGTGAAACCCAACTGGAGCGACTATCCGGAAGAGTTGCAAAGAGCAATCGTTTCCGCCGAAAAGATATGCTACCCCGGTCCGGTTTACAGCGAGATTTTCGAGGCCGCGGGGCTCAGTGTTTTTCCGCGCAACTACTACCATTTTCTGGGTAACAAGGTAGCACAGACAGACCTTTTCAATCTGCTCGAAATATCCCATCCGAGAACTAAAATCTATTACGGCCGGGACTGTTTGAAACGAATCGAGAGCGATTTCCCTTATCCTTTCATAGCAAAAACCCCTCTTGGCTCATCCCAGGGCAGCGGCGTCTTTCTTATCCGCCGCCCGGAAGATCTTTCTCAATACCTGGAAACGCACAATCCGGCCTACATTCAGGAATATCTTGCATTAGATCGTGACCTGAGGGTGGTAGTCATCGGCGCAAGGCTGGTTCACGCATATTGGCGTATTCACAGGGAGGGCGATTTTAGAAACAACATTGCTCAGGGAGGAATTATCTCGTTTGAAAACATTCCGGCGGCCGCGCTCGATTTTGCAATGCACGTGGCCCTCAAATGCCGCTTCGACGAAGTCGGCCTGGACATATGCGAGTACGCCGGGAAATATTTCGTCCTGGAAGCGAACATGGTTTACGGTCAGGAGGGATTCAGGAAAAAGGGCCTGGACATTCATCAGATAATTGCAGATTTATTTTCCACTTAGCGTGAAGTGGGAAGCAAGAATCACCTTTTTCCTCGTAGCTTGAAGAAGCAAGCTTTTCGAAGAGGAAATCAAGTTCATGGAACCCACCAGAGGCAGCTTGATATATAACCTGAGCAAGGATGATATGAGGACATACCACCATCCCCGCAGCTGATGGTCTCGTTCCACCGCCCCAGCGTGTTGGATGGCGCTCAGGCGAATAGGATACGATAGCAGCAAAGTAGGGAGCCCACGGCGAGAGGGCCCTCGTCAAAAAGACCATGCCCGCCGGACGGTAAACTTTAACCAACGGTATCAGGGTGCAAGGTGCTTCTGGTCGGAATTTCCTGGTGCAAAAACCTCAAAGCTTCGATCCGAGCGGAGCTGAACAGCCATGGCACATTGGGGGCAATCAGGGGGCATCGCAGTTACGTCAAAGGCCATATCAAACATAACGTAGCTGATATTATTTATAAAACGTGGATCGGTTGTGATTTTGGGAGCGGGGCAGGCATGGCCGCATCGCGGTGTCTGTCAGTCCGGCGGACGCTTAGCCCGCCAGCTTCATAGTTGTTGACAAGGGGTTGCTTATTCCTTACTATCATTGTAAGTATAACTGCTCCTTACAGAGAGGTGAATTATGATCACGGCAAAGGTAACTTCAAAGGGACAGATCACCCTTCCAAAGAAGATCCGGGAAAAACTTGGTGTCCGTCCGGGTGAGGATGTGGGCTTTGAGGAAAAAGACAACCTGCTCGTCATCAGTAAAGTTGTCACCAAATCTCCATTCGATAAATGGGTGGGCACACTGAAACATCTCAGGGGGCAACGAAGCGACGACCTGCTAAGGGAGGCCCGCGGACATGATAACGTCCGTTGACACAAACATCATTCTGGATCTCCTGATTCCGGGAGAGCCCTTTAGCGAGTCATCCAAGATGCTTCTGGACCGCCATTTATCAAAGGGAAACCTCATCATTAGCGAGGTCGTTTTCGCCGAGCTTGCGGCCGAGTTCCCCTCCCAAGAGGAACTTAAGTCTTTTCTTTCAGACACTGGGATGCAGATTGTCTATTCCGATGAAAAGTCGCTATTCCTGGCCGGTTCGAGATGGGCGGAGTATGCGAGAAAGAGTGCTAAGAACAAGTTCTTTTGCGGAGGATGCGGTCATGTTTTTGAAGTGCCTTGCCCGCAATGTACGTCGATGCTTACGAAGCGACTCCATGTCTTAGCGGATTTTGTCATCGGGGCTCATGCCCTTGTACACGCAGACTGTATTCTTTCGCGGGATCTTGGAGTCTACAGGACGTATTTCAACGATTTAAAGGTGGTCGATTCGATCTGAGTGAACTCCAGAGTCAAGATACAAGTCGGCGGGTCGCGAGTTGTTTTTGACCCGAGGGGCAGCCTCTCGGTAACGGGTTTTACCCTGCCGTCCTATGCCAGTTCCCCGGCAATTATGAGCCTTAACCGAATTAACGACACCCAGCGCGGCAAAGAATCCCGACCGCAATCGGCAGGTATCGAACCCAGCCCCTTCTTTCTTGAGAGCGGCTGGCGCAAGGTTTACGGTGATCCACAGAGTCAATTGACTCCGGCCGTTGATCCTTCCTTGCATTTTGCGTATAGTATATATATTCCGGATCGAGATCGACTCCGCAATCCCACTCAATTGTATCGAAGGCAATTCGGACACGCTTGAACTTATCCAAATCCTTGATTCGCTGAAATACGCCGAAATCAAGAATTGGTTTCATGTTGAAAACCCCATTCCCGCCGTTTTCGAAGACAAGAAAAAGTGTGTAGTCATCTCGGGGAATCACTTCTTTTACGGAATGGTACACGCTGGCGCTCCCTGCCCTCCGCTTCACAATCCGTCAGGTCAGGCCTTTCCCCCCGGCGCTTTGCAGCGCTTCATCCAGGTGGGCCTGGGCCGAAATCATTTCATCCTCGATTCTCTGAAGAACATGCGGTGGAAGGTCCAGGGCGGAATTTCCCAGGATGGCGCCAAGCGCCTCGGCCCTTTGCGCCAGCCGTGAAATATATTCCCGCCACCTCGGCCCTCCCGGCTCAACCTCGGCGCTCACCCCGGCCTGCTCGAAGGCCGTGGCCGTTATCCGGTCGCCGATCGCCGGAACCCGAGCCTCAAACCCGAATTTTTGTCCCAGGATGCTTGCAAACTCTTCGCTAACGCTCTGTTCGCCATGTATCACGTAGACCCGCATTTTCGGATTTTTAAAATGACTTATCCACTCAAGCAGCGTATTCCGGTCCGCATGGGCCGATAAGCCCCCTATCGTGAAGACTTTTGCCCGGACGATTACCCTTTCGCCCAGTATTTTCACCATTTTTATACCTTCGACGATATTTCTGCCGAGGCTGCCCGCCGCCTGAAATCCCACGATGACCAGAGAACACCCCGGCCGCCAGAGATTGTGTTTCAGGTGGTGCCTGATCCTGCCCGCCGTGCACATTCCGTTTCCCGCGATTACGATGGCCGGACCGGGATGATTGTTTATCTCCATGGACTCCAGCGCCGAGCGGGTAAGGATAAGTTGATCGAAATCGAACAGATCGTTACCCGAGTCCATCGCCGCCCTTATTTCGGGGTCATAGAACTGTTTCATGTTGCGGAAGATGGTCGTAGCGGCTATCGCAAGGGGGCTGTCCAGATAGACGGGCATCGACGGGACCAGCTTTTCCCGGAAGAATTTGCCGAGCATAAAAAGAAGCTCCTGTGTCCGCTCCACCGCAAAAGCAGGGATGATGACTTTTTCGCCGTGACCATAGCTGTATTGTATTGCTTTTTGCAGTTCCCGTTCGCTTTCCGCGAGCGATTTGTGATTCCGGTTGCCGTAAGTGGACTCGATAAAAAGGGTATCCGCCTCCGTGAGGATCTCGGGGTCTTCGAGCATCATCTGCCCCTTATGGCCCAGATCGCCGGTAAAGACGGTTTTCGGACTGCTTTCCGGAGGCCCGTCCCATATTTCCAGCAAGGAGGCCCCGAGGATATGTCCGGAGTTGCGGAACCGGACGTTCAAGCCCGAATCGATATGAAGCATTTCATCCCGCCCCACCGGCTCGAAGAGGGCAAAACAGGCCTCGGCGTCTGCAAGGCGGTAGAGCGGCTGGACAAGCGGTCCTCCCCGGCGTTTGTTTTTCTTCGTCTGCCATTCGGCTTCCATTTCCTGTATATGGGCCGAATCGAGGAGCAATATTTTGGTAAGCTCGACCGTTGGGGCACTGGCATAGATTCTGCCTCGAAAACCGTCTTTGACCAGTTTGGGTATCCGGCCGGAATGGTCAATGTGGGCGTGAGTCAGAAAGACGGCCTCGATTTCGGCGGGATTGAAGCCCCAGCGGGCGCGGTTCAACGATTCCATTTGACGGCCACCTTGAAAGAGGCCGCAGTCAACCAGGTATTTTCGACCGTTATCGATGAGAAAGTTGGAGCCGGTCACGCAGCGGGCGGCCCCAAGACAGGTAATTTGCATCAGGTGTCTTCCTTCAGCCTTTTTTGTATGAAAGTTTTACCGGGCAAGCAAATCGTTCCCCGGCGCCGAACGCGGCCATTGTCTTCTATTCGGTCACAACCGGCAATATATTTAATACCAGGTTGCGTTCAAGATAATACCGAAAAGCTTTTTTAAAGACGTGGGGAGCTGCAGCCCCCCACACCCCCATCGCCGCTGTGCGGCTCAGTGTGGCGCTGCTGCGGCGCCCCGCAAGGCGGGGCAATCGCAGCAAGCGCCGAGCGCTCGGCCTCACGCGCTTGCGCGTGTGGCCAATCGACAACCCGCACAATCCTGGGATGTGCATGTGGGGTTGCAGTTGATCCTTAAAAGGAGGTCCGTCATTCCGGCGCAAACCGGAAATCCAGTCCTTTGAAATTGTTGGATAATTATGGTTTAAGACACTGGACCCCGTTTCCGCCGGGGGTGACGTTCCAGGCAAAACCGGACTCTTTATGTCTTCATCTGGTTTGGGCAACAGGCCGGGAATCATTCCCCCGCTCTTTTCAAGCTTGAGAAATACTATCTTGAACGCAACTCAGTATAAGAAGTTGAGGGCTCACCTGAATATATTACGCAGCTGGTAGTATTAAAAATAGTTGTGGAAGACGATTGCCATTGGAAGGCAGCCGGGAACCGGCTTCACCCTGGCGTCAAGCGATAGCTCCCCGCAAGAGATTATTTTGGCGGCTTTGTCCGCGTTGACGATCCCAAGGGCTGCAAGCACTCCGACCCTCACCAGCCTTCATCGCAATAAGTGGGTTCCTTAAACAGCTGATTTATCTGAATGAACAGTCAAGATTGTCTTCCAATACACCGATAGAGATATGGGTGTGGAGAACAGTCTCATCTTTCTGACCTGCTCGAATAGTTTGATGGAGCTTCAGGAACCGGTCTCATGTCAAAATAATCGAAAAGACAGGCCATTTATTTTGAAATGCAACAGGATACCACAAATGATTAATTGCCCGCGATGCAGTCAAATGTTCATATTGCTGACCTTATTTTCCATTCTTTTGGCCTCGAACGCTTATTGCGGTCTGAATGAGGGTGTGTCAGCTTTCGAAAAAGGCGACTACAAAACTGCTTACGAACAATTCAAGCCATCGGCCGGGCGCGGGGACGCCTCGGCGCAATGCTACCTGGGATACATGTACGAGCATGGTTTAGGAGTCCGGAAGGACCACTCCGAGGCTGCGAGGTGGTTTCGCAAGGCCGAGAACCAGGGATTTACCCCAGATAATGAAGCGTCAGGAAAAACTGTGTCGAGGTGAACAATCTTGCACCCGCTGGATCAATTCAGAGATGCCATCCCAAACTTCCTTCCCGGCTTGCTGACGCTGTTCAACCTTGCCGACGCCAAGAGGAGAAACTGCCACCTTGGCCACCATGTCGTAGATGATGATATCGAAGAGTTCAATCGATTGGTCCAGTCGTCCGTTGGTGCGTCCGGTTTTGCAAGACGAGTGAGCGGAGCCGCGTGGCTGGCGATCTACAAGACGCAATCTCTTCAGTCCCTGAGTGCATTGTTGTCAGCATACCATAAACAACAGGACATCCAGGTTGGCTGGCGATCGACCGGTGAAAGAGACGGCGCGGCCCGAACGGTCCAACGAACAGTTGCCGCGACTATTGTTCGTGCCTTGCGCTGCCTCTATACAACCGTGACAACCTCCCAGGAGGCCAATGGATCGATCGACGAGCTCTTTGAGCAATACCATAGTCTTCCGCCCAATACTCCTATCCAGCTTTCCGACGTTGTCAATATCAAAAGGAACAAGTGGAGTTGTGTGGACCGCTATCCCTCAGAGATGCCATTCTGTCCATTTTGTGAAGGGCGTGACTTCGAATGGGATGACGGAGATGGCGCCATCTTTTCAGGCTCCGGTACGTGCAGGGCGTGTGGGGCATACGTCGATATCAAAGAGATCGATCATTTGCTGCGTTGAAAGCGATTACACAATAAACCAAAAGACGAATCCGCCGTTTCAGCGGTCGAAGGCCGGGAAAAGCAATCTTTTTAGGCCAGAGGGGGTATAGATGGGAAAAGGTACCGGTTGGGGCTTTTCTATTTTCATGTTGATCGTTATCTGGCTGATATTCTTCGGCGGATGGCCTCGAGTTGTAAGTGTGTGCCACCACTGGTTTAATCCAAAGCCGTCTCACCATCTGTTGGAAACGGACAAAGGAGTCGGGAAGATTATCGAAGACCTCAAGAGGCCGGTGCCAGGCGACAGCGGCCGGTCCGTCCAATAGCCCGCTCCTCGCTTCTATCGGGTGCGTCCGTTGGTATAGAAAAAATCAGGTCTGGCGGCTTTTGGCAGCCTCCAGTCGCTTGCACAAAAGTTCATGAAACCCTTTTGGGGTCAGGACGTGTTTCTTGCCTGTATTGATGCCGCTCAGATAGTCGTGCAGTCTGAAGCCGGGTTCCAATTCAACCTGGCGCACAACATGGTCCGGCGATGTGGAAGTCTGATACCATGAATGTGCGATCTGAATCGCCAGATCGCCATTCTCAGTTAGAGTTCGGGAGTTTTGCAGCACTAACCCCCCCTCGTATTCCAGCCGGGAACGAATCTTGCCGCCTCGCTTCCCGATAGTTTTCAAAGCATGGCGGCTGCGCAGGGTCGGCGTTTGCTTGTGTTCTTTCCACGGCGCGACCGCAATCCTTGCCGCGATGCTGGTTCTGGTGTCGCCTTCCTTTGTGCGAATTCTATGCAAGCCTGCCTCAAGCGCCAGATACCCATAGGCATAATCGCCCTTGATCGCTATCATGGCAGGTTCGTTGTCCCGAAGAGGCTCCCGGAACCACATAGTCTCCATATGCCTGTGTTTTGCCCAATCCAGCAGTATGTCCAGGATAAAATCCCGCGCCATACCGCTTGCCGCCCCAACGGGCTGGATTTCAACCAATGCGTCCCAGATTCCGTCGATGCCGATCAGCGATAACTCGCGATAGGCCGTTTTGATTGATTCCCGCAGATGCTCCGATCTGGCGTACAAGCTTTCAATTTCTCTACGTATTTCCGTATGTTCAAGGCAACGCTCGATGTCTTCCGCCTCAAATCGAAGCCTGTCGACTCGATCGAGCATGGACGTATTGAGGTCGAGATCTCTTATTATGAGGATCGCTCTTTCCGAATTGCTCCAGAATTCCGGCATATTTCTCAGATCGAGCAATCGCCGCCGTTCCCGCTTTAGCCTCTCTTCTCCCATATCTTCCGCTATACGCTCTATTTCTTTGGAGGTCTCCGTGGCTATCCGCATGAGTTCAGTTCGCGTCAGTCTTTTGCCATCTCCGGTCCGGACCGATGCCTTTTCCTTGTTCCGGGCAAGGCCTTCGGGCGCTTCAAGGACGTGGACCTTCACATGTCCGTCCGATTCGAACACCTTTATTATCGAACCAGGCTCGATATTGCGCTCCATAATCGTTATCGCCAAGGGTAGCACCAGAGACTTTTGTATCTCCCGCTTTAAGGCGCGCGCGCCATAGCGTGGATCGAATCCATGGGAGATAGCCAGGTCAAGCGCTTTTTCGTCCACGTCGATGATAAGGTCCCTGGCTTTTATACCTTCACGGTCCAGAATCCGGTTGAGTTCCAGGAGGGCGATCTTACGGACCTGGTCTCTGGTCAGTGAACGGAAGACAATCATGTGCTGGAATCGATTCAACAACTCAGGGCGAAAGTTTCTTTCCAAAGCCCGAAAGAAATCTTTGTGCCGGTCTTGAAGTGCAGGATTCGTATTGAAACCAAGGTTCCTGGAGGACTCTTCGGCCCCGACGTTTGAGGTGGCTATTATAATCGTGCTCAGAAAACTTACCGTACCGCCGCTCGGGGTCGATAGACGCCCTTCGTCCAGCAATTGCAGAAGCAGATCTGAAATGTTTGGATGCGCCTTTTCGATTTCGTCAAACAAGATGACCTGAAATGGCTGTGCCCTGATGGGGTCTATCAATCGTGCGGGTTGTTCCGGACGCTGCTGGCTGCCTAACAGCATTTCGAAAGAGTGATAGTCTTTGAATTCGGATAGATCAAAGCGCAGCAGCCTGTTCGGACTCCCGAAGAAGAACTCGGCAAGGGCTCGCGCCATTTCCGTTTTGCCAACCCCGGTGGGACCCACGAAGAAAAAAGTGCCAATGGGTTTATGCGGATCGTGTAATTCGGCCTTAAACAAAGCGATGGCTTCAGTCACTGCTTCTACCGCGTCGGTCTGGCCCACGATGTGGTCGTGAAACCAACCGCGGATATCGCGGACCGGCATGACGGTTTGGCGCGAAACAACCAGTTTCGGGAGGCCGGTGTAGATCGAAAAGACTTTTTCGATGAAGCCCGGAGTAACGGGCTCCGGCTGACCGATGGCACATTTCTCGCCATGATAATGTATGGTCTGTTTAAGCAGATTCAGCGCAGGACCGGGCTGAGCTCGACCGGAAAGAAAACGGGATGTGAGCGATATGAGGGTTTGACGGGCCGCCCCATCGATTGCAAAGCCGGCATCCGAGGCGACAATCTTAAGGATATCGTCGACCTGGCTATCCGGGAGAGGAGCCAGGGAAACGATCTGAAACAGGGAGCTGAACCCCTCGACCTCATGCATCCTGCGGAGCGTCTCAGGCGTAACCTCTCCAAGCAGGCATAGCCGTCCTTCCTCAACAACAGGGCGAATCGCGTCCCAAAAGGACTTCGGAACATTCGAACTCTTCCCGGCGAAGGGGAGATTCCAGATATCGCTAATGCAGAGTGCTGTGCCGGTATTGATTGCGGACTCTACTATGGTCGAAAGCTTTGTTTCCCATTCACCAAGGTAGCGAGTTCCAGCGAGAGGGACTGTGGTGGACAGCACCCGCAGGTTGCCTTCCCCCCGGTTATACATGATACATGCTATACGGTGTATTACCGATGTTTTCCCAACACCCGCTTGCCCCAGGATAAGGACGGATTGCCTGCGATCCAGAAGATCGAGCGCCCGCCGGGCCTCAGTGTCACGATGAAAGACGTTGCCTGTTTTGCCGGCGTGGCATTCGGCAACAAGATCCCTCGTCTCCTTCTCGAACGCGTCTGAAAATGAATCGTAAGTCATCGCCTGGGGCTACATTCCATTTCCGGGGTCGACAGCAGTAGATAGACACATTGGGCCGGAAGCGATGCCGTCCACCTTCTTTTTGTGCCGGCGCAACGCCCTTTGTCTCTGTGCTGTTGAGTTATGTCTGTGATACCAGGTTGCGTTCAAGATAATACCGAAAAGCTTTTTTAAAAACGTGGGGAGCTGCGCCGCCCCGCAAGGCGGAGCAATCGCAGCAAGCACCGAGCGCTCGGCCTCACGCGCTTGCGCGCGTGGCCAATCGACAACCCGCACAATCCTGGGATGTGCATGTGGGGTTGCAGTTGATCCTTATCCTGGGGGGTGCGGGGGGAATCATTCCCCCGCTCTTTTCAAGCTTGAGAAATACTATCTTTTAACCCGCGCTTGAGTGACCAGAAAAAGACCGTCGCAAAAGAAACGTGGCTGAAACATAACCTCACCTTTCTTACTTTATATATTTGAAATTGCTGTGAATTAGTCGGCGAGACAGGCGAGTGAATCCTGCGTGAGCTAACGGGCGAGAAGAAACTCAAATAGTTGTGGAAGTATAGTCAACCTATTTGCCCGAGCCTGTTTGCCCTTGACAAATCCCGACGGAGGGGAGAAACACAGATCGCCAAGTCGTGGAAGACGTTTTACAGACGGGATCAAAGCAGAGCATGAGAAATTCGAAACTCCGCATAATAGTAACCGGGCTGATCGGGTTGTATCCGATCGGCGGCGTGGGCTGGGACTATCTCCAGTACCCGATAGGCTTTCTGAAGATGGGTCATGACGTCTATTATCATGAGGACACATGGAGCTGGCCCTCCCACCCGGTACAGAGGACTTATACGCAAGACCCGAAATACTCGGTCGAATATATCCGTGACTTTGTGGAAAAGTACGCGCCCGGCTTGCGTGACAGGTGGCACTACCTTCATCTGCACGACACGAGTTTTGGGATGGACCGGCAGAAGTTCGATGAAGTGGCCGCCTCCGCCGACCTTTTCCTGAACGTAAGCGGCTCATGCATGATCCCGGAAAACCTTCCCGGCGGGTGTCTCAAGATCTTTCTCGACACAGATCCCGGTTACAACCAGATCATGCTTAGCGAGCGGCTTTCCTGGTCTGAAAACATAGACCGGTGGTGTTCGAGTGTCGAGGCCCACGACCGGCATTTTACGTACGCCGAAAACATCCACGGGCCTGATTGCCTGGTCCCCAAACTCAACTACCATTGGAAAACCACCCGGACGCCGATCTCCATCGAACATTGGGAACATCTGGCCCACGTCAAGCCGACTGGTCCATGGACAACGGTCATGACCTGGAACGCCTTCAAGGGAAAGCTAATCTACCGGGGCGTGGAGTACGGCAGCAAGGGGGTCGAATTCGAAAAATTGCTCAATCTTCCCGCCTCAGTCGATATGCCTCTGAAGGTGGCCGTCGGAGGCGTAAGCGCCCCGCTGGCAAGGCTGTCGCAAGCCGGATGGCAGGTCGCCGACGGTCCCGGGGCGACCCTGAGTCCTGCAATGTACCAGGAGTTCATCGCGTCTTCGCGTGGTGAAATCTCGCCTGCCAAGCACGTTTATGTTGCGTTGCGCACGGGATGGTTCAGTTGCCGTTCGGCCTGCTATCTGGCGTCGGGAAGGCCCGTTGTGGTTCAGGACACCGGATTTACCCCATACATTGCGTCAGGAGAAGGGATTATCCCCTACAGCTCAGCGGAGGAGGCCGCACTTGGCATTATCGAGGTCGAAAGAAACTATGAAAAGCATGCCGGGGCGGCCCTTGATTTGGCCAGACAATATTTCGACTGTGAAAAAGTGCTTGAAAAGCTGATAGACGACGTTTACTCGAGCTGACACGAGCAGGCGGCAGGGCCGCGGTGAGAGGGGGGAATTGGATGCAGGCTCATTGGGACCCCCTGCCCCCCCGATTCAGCTCGACCCTCAGGGTAAGTGGGATGTTTCCGGATGGACACTATTTGAAGGAACCGAGATGGCAAACGGGGAAAATAGCAAAGGCAAGCTCATAGTATTCGGGATTATATTTTGGTACCCCCTCGCAGGGGTAACCTACCAGTTTCTGCATTACCTGATCGGACTTCGGCGGCTGGGGTGGGATGTTTACTACGTTGAGGACTCCAGCCGATGGGTCTTTGACGTGAACGACTTTGAGTTGACGCCTGAAGCGACCCCGAACGTGGAGATGGTTGCCCCGGTCCTCGAACGATACGGATTTTCGGGAAAATGGGTTTTTCGAGGCCGCTACGAGGGCGGAAAGAGCTACGGGATGAGCGAGGATGATCTGACGCGGCTCTACAGAGAGGCTGACGCCTTCCTCAACGTGACCGCATCCCAGGAGCTTCGCGAAGAGCATATGGCCATCCCCAGGAGGGTGTTCGTAGAATCTGACCCTTTCCACGTCCAGGTAAAAGTGTTGGAAGGGGATGCAAAGACTTTGAACGCCCTGGCCGCACACGATACACACTTTTCTTTCGGAGAGAACCTGGGACAGCCCGACTGCGATCTGCCGATCGATTTTGTGTGTTGGCGCCCGACGAGGCAGCCGGTAGTCATGGATCTCTGGCAAAACCCTTTTCCGCCCGCGAAGGATTCCGTCTTCAGGACCGTAACGACCTGGAAAAACAAGGGCAAGGACCTCACATTCCGCGGCGAGACATACTACTGGACAAAGGACCGCGAGTTCACCAGGTTCATTGACCTGCCTCAGCGCAGACCCGTTGGTTTTGAGCTTGCAACGGAGGTGGACGATAAGACCCGGCGGTATCTTGTTGAAAATGGATGGGGAGTTACGCCCTCTTTGCCGATTTCCCGAGATGTCGACCAGTACCGGGAATATATCCAGGGGTCGAGGGGAGAGTTTACGGTCACAAAGGAGCAGGTGGTACGCCCAAGGACCGGCTGGTTCAGCGACCGGAGCGCCTCTTTCCTTGCCGCCGGCCGCCCCGTCATAACCCAGGAGACAGGATTCAGCAAATTTTTGCCAACAGGCAAAGGCCTTTTCGGGTTTCTGACGATGGATGAAATTCTCGCAGCTGTCGACACGATTGAAAGCGATTACGAAGGAAGCTGCCGCGCGGCGCTCGAAATAGCACGGGAATATTTCGCGGCCGAGAAAGTGCTGGGCAAATTGATGTTAGAGGCGGGACTTTCTTGAGTTTTGAGTTTTTAGTTAGCTCAAGGACTTGAATGCAACACAATTCAGCGTACTCACCGGCCGGGCGCTTCGAATGGCTGGACAGCGTCAGAGGATTGGCTGTCCTATGGATCGCTTTTTTCCACTGTATCCTGTCCTACAATAACGGACGTTTTCCCTCGCCATTAACGATAAATTCTCTTTCCAGCTTCGTTGAACAGTGTGCCCAAGGCTCGCTCCCCGGAAAACTCCTCTGCGCCGCCAAGGCAATCGTTGCCGCAATTTTGCTGCGAGGGTCTCAAGGGGTCGGGGTTTTCCTCCTCTTCAGCGGATTCGGCCTCACCTACTCGCTCGTAAAAAGCGGCGGCTTTGAGATTTCCTGGGCAAACTGGTACAAGAGGCGTCTTACGAGGCTTTTTCCGGTCTACTGGCTGGCCCACCTCATCTTGCTGATCTCTCCTTTCGCCGTACTCCACGATAAGATCGATTACCGGTTCCTGTTGAGCTTTTTCGGCGACAGGGTCTACCCGGTTGACGAGATGTTTTTCTACCTGGTCCCCGCCTGGTGGTTTTTGGGAATGCTGATCGAATTCTACATCGCTTTTCCGCTCCTTTTCAAGCTTATGCAGCGGCTGGGATGGGTAAGGTACCTGATGTTCTGCATCGTGTTGACTTCGAGCGCCAGGTACCTCATGCAGATCATAGGGGCGGACGGAAATTACATGATGGGGGCTTTTTTTGTATGCAGGCTCTGGGAGTTTGCGGCCGGAATGGCACTGGGAAAGCTAATGACGGAAGCACCCGACGCGACTTTTCGACTGCTGCTTTCCTGGAAGGGTTTTTTTCTCGGAGTCATCACATACGTTCTTGGGTTTTTAACCTATCAGCCCAATTTTCTGTTTAACCTCTCCGACGGTTTCACAGCAATGGGTCTGTCGGTGATATTGATTCATGCGGCCTACCATTTGGACAGGATGCCCTGGCTTGGCAGAGCTTTTGCCCTGGCCGGTGTTTACTCCTACAGCATCTATCTTTTTCACCAGCCATACGTGATTTTTGCCGGTGAAATGCTCCGCCCCTGTTCATTTGCGGTTTTCCTGGTTTCGGCCTCGGCGGTAATAGTCCTGATATCCCTGGTGTCAATGAGTTTCGAGTACGCGGTCAACCGCGCCGTGAAACGTTTTTTCCGCTAGAGCTTTTTTTTCGAAAAAAGATCAAAAATCAACTAAAGTTTTTACTTCCCTTATCCGATTTAAGTCGTGGAGAGGTAGTATCCCAGATAGAAAACGGGATACAAACCCGGCGTCCAATAAATTCCCTCCCATCAGCAAAATGATGGGACAGCACTTCCAAAACCAGACTGCATAAGGGTTCGAACATGATCAGGGAGCTGAGTGAACACGAAATCGATGCTCTCCACTACGAATTGCTGGTCAAGGACATCGTCGCGGCCGCGGAGAAACTGCCCCCATTTCCCGACATAGCCTGGAAAGTCTCGTATCTTATTAAAACGATGGCCCCGGTGAAAGAAATCGAGGACCTCATAAAATACGACCAGGCGATCACGGCGAAAATCCTCAAACTCGGCAACTCGGTCTATTACGGCCGGCAATACGGCATCCGCACCCTCAAGGATGCAATACTTCTGCTCGGCAACAAGCGCCTCATCCAGGTGGTAATAACGGCCTGCGCCTCGCGTTACTTCGGCAGCAGAAGCTCCAGGGAAGATCGGCAACTTTGGGAACATTCGGTAACCACGGCGCTTATGTCGGAAATAGTTTCGCGCCGGCTCAACCACGGTGGGATCCTGACGCTCTACACGGCGGCGCTGTTACACGACATAGGCAACACCGTACTCAGCGTCTATTTCAGAATTTACCGACAGTCCCACCTTCGCAAACTATGGAGCGAGTGCGACGCCGTAAGCGCCGAACGGCAGGCACTCGGGATCGACCACCAGGAATTGGGCGGCATTATAGCCCGAAACTGGAAATTCCCTCCCGACATAAGCGCTGCGATCGAGCATCACCATCATCCCGAAAAAGCCGGACATTATTGGGAAATTACTTCTCTGGTATACCTTGCGGACCTCATGGCGGTCTCATTTGAGGAAAGAAACGCGAAGCTGCCGGACAAGGGAATAGATCCGGAAGCTGACCCCATCCTCAAAAAACTGAGCATCACACGCAAGATGATAGACGATTTCCAAGCCGAGCTTGGAACCGGTGTGAAAGGGGTCTTGGAGGCGCTGGGGCCTGAATGAAGGCAGCCGGCGACTGCGAACCGCCACCGGGGGGGGCTATTCCCCGGTCCACCTTCTGAAGATGAGAGTTCCATTGGTTCCCCCGAAGCCGAACGAGTTGGAAATCGCCACCTCGATTTGTGCCTTGCGGGCCACGTTGGGGACATAGTCCAGATCGCAGTCCGGATCCGGAAACTCGTAATTTATGGTCGGGGGCATCATCTGGTTATAAAGGCTCAGGACCGTGTAGGCGGCTTCCACCCCGCCCGCTGCGCCCAGGAGGTGCCCGGTCATCGACTTCGTTGAACTGACCGCCATTTTATAGGCGTGATCACCGAAAACAGTCTTTATAGCGTGGGTTTCATATTTGTCGTTGAGATCGGTCGAAGTCCCGTGAGCGTTGACGTAGTGCACCTCGGAGGGCTGTATTCGCGCGTCGTCTATAGCCATTTGCATGCAGCGTGCGGCTCCTTCGCCGTCGGGGGCAGGAGCGGCCATGTGGAAGGCGTCCCCGGAGGCGCCGAACCCGATTAATTCGGCGTAGATATGCGCGCCGCGGGCACGCGCGAAATTTAGATTTTCGATAATCAGTATGCCGGACCCCTCACTGAGAATGAAACCGTCTCTTTCCTTGTCAAAAGGCCTGGAAGCGTGCTCAGGGTCGTCGTTGCGGGTGGAAAGCGCCCGCATTGCGTTAAATCCGGCTATTGCCAGGGTAGTTACGGTGGACTCGACACCGCCTGTGATCATCACTTCGCAAAAGCCGTCCCGAATGAGATGATAGGCTTGACCTATGGCGTGAGTCCCGGCGGCACACGCGGTCTGCAGGGAGAGGTTGGGACCTTTGGCCCCATGGTACATCGAGATAAGCCCCGGGGCCATATTGCTTATGATCATCGGGATGAAGAAGGGGCTCACTTTTTTCGGACCCAGTTCCAGCATAAGCTTGTGAGATTCCTCGATGGTGAGCAGGCCGCCAAGACCGCAGCCCATCACAACGCCGGCTCGAGACGAGACCTCAGGCGCAATCTTGAGTTTGGCGTCTTCCATGGCAAGGCGGGCGGCCCCGAGTGCGAACTGGAGGAAAGGGTCCATTTTCCGGAGTTCTTTTTTGCTGATGAATTCCTCCGGATGAAAATTCTTGACCTCTCCAGCGATTTGGGTCGAGAAAGCCGAAGAATCGAAGCGGGTAATCGGGCCGATTCCTGACTTCCCGGCCATCAAATTGGACCAGTTCTCTTCAATGCCAATTCCAACAGGGGAAACCAGCCCGATTCCGGTAACAACAACACGGTGCCGATTGCTCTCTGATCCCATCCTATTTCTCGCCCCCCACAAAGCTGGAGATTTTGTAATACGGCAACAGGGCTGCCTACCCCATGAACATGCCGCCATTAACGTGTATAACCTGGCCGGTGATATATGCGGCCGCATCCGATGCAAGAAAAGCAACAGCCGCCGCAACTTCCTCCCCAGTCCCGTATCTGGCCGCCGGGATTTGCTCCAGCAAAGCCTCACGCGACTTTTGAGGAATGGCCAGCGTCATGTCAGTCTCAATGAAGCCGGGTGCAACCGCGTTTACCGTTATGTTTCTGGAGATAATTTCCCTGGCAAGTGACCTCGTAAAGCCTATGATGCCAGCCTTGGCGGCAGAATAATTGCACTGTCCGGCATTTCCGATCACGCCAACGACCGAGGTGACATTTACAATACGCCCGCAGCGCTGGCGCATCATGGATTTTATCACTGCCTGAGAGCAAAGGAAAGCGCCTTTGAGATTGGTATTCATGACGTCGTCCCATTCGTTGGGCTTCATCATGACGAGAAGGTTGTCCTTTGCTATTCCAGCGTTGTTTACAAGTACGTCGACCCGGCCGTGCGTACCGATGATTTGCTTGAATGCAGCCTTGACCGCTTCAGGGTCGGCCACACTGAACTGAATGAGATCCGGCGTCCCGCCCCTGCCCTCGACAAGGGTCGCAGTCTGCCTGGCGCCCTCCGGACTCGAGTTGTAATTGACGATTATATCGGTTTGCGGACCGGCCATCTCCACGGCAATTGCCCGGCCAATCCCCCGGCTGGCCCCAGTTACCACGATAACGCGTCTTTCGCTCAATCTCTTCCCCCACTTATACCAATTTGCGTTCAAGATATTTCTAAGAACGCGGGGGAATGATTCCCCCGCCCCCCCCAAGATGTCGGCCACGCGCGAAAGCGCGCGGGGCCGAGCGCTCGGCGCCGGCCAAAGGCCGCCGCCAATGCGCCATACTAGGGGATGTGGGGAGCTTATGTCCCCCCATCCCCCACGTTTTTAAAAAGCGTCCTTTGATACATTCTTGAACGCAACTTCGTATTAGAAATGCGAATGGAAAAGAGTAAATCATTTTGCTCTTTTCTCCGCTCGCTCTTTATCCGCTCATCGAAGGCCGGCATGAACTCGAATCGATCCGCAACGACACCGCGGGTCACCCCGTTCGATTCATACGACCGTGAGCCGAAGCTCTCTGGTACAGGTCTATTAAAAATCCCCCTTGATCCCATATCGGGGAGACGCGCAAGGGGGCGTAAGGTTCCCGGCAGATCCGGAAAACTTGCAAAATGAGCAGGTTAGAAGAAACTGTCCTGCATTCTGCCGTATTCCTTGTTCAGTTCCTGGCCGATAATGTTTCTCTGGATTTCGTTGGTGCCTTCGTAAATCTGGAGAATTTTCGCATCCCGCATCATCTTTTCGACCGGATAATCCTGCATGAATCCGTAGCCGCCAAAAACCTGCACGGCCTTTGCGGCCACATCCATCGCGACGTCCCCGGGGAACACCTTAGCCATTGCGGCGAATTTGCTCGCATCGTTGGGTTCGGTATCCATGTAGCGGGCAACGCTGTAGACCAGAGCACGCGCCGCCTCGGTCTTTATGGCCATGTCCGCGAGTTTGTGCTGAATAGCCTGGAGGTTTATGATCGGCTTTTCGAACTGCACCCTCTTTCTTGCATATTCTACCGCAACGTCGAGCGCCCCCTGGGCAAGACCTACCCCCAGCGCGCCTATGCCCGGCCTGGATTTATCGAAGGTCTTCATGGCGATGACGAAGCCCATTCCCTCACGGGCGATCAGCCTTTCCTTTGGAATGCGGCAATCACGGAAAACAAGCTCGCGAGTGGTGGATGCACGAATCCCAAGTTTTTGTTCCTTCTTTCCGAAGGAAAATCCGGGGTCTCCCTTTTCGAGGACGAAAAAGCTGGCGCCCCGCGGGCCCTTGGCACGGTCTGTTATGGCCAGAACTGAATAGATCTCCGCCTCGCCCCCGTTGGTGATCCACTGTTTGGTCCCATCGATGACGTAATGGTCTCCGTCTTTTACAGCCGTGGTCTGAATTCCCGAGACATCGCTTCCGGCCCCGGGTTCAGTAAGGCCGAAGGCCGCGAGCTTCTTACCGCTGGCGATCAGGGGCAGATATTTATGCTTGAGGTCCTCGCTGCCGTGTAGCAGGATTGGATATGCGCCAAGGCCGCTGGCGGCAAAAGAGGTGGCGACACCCACACAGGCTTCCGCGAGCTTTTCGACGACAAGGCAGTTGTCGAATATTCCCCCACCCATCCCGCCGTATTCTTTAGGGATGTACAGGCCGAAAAGGTCCGCATCCGCCAGGGCCTTCATGATCTCCCAGGGGAATGCCTCGGTTTCGTCAAGCTCCGCTCTGACCGGGCGGACCTTTTCCCTGGCGATCCGAGCGGCAAGCGCCTGTATCCTCTTCTGTTCTTTAGTCAAAAAATAATCCACATTGAATCCTTCGATCAAAAACAACCTGTCGGCTTCGCCGGCCAGCTTCAGAGTGCCACACTCGATACGTGGCCGAGGCGAAGCAGCAGCTTCATAGGCAGTTTCCCTTAGCACAAAAAAAGGAGTTTAGCCAATGTTCAGTTCAAAATTGAGGGGCTGGCGCCATGGGCCTACTGCGAAACCATTCAATTCAGGTGCACAAATCCCCATTTTTTTCGGCCACGGCGTCGACTTCGTTTTCGGCCCGCATACGCATCGCCACGGTCAACGACGCATCACGTTTTTTTCGAATGGCAACCGGGTCGAATTCCTCCAATGGGAGCATGCAGTACTTCCGGATGAGGCAGAGCGCCCGATCCCCCCGCTTCCGATCAGCACCAGGTCCGCCGCAACGCCGGAAGCGCTCCTTCCACCACGGGCCGGGAGCATGGTCCCCTCCCATGGCATCTATTGCAATCTCATATTACAGACTCGCTTAACGCCCTCGGCCGCGCCTCTATTCTTCTTCGAGTTCCAGGACCAGGCGGCCCTTGTAGTACCCGCAGTTAGGGCAAGCACGGTGCGCCAGGTGCATCTCATTGCACTGAGAGCAGCGGCCCAGGGCAGGAACGGCAACGGTATGGTTGGCGCGCCGCTTGTCACGCCGGGCTTTGGACGTTTTTCTCTTCGGTACACCCATCTTTGAACTCCTTATCTCGAATCTGCCCGCAAAGGCGGGCGTTGCCCGCTTACCGGGGAAAACTATTCAATCGATTTGGGAAGCCCCTGTTTTATGGATTTGAGCTTTTCAAAAGGAGACTGTCCGCGGTCCGCCCTGCATCGGCATGCCTCTTCATTGAGGTTGGCCCCGCATCCCGGGCAGATGCCCTTGCAATCCTCGCTGCAAAGCACCTTCACCGGCAGCGCCAGAAAGATTTGCTCGGCCACGAGTTGATCCACCTCGATCACCTCTCCATCGAAGAATTCACAGACGATTTCATCGGGTTCGAGTTCCTTCTCACCCTCCTTAGGCATCCGCTCATTCTCCACCAGGTAGATGTCGACCGCTTCGTTCAGCAAAAATGGAAACAGCTTGAGGCAGCGATGACAACCAACCTTTAGATGTCCTTCGATCTTTCCGGTAATTCGCAGGTGGTCCGGATGTTTGTCCAGGCTCAGCACAACGTTCACCGGGCGGAGCAGGTCGAGGTTGAAGGGATCGTCGCGCGGAACGAACTGCCTCAGCCTGTCTTGTTCCCAGTGAAATCTTAGAATGCGCCCCGAATCCGGTATTTCATCAATGCGAATGCGCATAAATTTCACCTTTCCGCAGGAATAAGCACTCAAGTATAAATATAATCGCCTGGCTGTCAATAAATTTCAGGCAAGACGGCATGTTCACAGGTTTACAGGCGAAAGGCAACGACGCGAAAAGAGGGGTTCAAGCAACGGCAACAAGAGGCAGTGTGCCCAAAATCCCGCAATTAAAATACTAATCGGAAGAAGCGTCAGGGAGGGGGGACATGCGCCCCACCCAAGCCGTTCCGCCTGGCGGAGCCCGGAGATTAAAATCACTATGCCTCTTCGGCCCGCCGCCGCCGGCGCAGGGGTCTTAAATTTCCAAGGCAGGGAGGCAATACCGGCGGGTCTGCAGATTAGTCAGCGCTCATGCCCATGGTTCCCACGTTAGAACTTTTTGACCGCCTGATTGACTATGTCTTCCGACACCTGGTCGAACACCGTTTTCGCGGCGTTTAGCGACATTGTGCCTTTGCCAAGGGTGGTCTTGTGTTTCGACTCGAGTGTGGCCAACACCTTGCCACCCTGCTTGAGGTCGACTCTGGCCACCAGGACAGTGTCCCCGACATAGGGAAGCCAGCAGGCGGCTATTTCCCCCCTCTTGAAACTCACTATGTGTGCTTCCATGACGTAGGGCTCAACCCCGGCCTGCGGCTGCACCAGGAGCATTCCCCGCTTTTTCAGCGAATCCTCGAGCCCGTTCCACATAAGCCCGATAACGTCCACGTCGTAGACCTGGTGCGTATCGTTGAATACGTCCGACACCTTCACTTTGTAGGGCGAAAAGACATCCGGCTGTGGCGTGTAGACATCCCCCGCTAGATGGATATTTCCCCCTTGCCCCCTGTGACAGGCGATCAGGAACAGCGCTATAAGAGCCAGAGCAAAAAACCGGATTGGTCTGTTCATGGACATACCTCTCTACCAATTTTTCGACGAAATTATACGAAAAAATTAAACCGCGCAAATTATTCCAGGAAAAAGGCCCCCGCCTTTTCGTACAATGCCGGATAGTGCCAGAGCCTTGCAAAATGGGCAAGCCTCGATTTTAACTTTTCTGGTGTTTTTGTCCACCGGGAGTATAGTCGATCTTAGTCTTAAGTTCCCAGGTATACACCAGTTGAGTTTACAGGGATATTATGTTATTGAAAGTGCCCGCTTTTTTGAGGAATTCATCCCCCGAAGGGGGACATCATACACACAGACGGGCTTGGCGCCCGCCTACAGGAGTATCGCAAAGATGGAACCTGTAATAACCCGATTTGCCCCCAGCCCGACAGGATACCTGCACATCGGGGGGGCGCGGACCGCCCTGTTCAACTGGCTCTTTGCACGCAACCGTGGCGGCAAATTCATACTCAGAATCGAAGACACCGACGTGGAACGATCCACAGAGGAGTCGGTGAAAGCCATTCTCGAGGCAATGGAGTGGCTCGATCTGAATTGGGACGAAGGCCCGTATTTTCAAACCGACAGGCTGGGTGTCTATGGCGACCATGCACGAAGACTTATCGATTCCGGTCACGCATATTGGTGCGAATGCACCCCCGAAGAGCTTGAGAAGCGGCGAAGCGCGGCAATGGCAGAGGGGCGCAAGCCAAAATACGACGGGACCTGCCGTACAAAAGGACTCGGCGCAGGCCCCAACAGGGTGCTCCGGTTCAGGACCCCTGAGGGCTCCACTGTTCTTCGAGACATCATAAAGGGCCCCATATCGTTTGATAACTCCGAACTGGACGACCTTGTGATAGTAAAAAGCGACGGCATTCCAACATATAACTTCGCCGTCGTTGTGGACGATATCACAATGAACATTACGCATGTTATCCGTGGCGACGATCATGTGAATAACACGCCTCGGCAAATTCTGATCTACAGGGCGCTGGGCGCCAAGCTGCCCGAATTCGGCCACTTGCCGATGATCCATGGCGAGGACCGCTCACCTCTGTCAAAGCGCCATGGAGCGACCTCGGTGGTGGAGTACAAAAGCATGGGATTTCTCCCGGAAGCCCTGCTGAACTGTCTCGTGCGGCTGGGGTGGTCCCACGGCGATCAGGAGATTTTCTCCCGGTCCGAACTGATAGAAAAGTTCACCATCGAAAACATAGGGAAGTCTCCAAGCATCTTCACGATGGAGAAGTTGTTTTGGCTGAACGCCCACTACATAAAGGAAAAACGCCCCGAAGAACTCGTCGAGCTGTTGAGGCCCTTTCTCGCCAGGCTAAATTACGCCGATAAGCCCGACGCCTACATGGCCGGGGTAATTCGCACACTTCAGGCCCGCTCGCGCACGCTGGTCGAAATGGCCGATGCCGCACGGTTCTACATGGTGGATGAAATCGAGTTGGATCCGGATGCCGCGGGAAAATTCCTGAGCCTCGAGATACGCGAGGCTTTTGTCCGGCTTATCCGCGAATTGTCCGAGCTGGAAGTCTTTGACGAAAAGAGTCTCGAACCCGTTTTCAGAAAGATTGCAGCGGACCTGGGAATAAAACTGGGCAAGTTGGCGCAGCCGGTCCGGGTGGCCCTGACGGGCGGCACGATAAGCCCGGGCCTTTTCGAAATAATAGACGTTCTGGGAAAACAGGCCGTGCTCGAGCGCCTCGGCAAGGGGCTGGAGTACATCGAGCGGCAACAGGAAGGGCAATGACTCCGAGGGTAGGGCAAACGGGTGTTACAAGGCAGTTGGCGGGCTTTTGCGCCGAGCTTTCATACGGCGACATCCCGGAGGAAGTGATCGAGAGCACTGTGATGCTGGCGTTCGATACCATAGGGGTGGCCGCCGGAGGAACGGCAGCCGAATCGAGCCGGACCATGCTCAAGTTTATGAAAGCGTTGGAGCGGCCGGGAAATGGAACGGTTATAGCCGGCCGCCAAAGGGTTGCCCCTGAATACGCGGCTCTGTTAAACGGCGCATTCGCGCACGCACTCGATTTTGACGATTTGTGCAATGAAGCCTCAGCACACCCCGGAGCCGCAGTAATTCCGGCAGTACTTGCCGCCGGCGATATGACCGGAGGCGATGGCAAAGATTTTCTTTTGGCGGTGGTAGTCGGCTATGAGGTTATGTGCCGCCTGGGCAAGGCAATCAATCCGGCCAGGCACTACGCTCGCGGCTTCCATCCCACCGGAACGTGCGGTACTTTCGGCGCCGCCGCGGCAGCGGGTAAGATCCTCGGTCTAAACGCCGAACAGATGACCAGCGCTCTTGGTATTGCAGGCAGCCAGGCCGCGGGCTGCATGGAATTTCTTGCACAGGGGGCCTGGACAAAGAGAATGCACCCGGGCTGGGCGGCCCACAGCGGCATTATCGCCGCAATGCTCGCTCGAGAAGGCTATAGAGGCCCATCCACGATTATCGAGGGGAAATCAGGATTTCTCAATAGCTACTCGTACGACACGAATGCCAATGAAGTGCTGGACAACATCGGAGAAGTTTTCTACGCCGCCAGGACGAGCGTCAAACCCTATTCGGCATGCCGCTACAAGCACGGACCGATAGATGGAATTCGCAAAATAATGCAAGAGAACGGGCTGCGCCCCGGAGACGTCAGCGAAATTATCATAGGCCTGCTCGAGGTAGCCTATCCGATAATCGTTGAGCCCGCCGAGCTGAAGTACAATCCTCAAAGCGTAGTGGACGCCCAATTCAGTATGCCATTCGGAGCGGCGGTCGCGGTGCTTTATGGAAACGCACTGCCGGATCAGTACACCGATGAGATAATAAAATCGGCAGCGGTCGCCGAGGTAATGAAGAAGGTCAGGATCAAAAAAGATCCGGAACTCGAGCGGCTTTACCCCAGACAGTGGCCTTCGACGGTCGAGATCAGGACCAGAGGCGGGGGATCATATCAAACGTTTGTACCCTATCCGAAAGGGGACCCGGAAAATCCCCTGAGCTGGGATGAACTGAGGGAAAAATTCAACAGCGTTACAAGCGGCGTTTATGCACCCGAGCGGCAGTCGCGAATTGCCGATGAGATGAGGAAACTGAGCCGTTCCCGAAAGCTCGATGCGTTTAAGTCCCTGGTGGGCGCAAGAGACCTGGGATAGACGGCTACCGCGCGGTCCCGGTCGCATACAGCCCCAAATCATTCGTCTGGTAGGAATCAAGCTCCGCGTTCGTTTTATCAAGCGCCTCGACTACCGCGAAGATTTCCCTCCCCTCTTTTTCGCGGCCCGCGGACACTTCCGCCATTACCGCACCCAGATATTTGGCCTGAACCGCAAGGAGCTTTTCCCGGACAGCCAGCCTTTTTGCCTCCAGTATAATGCACTTGTCCACAAGGTGTTGGTAGCCCTCCAGGGTGTTCTCCCACGAGGTCTTCCACTTGAGGCCCCACCCGGAAAATCTGGATATTATCTCGGGCGTTATCTCCGCCCCATTGTCCGGGTCCCGCAATGAGGGGTAATCCAGCAGAATTTGCTCGAACTCGCTCCAACCGGGCCGCCCCTGGAACTCCCTAATTCCCAGGAGCACCGAAGCCAATTGGGCATAGAAGGCGGACGACTGCTCGTTGGCCGCGTCGAGCGCAACGTTTGCTTCCATCAGTTTGGCTTCTGTTACGGGAGGCTGGGGTGCAATGCCGCCCCTGCCCGGCAGGCCGGCGCATCCGGAAACGGCTGCAATCAAGAAAATAGATGCCAAAAAACAGCCGAACGTTTTACCGAACATATTTTCACTCACATTTGACAAAGGAATTTTCCGCAGGAGGAAAAGAGAAATAAGTATAAACCCACCTTCAATATATACTGTATCTGTAGATGGAAAATACATCCTGTACCTGATTTTCAAAAGGGAAAAATATGATAATTTCAATTCATAAGATCCTCCCTCCTTTAAAGTATTGAATTTTTTTAACCCCCAAATCATTCGCCCCGGAAGCCAGGAACCCCCCGCTCCTGGCTTTCTTCTTTTTTTGACCCTGTCTATTTTCTGACCGTGTCTATTTTCTCCAGTGTGCCCCGCTTTTTTGGCTTTTCCAAGACAGACTGTGTACTCTCATGCAGGACAGGGAAAATAGGCTCTGGGCATGCACAGCCCAATCCCGATGGTTATCTTCTTTGTACTATGAATAAGGAGGCAAAACGATGACGGAAATATTGGAATATGTGCATGAAAAACTCGATAGGGCTGCAGGCCGTATTCTGGAGCTTCTCACAGGGCTGGGATACAAATTGCGAGAAGTGCAAGTACGGGCCCCGGACGTTCGCAGAGAAATCGGCGCTCGCCAGGCTCGGCACTCTCCGCCTTCCGGTCCTTCCTGTGATCGATACTAAGCCGGGTTCAGCCGGCCCGTTGAAGGCAAGATTGCCGGTCTGCAACGCCAATGGCAGGGCCAAACCTCAGAACGGCAGAGATGGGAATTGTTTGTATAGAACAGAATTCAAATCTCTGCCGTTTGAATTTTTCTTCGAAGAACCTCATCGGGCAAACCCGTAAAACCAATACTGAGAGGTTTTTACCGCGTTATGGCGGTTGCTGCATCCCCGGCGGTGGAGGCCATTGCCGGTCCATCCGCGGGCAAGGATTCCCATCCGCCGCCCAGGGCCTTGCAGAGTGCGATAAGATCGGCGGCCACATTGCGGTTGCTCTGTACCAGAGCGTCTTCGGCCGCATAGAGCGAGCGCTGGGCTACGAGTACGTTCAGGAAGTCGAGCAACCCCTCCGTGTAGAGTTTCAACGACAGGTCGACTGCTATGCTGTTAGCGGCAACGGATTCTTTGATCAATTTATTGTGATCCTGTTCCCTGATGAATGCAATCAGAGCATTTTCCACGTCCTGGAATGCGCTCAATACGATTTTGCGGTAAGTAATGAAGGCCTGATCGCGCAAGGCTTCCTGCTCGCGGATATTCGATACGATGGCGCCTCCCTGAAAGACCTGCCAGGTTACCGATGGACCGAAGGAATAGGTTTTGCTGGCGGCAGTCCACCAGGTATTGAGCAGGTTATCCTGCCAGTTCACCGCTCCGGTCAGCGAAAATTTGGGGAACAGATCGGCGGTGGCGACCCCTATGCGCGCGGTGGCGGCGTGGAGTTGCGCCTCGGCCTGGCGGATGTCGGGACGGCGGCGCAGAAGATCGGAGGGCAGACCGGCCGGGACCTGCGCCGGAACGCCGGGGATGCTGCCCGTCGGGGCCAGTTGATCCAAAAGATAGGCCGGAGGTCTGGCCAAAAGCACACTCAGTGCGTAAATCGACTGTTGAGCGGCGATCTCAAAGACCGGAATTTGCGCCTCGGTGGTTGAAACACTGGCATCGGCGTTGGCGACGTCCAGCGCGCTGCTAAATCCTGCATTGGATCTTTGACGTGTGATCAGCGCCGTATTTTGCATAGCCTTCAAATTTTTTTGCGCGATTACTATTTCCTGCTGGTAACCACGAAGTTGCACATAGTTGAGCGCCACTTCGGCGGCGAGGCTGACCTGAGCGTCGCTGATGCTTTCGATCGAGGCATGGACGTTGGCGTTGGCCGACTCAACATTGCGGCGCTGCCCGCCGAACAGGTCGATTTCCCATACGGCATCGAACCCCAACTGATAGAGGTCCTGCCCCTGACCGGCGGCACCATGGGTGGTAACAGGTTGTCCCCGCTGATAGTCGGCAGAGGCGCCGACCGACGGCCACAAACCCGCGGCGGCGATACCGCGCGCGGCGCGAGCTTGCCGCAGGCGCGCCACGGCAAGTTGCACGTCGAGGTTAGCTCTCAGCGCATCTTCGACAAGCTGGGCCAGCATAGGATCGTCGAACTGTTTCCACCATTGTGTCAGTTCGGCAGGTTGCGAAGTCGGCACTGAAGGCTGCGCCGCCGGAGCTTGCGTCACGCCTGCCCAACCCGAGGGCACCTCAGGATGCGGAGAGTGATAATCGGGCCCAACCATGCAACCGCTTGTCATCAGCACAATCCACCCGCAGACCGCAAACAGGATCGGCACAAAAAGCAGTTGCCGGTTCGTTTTCATGAGTAAAACTTTATTCATAGCGAAGCGCCTCGATGGGATCGAGCCGGGAGGCCTTATAGGCCGGGTAAAAGCCAAAGGCGATTCCGACAGTGGCCGAAACGAGCACGGCTGCTATGATCGCTCCCACCGAAATCGCCGTCGGCCAGCGCAGCACCAGCGATATCACATAGGAGCTGCCGCGCCCTATAAGTATTCCCATGGTGCCGCCGAGCATGCACAGCATGACGGCCTCAGCCAAAAATTGCCGCAAAATGTCACCCGGCTCCGCACCGACCGCCATTCGTAACCCGATCTCGCGGGTTCGTTCGGTTACCGAGACGAGCATAATATTCATGATGCCGATACCGCCAACCACCAGAGAGATCATGGCCACGCACAGGAGCAGCTTGGTCATCATTTCCGCCGTGGCACTCATCGTCTTCGTAATCTCGGTCATATCACGAATGCTAAAATCATCCGGATCGGAATTGCGAAGGCGGTG
>JBEKMB010000057.1:0-27932 GCA_050008735.1 Syntrophobacteraceae bacterium
GAATTAACAAGTTTTTGTTCACTCGAGGCCTGTTTGCTTGATCGAAACTTTTTGCCGGCATGAAGGTCAAAATGGAAGAGAAACTTCTGGACAGCTTTCCGGTTATAGTGGAGTTCCCCGTGGCATGGGGGGACATGGACGCGCTCAAACACGTCAACAACGTCACCTACTTCCGGTATTTCGAAAACGCTCGTATCGCCTATTTCGAGCGGATAAAAATCTGGGAATTCATGGAGGAGACCGGAATCGGTCCCATCCTGGCCTCGACTCAGTGCAGGTTTCGCGCCCCCCTGACCTATCCGGACATGGTCTCGATCGGTACCCGCATATCAGACATCGGCCCGGACGGGTTCACGATGAAGTACATCGTAGCCAGTCACCGGCTCTCGAAGATAGCTGCCGAGGGCGAGGGACTGCTGGTTACCTATGATTACCGGAATAATCGGAGGGCCCCCATGCCCGCCGAGCTGAAAAAAAGTATCCTCGATATCGAGGCAGGAAGCAAGTGAGGACTGAGTCAAGCCCGTAGCGGGACTCACCCGTCCGGACCCTGTCAGAAAAACTCAACCGGGCGGCCCGGCTTTGAGTTCGTTTACTGGAAGCCCAGCCCACTAAGGACCGATATCCCGGGACCTGTCGGCGTCGCACTGAAGGCTGTGCGCTAAGACCCGGCTTGTGATTTGGAGATTTCCTCGAGTTCGAGTTCATCCTGCAGTTTTATGCAGCCGATGACGCTTTGGGCCGCGGGGCATTTGCTCAAATAGGATGCGAAAGCTTCCCGGGCCCCTTCTTTTTGGTCCGGCGCCACTTTCAGATGGTATTTCACGCGGATAACCGTAATCTTTAGGACCCCGCCGACGTTTTCAATATCTCCTTCTGCATCGGCCCGGTAGAGGTGTTCGAAGGTGTGGATTTTTTTCCCGGCCAGCGACGCGGCCAGCGTGCCCATCATTCAGCCGGCGGTTGCCGCGACGATGTGGTCGAGCGTGGCCGCATGCTCCTTTTCCGGTTCAACCTTGTAGAAGTTCTTTATCCCGCCGTGTACGCCGTAGTATACCGGTTCGCCGAAGCCTTCAATGGCGGCTCTTCTGGTGGGGCCTTTTTCCCTGACTATCCTGACTCGGGACGTGTGGACCACTTCTCCCATGAGATCCTCCTTTTGAAATGAGATCAGTCCAATTCGCCTCTATATGATCCCGGATTATAATTACAAAAATCCGAACCGCCATCCGCCGGGGATTACAAGTGGATGTCAGTTGCCCGGCCTCATCAGGGCCACGCCTGCAGCCGAAGTTTACCTGCTGGATGTTTGCCTCAGGCAATTTACTGGGAATAATTTCCCGGGACACTCGGTCTTGGCCCCTGGAACGTCACGATGTCCCATGACGTCCGAGGCGGGTATCCGGTAATAGTTGCGGAGTACCGAAAGGAGGTATGCAAGAGATTGCAGCTGGTTCGGGGTTGGTTTCTCGTAATGGAAGTTTCCGACCAGAGAGATTCCGATCGCTTTGTCGTTCATGCCGCCGGCCTTGCAGTGAGCGCCGCACTGCTGACGAATCCACCTCGGGGACATTTCAATTTGGCCATCGCCTTTTCCAAGGGTCCCGTTATCGATCAGGAAATGATACCCGAGGCCATTCCAGAAACCGCGCTCCCAGTGCGAGCGGTGTATGGTCTTGGCGTTTCCCTTTCCGGTGGCTGTGTGGTGCACGATGATGTATTTCCACTGCGGGTTCCGGTAGAGGTTTATAACGTGGCGTATCATCCTGGCGTTCGGGATGACGAGTTTTTGCCCCACCTGCAAAGGATCGTTAGGCTTGAGCCTGTTCGCCGAGTAGATGGCTTCGGGCTTTACATCATACATCCGGGAGATCCGCCAGATCGTTTCCATTGGCCCGATCTCATGATAAATGGTCCTGGGGCTGCCAAGATAACCGACGCTCTTCTCGACCACCTCGGCTGGTCCGCCGGGCCGGGTCACCGGTGGAGAGCATGTCGAAGGCGGGGGTGAGTATGCCGCGCGAGGCTGGCGTGCCTCAGGGGATGAATATGCCGTGCGGGGCGGGTATGCGGCAGGGGGAGGTCCGGGGTAGGGAGGGGCGACCTCCGTTGTTTCGCAGCCGGGTGCCAGGGCCGCAAGAAGCACAAGGAGCAAAAACGTCTTTTGAAAGGCACTCTGGTGGAAAAATGTCATAAGACCTTGTAATCATAAGGAAATAATTTATATGAGGCTGAGGCCGGGATGTATATTAATCGTATTGTTCCCGTTTGCAAAGTGCGTTCTGATTATCTGCCGGAAAGGGCTTCGGATATTTTAGCCGCTTTTTTGACCTCCATGAGAGAAAGAATCGCCGCGGCCTCATCGGGGGTCATTGTGGCAATTATACTCATGACGAGCTTATCGTCGAGGTTTTCCATCAGCTTCGCGGCTTCTTTGGGCTTCATTGTTCCGTAGATTTTGGCCAGGCCGCGGACTTTTGTATTCTGGGTTTCAAACTTTTCGGTTCGAACGGACTGGACTTCCTTCTGAAGCGCCAGCAGGTCTTTAACCTTTTGCTCGACCTCCTTCTCTAATTTGCCCAGGCGATCTTCTTTCTCCTTGAGTTGCTCTTCTTTTTTACGGATTTCGATCTCTTTTTGCTGAAAGGCGCTCAGGGCCTCCGATGTCGAGGGACCGGACCTGCTTTTTGCCGCTTTGTCGACCTGCGCCGCGTTTTCCACCTTTGGCTTGTCGTCTTTAGCCATTGCTTCCGGGATAGAGATCGTTGTTTCAGGCTGGAAGAAGAAAGCACCGATAATGGTGATTGCGAGCTTTGTAACCAGCACCGCTATGAGGGCGCAAAGCATTATCGAAAGCAACAGGGGACCCGGTTTGCCTGCTTTCATGATTCTTTTTCCCCCCCGCTCCGGTTCCGGTAATCGCCGAAGACGGCGACGTTGTCGAGTTGCTTCTGTTGTTTGTGAGACTGAATCGATTTGTACAATTCCCTGTCCCTGGTTTCGATACTTTCAATCACTTT
Organism: Syntrophobacteraceae bacterium; assembly: GCA_050008735.1. GTDB lineage: Bacteria > Desulfobacterota > Syntrophobacteria > Syntrophobacterales > Syntrophobacteraceae > SbD1. The sequence goes on from JBEKMB010000057.1 coordinate 3,021, forward strand.
GACGGATCTATCGCATTCTATCATTGCCCGCTTGCGCACTTCGGCCTCTGCCGTGGCTTTTTCGAGTTGTTTGTTCAGCAGAAGCAATTCATGTTCCAGAAAACTCAGGTGGCCCTTAAAATGAAGATACCTGGGGGCCCCAATGCCATTTTTTTGCTCCTGTTCGAACTGCTCCGATTCCTGGCGAACGATTTCATTAAGCCTTTCAATGCCGGACAGAATCCGCATTCTGAGTGCCTCCGCCGCCCCGAGAGCGGCCTGAGCTTCCCGCAGCTTGAATTCCCGGTGTCTCATGAGCGGTTTGAGGCGAAATCTGAATGGCATGAGTTCCAGCTTCCGGCAATCCCTGCATCCGGTTTTGCCTTACAGGGTTTAAGTTTCCTGGTGAAAAAGCTCCTCGATGGCCATGAGAGATTCTTCCACGGAGCAGTTTTCGGTAATCTCCTGCCTTAGAAATTCGTTTGCCCTGTCAACCATTTCTATCGCGTAATCAGTATCCGGGTGAGAGCCGCGGACATAGGCGCCAATCCGGATCATGTCCTCGCTGTTCTTATAATCTGCAAGAACGCTGACAAAGCGGGAGACGAGTTCCTTGTGTTTGTCCGAGAGCAGCCGGCCCGTCAAACGGCTGACGCTTCTTAGCACATCTATTGCCGGGAAGTGCCTCTTTTGAGCCAGTGCCCTGTCAAGGATGATATGGCCGTCCAGAATGGAGCGCAGGGTGTCGGCGACGGGGTCTTCCATATCGTCACCCTCGACCAGGACAGTATAGATACCGGTTATGGAGGCCCTGTCGAATTTGCCCGATCTTTCGAACAACCTCGGGAGCAGGCTGAATACGCTCGGGGTATATCCCTTGGTGGTCGGGGGCTCGCCTGCCGCCAGGCCTATCTCACGGGCGGCCATGGCGAGCCGTGTGGCCGAATCCATCATGAAGAGCACATCTTTGCCGAGGTCCCTGAAAAATTCGGATATCGTGCAGGCAAGATAGGCCCCTCTTATGCGAACGGTCGCAGGCTGGTCCGAGGTAGCCACTATGACAACCGAGCGTTTAATTCCTTCCGGCCCCAGGTCGTTTTCCAGAAATTCGTTTACTTCTCTTCCCCGCTCGCCGATAAGGGCGATCACGTTGACGTCGGCCCCGGTGTATCTGGCCATCATACCCAGGAGGGTGCTCTTGCCGACCCCGGAGCCCGCAAAAATGCCGATCCTCTGTCCCTTGCCTATCGGGAGTAGCGTGTTTATGGAGCGGATTCCCAAATCGAGCTGTTGTTCTATGAGCGGCCGCTCCAGAGGATTGGAGGGTTTCGCTTCGAGGGGATAAGGTGTGCCCGAGGAAATCGGCGCCCCATTGTCCAGCGGCTGGCCCAGACCGTCGAACACTCGTCCCAGCATCGCCTCGGATAGTATGACGCTATTCGACGCTTCGTGAACATGGACCAGGCTTCCGGGACGGACGCCGTTCAGATGAGTCAGGGGGCTCAGTTTTATCCTGTTCGATTCGAAACCGACCACTTCGGCGAGGACCGGGTGAGGGGATTGCGAATGGACAATTCTACAGATATCTCCTATCGCGGCATTCAAACCATCGGCTTCCAGCAGGTTTCCGGTAAGCTGAACTATCTTGCCGTACCTTTTGTGGAACGCGCGGGCCTCAAAGTCGGGAAATCCATGGCCCCAAAGCCTGAGATAGTCGTTACTCTCCATCTGCCCCACCCGCTGCGTCCGGCGAAGCGGCGCCGTCGCGAAGGTATTTTTCCAGGTTTTCGAACTGGCTGGCCAAAGATGCGTCCAGGAGCTGGATCGCACTTTCGACCCGGCAGCCGCCGCGCTCCAGGTCCTTATCGACTTTGAGTGCGCAGTGTTTTTTGTTTGCGCACAGCGCCAGGTCAGTCCTTTTCTCTATTAACTCAAGGTCGTTCGGATTGAGATAAACGGTAAGAGTGCTGTGTTCTTCGGCTTCGTTGAGAAGGGCCTTAACGGCATCGGCCACTATTTCGGGGGAGGTTTGGACCTCCCTGTTGATAATGTGCCCTGCTATCCTGATGCTGGTCCGGATCAGCCATTCCCGATAATCCCGGAGGACCTTCTCAGGCAGGGCTTCCAGGTTTTCCGAAACGCGTTCGAGCTGTGCCTTGATGACCTGAGCGGCTTTGTGTCCGTACTCAAAGCCGTCCTTTTCACCCTGTGTGAACCCTTTGCCGTAGGCTTCCTTTTCAATGTCCTGGGTCTGACGCTCGAGTTCGAGGAGCTTTGTGCGGAACAACTGCTCGGAGCTTATTTCGGGTTCCGCTGTTTGTCCATCCCCGTCAAACAGGAGCTTTTCCGCGCCCCCTTTGGCGATAGCGGGAAAACCAAAGGCGGCTAACTCCGGCTCCAGGTTCTTTTTCAGCAGATTAGACAAATGATTCTCCGCCATCCTTGCCTGCCAAAACGAGTTTCCCATCCTTTTCGAGTCTGCGCGCTACAGTGAGAATGGACTGCTGAGCGGATTCCACTTCGCTAAGGCGCGCCGGTCCCATCATCGCGATATCTTCCTGCAGCATCTGTGCGGCGCGCTGTGACAAGTTCTTGAATAGCTTTGCTTTGAGGTCCTCGGATGCCGTCTTGAGCGCCATGGTCAGCTCTTCGTTGCGGATTTCCTTAAGCAGTTCGCGGATGCCCGGGTCGTTTACATGGAGCAGGTCCTCGAAGACGAACATCAGTTTTCTCACTTTTTCGGCGAGGTCCGAGTCCGTTTCTTCGAGAAACTGCAATATGCTGTCTCCAGTTCGGTGGTCACAGTGGTTGAGGATTTCGGCGACGACCGAGATGCCCCCGATCTGTTCTCCCTGTTTTCCCATTGTGGTCAGCTCTTTTTCGAGCACCTCGTCGACTTCCTGGATCAGGTCAGGGGGCACCGTCTCCAGGCTCGCAATTCTTCCCACGACTTCAAACTGGAGCTGCTCGGGAAGATACGCCAGGACCTGGCTGGCCTTCTGGTGCGCCAGATGGGAAACGATTATAGCGATCGTCTGCGGGTGTTCTCCCTTGATGAACCCGGCAAGAAGCTTGGGGTCTATGTCTCTCAGGTGTTTGAAAGGCGTTCTCTGCCTTGTTTCATCTATTTTGGAAATGATCTCTTTTGCCTGCTCCACCTTCATCACGTTGGGCAGCAGATTGCGAATGAACTGGTCCCCGTCCACGTTGACTCCGCCTTCGGCCCTGAAAAGCGAGGTAAATTCCTGGAGCAGTTCATCGGATATCTCTTTTTTTACGCCGTCTATGTATGACATGTGGAGACTAAGTTCTTTGATCTCGTCGGTGGTGAGCTTTTTGAGGATTAGAGAAGATGCCTCCTCACCGAGAGAGAGCAGGGCTATCGCCGCTTTTTTGGGTCCCGTCAGCTTTGCGCCGTTTGTTTTGGCCATGTTGCTAAACCTCGTCCCTCAGCCATTGCCTGATTATTTCGGTTGCCTTATCCGGATCATGTTTTACCAGGGCGGTTGATTTCTTGCGCACCGAAATCTGGTTCAGCGGCTTTTCCAGAAGCAATTCGGATATTTGTTGCTCAATGGATGGGCCGCTCACCGGGGCGGGGAGCTTTTTGATTTCGTCGGCAACCTGGCGGAATTTGCGCATGATGGGCCTTATTACGAAGATCAGCACCAGTGCTATGAGGCCAATATTAAGAAGCAGTTTTTGATAGCTTTTCAGAACCTGGAGGTATCTGTTTTCGGCCTTGATCATTTCAGAGCCGCCCGTGTCGGAGACGAATGGAATGTTGGAGACCGTGATCTGATCGCCGCGCGTCTCGTTGTATCCGACCGCTTTTTTGACCAGTTCCTCCAGGGATTTCATTTCTTCAGCGGTCCTTGCCACGTAAGTCTGTTTGGGTTTTCCGTCGGCGCCCGGTTTGGTTTCATATTTCCCGTCAACTATTACCGCTACGGAAAGCTTCTTGGTGTTGCCGGGCATCTGGACGATTTGCTTGCTGATTTTGTTTATTTCGTAGTTTACGACTTCACGCTGGCGGTTCATTTGCTTGCCACCCTTGGCGCCATCGACCTGGGGAGAGTTTTGCAGTAGTTTCCCCTCGATATTGATGGGTACGTCCGGGTTGCCTTTTGCTACGCCCGCTTCCCTTCCCTCGGTGGTCTCGGTACTCCTTTGCTGGCTCCTTATGACCGCGCTGTCCGGGTTGAATGTTTCCTCGGCGATCTGAACCTGGTTAGCGTCCAGGTCGAGCGCAACCCGCGCAAGCACTCGGTTGGAGCCGAGCACCTGTTCCAGCATGCTCTGGATCTTCTGACGCATATCGTCTTCCATGCGTTGCTTGCGTTCGAGCTGGGTGTTGCTCATCTGAGAGGATTGTTCCTCGGGGCCTTTTTTATAAAGGACCTGTCCGTCGTTGCTCATGACTGTAATCCGGCTCTCTTCGAGCCCCCTGACGGTGGCCGCAACCAGGTGAACAATGCCCTGAAGCTCCTTGTCGCCCATCCGGGCCCCGGGGCGCAGTTTCAGCACAATGGCCGCGCTGGGAGGTTTCTGATCTTCCTTGAAAAGGCTGTCTTCGGGCAGCACCAGGTGGACCCTGCTCTCGAGCACCTCGCTCATACCATTCATGGTCCTGGCCAGTTCCCCCTGAAGCGCCCTCTGATAGTTGATCTTCTGGACAAATTCCGTGCTGCCCAGCTTTTGCTGGTCGAAAATCTCGAACCCCATGCCCGAACCCTTGGGAATACCGTCTGATGCAAGGGCGAGCCTTGTTTCATAGATCTGCTCCCGGGGCACTTCTATACTGCCCTCGGAAACACGGTAAAGTATTTTCTTGGCTTTGAGCCCCTGCGCGATCTCTCCCATGTCGCTCTGTGAGAGCCCGGAATATAGCGGGGCATAGTCGGTCCGGTTGTTGATATAGACCAGAAAAGCCAAGGCGCAGGCAAGGATGATGATTCCCCCTGCATAGGAAATCTTCTGCGGAAGCGTCAGGGTCCGGAAATACTCATGAAGTCTTCGAAGATATTGGAGCGCTATACTCATCTTTTCAGGCCCGTATCAGTCAGCAAGGGGGTTATACCTGTGTCCATCCGGAAACGCCCCGATGAGACACCGTCAATTTTCCGATCCGAAAAAGGGGTTTTTCGTCCCGGCGAAGCGCCGAATATTATGCCCCCGGGACGCCTTTGCGGACGGAAACTAGAACTGCATGCGCATGATTTCGTGATAGGCATCGATCGCTTTGTTTCGGACTTTGGACAATAGCAGCATCGACATGTTGGCCTCTTCCAGCCGGATTATCGTTTCATGGATGTTGGAAGCCCCCTTTACCGTGGCTGCCGCCGCCGCCGTGTCCGCTTCGTTTTGCAGCTGATTCACCTCGCCTATTTTTGATTTCAACTGATCGGCGAAGGAAGTCGGCTCAGCGCTGCCCGGGCCTTTGGGCATCGTTGCGCCTGGCGCCCCTTCACACAGGTTCTTCATGATCGGATCGATTCGCATCTGACCTCTCCTGATTATTTGGCGCCAATATCTATTGATTTCAAGGCCAATTGCCTGGCGGTCTGAAGGGCGGCCAGGTTTGCTTCATACGATCTGCTCGCGTTTAGCAGGTTCGCCATTTCCTCGACCGGGTTTATATTCGGCATGAGCACGATGCCTTTTTCGTTTGCGTCGGGATGGCCCGGGTCATAGACTTGCCTGAAATCCCGCATGTCCGAGACAATGTCGGAGACCTTCACCTTTTCTGAAGCCTCGCTCATAGCGGTATTCAACTCCCCCGCAAAACCCTCGTCGGGCACCGTTTCGTAGACGACCGTCTTCCGCATATAGGGCACGCCCTCGGAGGTCTTCGTCGTATTCACGTTCGCCAGGTTCGCTGAGATCACGTTTATCCAGGTGCGATTTGCCTTCAGACCCGATGCACTGATTTGTATCGATGACTCAAGGTCCATTATACGCCTCCTTCCGTTATCGCAGACTTCAGCATCGTGAATTTCTTGTTCAAGATGCCGACCATGTGCTGATATTCAATGCTGTTTTTGGAAAGGGCTACCATTTGGGTATCCAGGTCCACCGGGCCGGTCTCGACTACTTCCGGAGACCGCATTGCCTGGAGCGGCTCATCCGGGGCCATGTGATTGGAGTTCGAGCGAACCATTTGAAGCACCTGCTCCTCGAGCGACTGCCTCAGGGTGTTTTCAAAGGAAAGCTCCTTGGCCCTGTAACCGGGAGTGTTTATGTTGGCCAGATTGCTCGAAATCAGTTTCTGGTTCGTGGAACTCAGGCTCAGCCGGTCTTCGATCATCTGCAGAGTCCTGTCGAAAACAATACGATCGCTCATGCTCAAACTCCTTTCCTGTTTGGTCTTTTTTAAGAGCAAATCTCGTACCATTCGTAAAAGCTGCTCAAACCCTTTTGAGGGGCTCAATCGGGCATGAGAGCCTTGCGCTTCGACAGAGCTGCTTCAGGATTGCGGACCAGATTTGGTCAAAGAATTGACGCAAGATGCGCCATTCTACATTCCAATGGTTTGACGGTATTCGGCGAGCTTGTTCCGGAGGGTCCTGACGCTGATGCCGAGTATGTCGGCGGCCTTCGTTCGATTCCCCTCGACTGTGGAAAGTGTCTTCTCGATCATTATCTTCTCCACTTCGCAAAGGGGCATCAGGGAAAACTCGGAAGCCGGCTCGGTGCAAAGCTCCAATCCCGGCTCCCAAATAACGCACTCCCGGCTGACGACAGGCGAATCCGAGATCAGCACCGCGCGCTGGACCACGTTTTGAAGCTCCCGGACGTTGCCCGGCCATGAATAGTCAGCAATTTTTTTCAGGGCTTCGGGCGAAAAAGAGCGGATTTCGGAGCCGTTATCTTCGCTGTATCTCGCGAGGAAGTGTTCGGCCAGCTGGATGACGTCGCCCGGCCGCTCCCTTAGAGGAGGTATCTTGAGTGGGATCACGTTGAGCCGGTAATAGAGGTCTTTTCTGAATTTTCCCTCCTTTACCAGGTCTTCGATCCTGATATTGGTGGTCGCAACGACCCTGACGTCAATCGGCACGGGATATTTGCCGCCCAGACGGTCTACTTCGCCTTCCTGGAGCACCCTAAGCAGTTTTGCCTGAAGATGAACAGGGATTTCGGTGATTTCATCGAGAAGAAGTGTCCCGGTGTGCGCCAGCTCGAATTTACCTTCCCTGTTCCTGACAGCGCCTGTAAAGGCGCCTTTTTCATACCCGAAGAGTTCGCTCTCCAGAAGAGTTTCGGGAAGGGCCGCACAGTTGATCGCGACGAAAGGATTATCTTTTCTCCGGCTTTGATCGTGGATGTAGCGGGCAAAAAGTTCTTTGCCGGTCCCGCTCTCACCCTGGATGAAGACGGTAGCATTGCTCGGGGCGATTTTTCTGGCAAGGGCCTTGATCGAGCATAAAACAGGGTCCCGTGAGATTATCCGGTCGTCCTCATCCTGGGGCTCTAAATGCCGGCTTGACCTGTTTGCGCTTTGTTCTATCAGCTCGATTGTCTTTGTCAGACGCTCCGGCTCAATGGGCTTTGTCCAGAAATCGTAGGCCCCCTTTTTGACGGTCTGAACGGCGTCATCGAGCCTGGGCTTTCGGGTGAGCACGATCACCGGCACCGGCGGCTCAAGGTTCCGTGCGGTTTCTAAAAAATCCAGCGTATGGGCGGGATTGCCGTTCAAATGAAGAAGCACGAGACCCGGACATTCTTTTTTCAACAGGTTTCTTGCCGATTTGGTGGAATCGGTCAAAATACACAGATGCCCCTGCTCCCTTAAAAAAGAGGACAGGTTTTGAGCATCTTTGGAATCCGTTTCGATCAGCAATACATTCATCGTGTGCCCGGTTGAATGTCAGGGAAGTGTGTTAGTCCGGCTCATATCGATTGTATTGAGCTGCTGCTGGGCGACCGCGGCCCAGAAGGGATGCTCGGTGCCCTTGAGCTGGTTCAGGTTCTGTATGGCCTTGTCCATTTGCCCCGCGGCGATATAGAGCTTTGAAATTTCATATGAAAGCTCGTTTATCTGATCTGCCCCGGAATATTGCTTTGCCGCCTCCATCGTGTCCGCCGCATTCTGGTATTGTTTCTGCTCGGCGAAACACTTGCTCAGAGTTACCAGAATCGAGCGCGTGGTTTCGGCGTCATCCGCCTTTATCCCCTGGATCGCTTTCTGGAAAACAGGTATGGCTTCATCAAATTTTTTGGCTTGGAATAAGCTGTACCCATAGGCAACCGCGGAATTGGGGTCGTCAAGCTCGAACTCTTTCCCATTCTGAAAAACTTTGCCGAAATATTTCAAGGCATCGGGGTACTTCTGGTCTCGATAGAAAATGTGCCCGAGTATTTCGGATTTCTTCAGGTCCAGGGCTTCGCCGCTTTGAACCAGTTTGCAATACTGAAAAGACCTGCCGTTGTCATTCAGGCGAAGCGCGTAGAGGGCGCACCGGAGCAGCAGTGCCTCGTTTTTCTTTTGGCCCTTTGAAAGAAGCTTGTCGTAAATTGCGAGCGCATTCGAGTAGAACTTCAACGATGCATAGCTTTCGGCTACCTGTTCCAATGCGGCCGGGGACTGAAACGAGTCGATGGTGCGGTGATACTTGTCGTGCAACTGAACGACTCTTAAAAAGTCCTTGTCCGAATAGTACTGCCTGATAAGCTCGCAAAGGACCTTTTCCCTCAGGGCTGCCGGCTCGCCGCCGGCGGAGGGCCCGTCGTTTCTCGCGGGAAATGCCTCTTCCAGCAGCTCAAGGCTGTGCTCGGGGTTTGATTTTTTCAGATTGAGCGCGGCCAGTTTCATTAAAACGATTCTTCGGAGGCTTGGAGAGAGATCTTTGCTGCCCAGATCGTCATAGATTTTAATCGCCTGGTCCAGGTTGTCTTTCTCGGTCAACTCTCCCTGGCGTACTTTGCAGATCAGGTCTCCTTCGGAATTGGTGTAATATTTCCCGATGAAGGAATACATCCTGTTCGCAGCGCCCAAGTCACCCTGAATCAGAAAAATCTCGGCGATTTTGGCCAAAACCATATCCTGGTCGGGAGCGCTTTGCTGGCAATTTATATATCTGAGCAGAGGTTCTCTTGCCTTTTCGACGTTGCCAAGCCCGAAAAGCGCCTCCCCGATGAATCGAAAAACATCGGGTTTTTTCGTGTAATAGTCCGGGGCCTGGGCGATGCAGTTGTTCAGCATCTCCAGGGCTTCTTTGTGCGCCCCCAGGATCAGTAAAACCCTGCCGAGCTCAAAGTAGGCAGCCGCCTTGTCATCGCTTTCCACCGCGCTGCGCTGGGCCGAACGAAACGCTTCCATCGCTTCCAGGTATGCCTGCTTTCTATTGCAAATATCGCCTATGCTAATCCAGCAGCGCGCTATGATGGGGTGGTCCGGCCATTCGGATATTACCTGTCTGAACAGTTTGTCCGCTCTCGCATAATTTCCCATAATGGAGTGGGCCAAGGCTATCCTGTAGACCGCCAACGGCGCCTGCGAAGACCGGGGGCAGGCTTTGAGTGCCTCATCGTATGCTTCGATTATTTCCGGACCGCAAAGCACGAGGTTTCTGGAACAGTTTTCGAACCTGTCATTGGCGTTCGCATAAAGGGCAAGAGCATTGGGGTCGGTTTCTGTAAAAGCCCTGGACTTCGAGGCAGACCCGGGGGGGCGTGAAGACTCCTCTGATTTGGACGAACGCGGGTTGGCTATGGCGCTCTTAACCTGCTGGGCTATTTTGGCGCCGAAGAGTTCCGTGGTTTCAAGCCTTTTTGATTCAGGTGGCGGCGTTTTTCCCCCTGATTTTACAGCAGAGTCATCGAGGGCCGCTGTTGCGGCCGCGGATTTGCCGGAGGGGGTCAAGTCAAGCGTCAAAGTGTATTGACCCTTCTTCCCATCTCGCACACTGGAAGAGACCGTTACGTTCTTCTGACGGAAAAGGACTTCAAGAAAACCGCTCTCCCGCCTGAATTTGACCTCTCGGGCCGCTGCTTTCCCGTCCTTGATCACTTTGTCGCTGAGCTTTGCATCGATTTGAGAGAAGAAAATGGAGATTCCCTCTGCTGATTCGGGGCCGATCTGTTTGGGCTTGGCGCCCTCGGCGTCAAAAATCAGACGTGTCCTGGTCCCGTTGACCGAAACGCGCAGGCCCTTTATCCGGGTTTCCGATCTGTCCTTTCCTGCTGCCTCGCACAAGGGTAGAGCTAGGCCCATGATTACAAAGGCCGCCAATATGAGGCCAAACAAGGTTCTCAGTTTACTCATCCCGATGCCGCCGCTGTGCGGTTGTTTGAAAATGTCTCATTTCGCCGGAGAATATTGAGCAAAGGATGTGCCAATGAGGAACAGTCGAGGTCCGCCTCGCGCAGCCGGGTGATTTGAACCTCAAGGCTGCGCCGGGCCGGGGGGGATGGGGGAGCGCCGATCTCCACGCCAGGCAAGGTTTTGATAATGAGCCGGCAAGACATTGAGATAAAAATTAAGGGGGAGCCGAAGCTCCCCCGGATTTTGCCTGTGCAAACCTCAAACTATGGTCTGCCCCAGCCCCGTCGGCTCCAGAAAAGCCCTATGATAAAAGCGATCACGAAAAGAAAAAACATTACCTGAACTATCCATGTCGCCGTGCCTGCGACCCCGCTAAACCCGAAATCACCTGCGACGATTCCAAGGATAAAAATAGCCGATAAAATCCAACGCACCATTTTCCCTAACCCCTTTTGCAGGCCAAGTGAAAAACCCCGTGTCTGAAAGAAGAAATCCCGTTAGGGTCCACCCGGAAACTTCGCCGGAGACACTGCCGGTTTCCGGTCCGAAAAAGGGCCCTTCCGGGACGGAAACTAAGTAATTTCTATAACATGTCAATGGGATTGATATTCGGCGGAAGTCAAAGCGTCTTGGCGGCGCGGATTCGATATCCGATCGAGTCCGCAACAGACCGATGAAGTTTAGGAACTCAGAGGTTCAGGGAAATCAATCCCTCAATTCTTCAATCAGCACCCGACAGTATTCCAAATCAGGTTTTGATTGCCTCGTAAGTCCTGAGGGGCGGTATATTGGCCAGTTCGTATTTGGAGTTCACGATCGGAAAGTACTTCTGAAGGTGGACCTTGAGGTGATTGTTAGTCTGAAAACAGGTTTGGTAAACGAGGAATTTACCGCCCTTTTTCAGGGCTCGATGAGTGTTGTATAGTATGCGGTGCTTCAGGTCGGGGTCCAGAAAGGAAAACGGAATCCCTGAGATTATGTAATCGGCCTCCGATTCTTTGCACGCTCTCAGGGTCTGAAGCACGTTTTCGGCACTATCGTGCACCAGGACCGCCCTGGGATCGCTGATATTCTTTTTGAGAATCGAATTGAAACTTCCGTTTCTCTCGATGAGTATAAGCCGGGAGGCTTCTCCCATTTTCTGCAGCATGTATTTTGAAAAAACGCCTGTCCCAGGGCCATATTCCACAATCAACCTGTTTTGGCTGAAATCTATCTTGCTGCAGACTTTCTTTACGCCGACCGACGAAGTGGGCGTGATCGATGCGACATTTCTATCCTTAATGAAATTCATTATGTAAATGAAAGTATCCATCTAGCAACTCCTAACCGCCTGTTGACTCGGCAAAGCACTGAGAAGGGGAACTCGGAAGGTCCGGAAAGAGGAAATTTTTCTATTTTCTCTTTCTTCCAGGGAATCTAATCCCATCCCCGGCATTGAGCAAAACCCATCCTGGCCTGTTTTGCACCGGATTGTGTCTGTTTTTCCAGTATTTTGCCCATTATCCGATAATTCGAATGTTATCTGCGGAATATAGACTATCCCCTCCTGTTTTTTCAAAAAGATGGCGGCACTTATAGCAGTTCTCCGTCTATAAGGAAACCTAATAACACATCCTGTCGCAATTTGATTTACAGCCTGGCGATTGGGGGCGCTCGACCCCAAGCCGGCGGGATGGTACAATGGACCCACAAATCTATCCGGCCATTCTTTTCGGCAGGTGAAGCTCCGGACCTGTCAGGACCATGCGCTTTTCAGCCGCGCAATGAGCGCCTGAGCCAACCTGCCAACCGCAAAAGCCTGCATGGAGACCCATATGGGACGCGACAGCCTCATTCGACCGCATTGGAAAATCCTGAGCGACCGCACGCCTGCAACGGTTGCGGATGTAATAGACATCATTTTGCAAAACCGCAACCTCGATATCGCCTCCATTTGCGGAGAACTCAAAGACCTCTCCGGCTACCTCGCCATCCGTGGAATGGCCGAAGGCGCAGCATTGCTGGCTAAACACATGGCCGCCGGGAACAAAATAGTAGTGGTTGCCGATTATGACTGCGACGGAATTACATCTGCCGCGCAAATCGCCCTTTTTTTCCGGGAGGCCGGATATGAGAATTTCAGGGTCGTAATTCCGTCCCGAGACGAAGGATACGGCATACCGGAGCGCGCCGTTTCCGAAAACCCCGATGCAAAGGTCTTTCTTGCGCTCGATTGCGGCACGCTCGATTTCAAGCCTGTGCGGCTGGCCTGTTCCATGGGCGCTGACTGCATAGTGATCGACCATCACGAGGTCCCGGCGTGTGTCCCCGGATCGGCTCCGGGCCAGGAAGTTGCCCCGGCTTCGGTCCTCATAAATCCAAAGCACCCCGCATGCTGTTCGAAGTTTAAGGAGTTCTGCGCATCAGGTCTGAGCTTCCTTTTTCTGGCAAGCCTGAGGCAGGCTTTGCGGGACGCGGACGCCGGCCTCCACATTCCACGGCTCGGTGGAAAATATCTTGCCCTTGCAGCGACCGGGACAATCACCGACCTCGTCCCGCTTGTCTCGGCAAACCGTATTCTGGCGAAAAGCGGTCTGCGCAATCTCAATGCAAACGCCAGCGCCCCGCTCTCGCACCTTGCCGCGACCTCGGGTCTTGCCGGAAAGGCCTTGAGCGCCGGCCATATCGGCTTCTATTTGGGCCCGCGCATAAATGCGGCCGGCCGTATTTCCGAAGGGCAAATCGCATATGATCTGCTGATCTCGGACCAGCAGCCCAGGTTGCTGGAACTGGCTCGAGAACTCAATGAGCTGAACTCGAAAAGGCAGGCACAGGAGGAAAAGATACTCAGGGACATTCGTGCCCGGCTGGCCGGACGGCCTCCCGCCGGCAGAACGTTGGTCATGGGAAGTCCTGAATGGCCGCAGGGGCTCGTCGGTATTGCCGCTTCCAGGGTTCAGCAGGACCTCCACTATGCCCCTGTGGTCATATTTTCGATAGACGAGCGGCAGAAAATTGCGAGGGGCTCCGCCAGAAGCATTCCGGGCTTCGACGTACACCATGCCCTTTCGATGTGTGCCGGGTTGCTTGTGAAATGGGGAGGACACAAAGCGGCAGCCGGCCTGACAATTGAGGCCCACCGGATCGAGGAGTTCGCACTACGGTTCGAGGAGATCTCGCTGCAATACGAGGCTGAAATTTTCATCCCGCATGGAAAAGTCGATTTGGAATTACCCTTGATCCTGGTCGGACCCGAACTGGTCCGGGCGTTGGAGAAACTCGAGCCTCACGGGATGGGCAACCCGGCCCCGCTTTTCTCCCTGAGCGGCGTAAGGTTAAACTCTTCCAAAATTTTCGGGAAAGCACAAAACCATGTGAAACTCGAGTTTGAAAACGGGCTGGAAGGTGTCTGGTGGAGGGGCGCCACGCGCTTTTCCGAAATCCGGAGTGAAAGAAAAAGCAAGCCTGGACCAAGTCCGGAGCATGCTCTGGATATGGTTTTCAACCTCGGCTGGAATGGCTTCTATAATAAATTGATGCTGGAAATCAGAGACATCGGAAGGCTCTTTTAGCCCGCTCTGAGTTCTGAATTTTTCAACTCAAAACTGCACTTCAGAGTTTTTCAACTCAAAACTAAAAACCGGAAACTAAAACTGCCCTTCACGCGCAGCAGCTCTCCCGGATCCTTAGAAGCTCCAGGTGCCTTGCGCGCATTCTTTCGTAGATTTGTTCTTCGAGCCTGACAGCGCTTTCTCCCCTTGCCTTTCTCATTATCCGCGCGGACCTCAGGATGCTTGTCGGGTCTCCAATGTCTGCAATCCTCTGCGCGAGCTGGCTTGCATCTTTGAAATCCTCGATCACTCGGTACTCCCTATAGGGAATGAAGGATTCAAGCTGCACATAGGCGATTTCGAGATGGTGCCTCAAATCGTATTCCGGATCATCGGCAAGCTCCTGTAAAATAGCTTCCGCGACCCGTTCTTTCGAATAGGGGAGTTCCGAATCGACCGCTATGGGTCCTCTCATATCATCGAGCACACGCAAATAGGCGCAAATGATCTGCCACCTTTCTTCGCGGGTTTGGTCGTGGAATTCCCCCAATAGCTCAACATTGTCTGCTGAACTCACCTGGACGAAGGCGTCATTGGGTTTTGAGGTTTTGACACAAGCATAACCGTTGATCATTTCCATGCGAACTCCTGGCTTACGAAAAGTTAACGCGAGTGTACTCTCATAGGATCCAGGCAGTTTTGTCGGATTTGCCGGTAGCGATGGTGTCCAAGTATACTCAGTCGATGTATGAATAAAATAGGGCTAAGACCCCAATCGGGGAGTAGGGACACAGTATTTAACGAAGCGAAAAAGGTACACGGTGCGGTAGGACCTTGCGGCATCAAAAATCGTGGCAAGGGTCCATCGCGCAAGAAATAGCGGAAACCATGCAGAGCGTCTATCAAGGCGAAACGTTTAAAGAAACGGCGCGGCAGGCTTGGATCGAGTGGGGGGAGAGCCAGGAAAAGGAGGAGGAGAACCTGACTCTCCCGAGGAGGAAAGAGCTAAGGTCTTTCCCATCCAAATCATTATAACCGGCCGGTCAAGAATCAAAATCCGGGGCGTGGGGTGGGGACGGATTCATGAGGTGCTGAAGCCGCCGGCTTTTCAGGTTTTTTGTGTCCCTCTGACCCGCTCGACGATGCCTGTGGTGCTGAGATTCTCGATCAGTGGCGCCAGGACGACCCGCCCCCCCCATCCCTCCACGAGTTCATGGCCCACTACGGCCTCACGGGTGTAATCGGCCCCTTTTACGAGCACATCGGGTCTCAGCGCTTTTATAAGCGCCAGGGGAGTGTCTTCTTCGAAGATGACCACCATGTCCACGCAGCCTAGCGCGGCGAGAAGAGAGGCCCTGTCCTGTTGAGGCAATATCGGGCGATGCGCTCCCTTGATGCGTTTTATCGATATATCCGAGTTCAAGCCTACGACGAGCCGCTCCCCTTCGCCGGCGGCTGCATGGAGGAGCCGAATATGACCGACGTGAAGAATATCAAAACATCCATTGGTAAAAACCACGCTGTCTCCCATGGCCCTCCATGCATTGACCGAGAACAGGGCTGAAGCGAGATCGCAGATTTTCCTCTGGGTCCCGTTCTGCCCCTGCCTCAGGGCCAGGGCAAGCTCCTCGGCCCGGATGGGATTTGTTCCCACCTTTCCCACGACGATCCCTGCCGCGATATTTGCCAGCCGCGCGGCATCCGGCCAATCCAGACCCGCGCCTATGCCGGCCGCGGTTGTGGCGATTACGGTATCCCCGGCTCCGGAAACGTCAAAGACGTCACGGGCCTGAGTTGGAATGACAACGGGAGGATCGTTCCGGGTAAACAGCGCCATGCCTTTTGGCCCCCGAGTGATAAGGAGCCGGTCGATCCGGAGGTTTTTGATCAGTTCTCGACCGGCATCCATAAGGGTTTCATCGGAAATGATCTGTTTGCCGGTCGTAAGTTCGAGCTCCGCGGTGTTGGGAGTGATGCAGGTCGCCCCTTCGTATTTAGTCCAGTCTTTGCCTTTGGGGTCGACCAGGACAGGCAGGTTCTTGCGGCGGGCGCTCCGGATGAGGGTGGAACAGCAAGGGATGTCCAGAATCCCCTTGCCGTAGTCCGAAAGGATAACTACACTCGCGTTCTCAATGAGTTCAAGAGCGCGGTCCATCAGGGCTTTTGATTCCCCGGGACCGATCGGCCCGGTTTCCTCCTCGTCCAGCCTCAAAAGCTGTTGCCCTTGCGACATGATCCGCGTTTTTGTAATCGTGGGGCGCGGTGCGGCCAGGGTGAGAAGGTGATCCTCGATCCCGTTTTCCGCCAAAAGCCGCGAAAGGCGTTCCCCGAAGCTGTCGCTCCCTTTGGTCCCCAAAAGGCTTACCCGGCAGCCCAGGGAGGCCAGGTTGGCCGCTACGTTGGCGGCCCCGCCCAGCCGGTAGGTCCGGCCCTCGACTTTTACGACCGGGACTGGAGCTTCTGGTGATATTCTACTGACCCGACCCCAAAGGTAGCGGTCCAATATTACATCGCCGATTACGAGTACGGCGATTTTTTCGAAATCCGAAAGGTTGACCTCTTTCATTTGATTCTCCACCGCGGCGTTCCAACCGCTCAGCCGGGGGGGCCGGAGAAAAGGTCGAAACGTCGCCCTTTGCCGGCCCTTTCATTTTATCCCTGCAATACCATAGTAAGGCCCCGGCGTAAACCGGCAGGACCACATTTCAGGTCCGTGTATCCCCTGTATATGTCGGGTCCCTCCATAATGCTTTTTAAGTGCAAGACGTCGGCAGGGCCCAAAAATGAACCGCGGGATGTTGCCTGTCGATGTCCCAGGCCACGTGACGTTTTGGTGTCGAATACTTAAACTGATTGTGAGAGAAAAATGTTACTGGTAGAATTCTCTTGCCGCATATTTACTTCCGGTAACTTGTAACTTTTTGAGAAGCGCGATTTTGGAGCGATCATGGACGCAACGGAATCAACTGCCTGCGACGCCTGTAGGCAGGGGGGGAGTATCTCACCAGAGGAAACGATGGCCTGCATCGACCTGAGGGTGAAGGAAAAAAAGGAAGACTACAGAAAGTACAATTTCGAGCGTTCGCAGGAGGAGGCGTTTGCAACCTTTTTCGACCTTGCCCAGGAATTCAACACGATCGAGAGCCTTTACCAGATTTGCGTGGCTGTCCCGAAGGAGTTCTTTGACCTGGACAGCAGATTATACATCATCGATGCGAGACGCTCGCAACTGGAGTTGGTCTGCACCAGCAAGCAGGGCCTGATACCGTCTGAGGAGCGCGGAAACCATAAGGCCGTAGTGGTCGAAAGCACCATCGAGGCCGAAGAGTCGTGGTTTTTCCCCGTTCGGGGAAACCAGGCCCTTGGGAATATGCTGCCATTTCTGGGCCAAAGCTCCGTGCTCGGGGTTTTTGAAATCAATCCCAAGAAAGGGGTCGATGAGCGAAAACAGTTCTTCCTCGAAAAATTCACCAACCGGATCGGCTACAACCTGCACCAGAAACTGCTGGTTCAGCAGAACATCAATCACATCAAATTCATAAATCAGCTTGTATCCGATATCGAGCACAACGTCATCACACCGAATATGTATTACAAACTTTTCCTGATCCGGCTGCGCAAGATGATCGCAAACTATGATGAGATCGAGAGACTGACCCTGAAGGTTGTCGAGGACCCGGAGGTCTGCGAAGCTGTGGCGCAGTCTCTGCAAGACGCCTCCGAAACCCTGCGTGAAACCAACAACGGACTCCGTACAGAGTATTCCGCCCTCTCCAGGCATTACGAGCACACGAGCCTGTTCCTGGAAACCCTTTTCCGCAAGGACCATTTCCAAAAAGGGACCTATGTGCTCAGAAAGCAGTCGTGCAACTTCCGCACGGAAATAGTGGAGCCCCTTCTCGGCCGGTACTCCAACGAATTTGAAAGAAAAGGGATAAGGGTCGACGACCGTATCGAAAACGTGCCGGATGAACAGGTCACGCTCTTTGTCGATAAAGGACTCATATCCCAGGTGTTTGACAACTTCTTCTCGAATGCGCTCAAGTACGCCGGAACAGTCAGTGACGAGTCGGGACAGTCCGTAAAGCTTTTTTCTTTAAACCGGCAGATCATAACGGACATGTTCGGAGAAGATAAACCGGGCGTACGGTTCAATTTTTTCACGACAGGCAGGCCGCTTACCGATGAAGAATGTGCACGGGTCTTCGAGGAGGGTTTCCGCGCAGGCAGCCGGACTGAAAGCGGGAGCGGACATGGGCTTAATTTCGTGAAAAATGTGGTGGGAATTCACGGCGGGACGGTGGGGTGCGTGCCCCAGCCCAACGGGAATCTCATCTATATTATCCTGCCGTTCAAGCAATAGCGCCCCCTTTGTAAAGCGGCGCGCGCGCGGCAGGGATCTGCCGCTGGTCCCCTTCACTTTGTGACGGTTTCAGCCCGCATTTTCGCTCAGGTAGAGTGTTTGCCGGTGGACTTTCCATTATCCTGGTATTACATGTTTGAATGTACATGCTGAAGACAATCCGGCAGGACCGATTTACTGCGCCGAAACATTGGCGCTGAAAGGGGTTTCAGGATCGTTCCACATGGCCTCGGAAGCTGGAACACGCCTGAAAAATATCGTGTCGAAGCCGGGTGCTTGCCCGCCCGGGCCGGTGGTTGCCATTTTTGCGAAGAATCGCTGCGCTTTGCCGGGGCGGGTAAGACCGGAAAGCCGCCGGGCCGGCCGGGATCAAAAACCTGGGGACCATGATCCAGCGTGGCATGAAGCATGCGCATATGGGGCAAGCGGGAATTATTTGTCCCCTGGCTTGCGGCCTGCGCTTCTGCTTCGAGCGGGCCGCCAGGCATCCGGAGTTTGCTTGACCTTTTTCCTCCGGCAGGTTACCTCTTCGGCCCAAATGGATCGATCGATTCCCGCTGTAGCTGATCTTTCGTCAATGGCTGTTATCTTTCCAGACCGTAATTTGAAGTAGCTTAATTCTGATCTGGTGGTTATACTAACCAAGCCCATCGGTCCCGAAACAAGATTTAGTTTATGAATGTTTGGATCTACCCGATATTGTGTTCAGAGGATAGAATCATCAAAAAGGGTGTGGGCCAAGGAGGATTTTAATGGCTAGGAAGCGTGACGACCGAGGCGGCGAGCTTAGATGCTCCTTTTGCGGAAAAAGCCAGGACGAAGTAAAAAAACTCATTGCCGGTCCTACGGTTTATATCTGCGATGAATGCGTGGAACTTTGCAACGACATCATTGCCGAGGAGTATGAAAGAGAAGGGGCTGCAAGGGCGACTCAGATTCCCAAGCCGGCTGAAATCAAAAGTGTTCTGGACCAGTATGTGATCGGCCAGGAAAGGGCGAAAAAGGTCCTCTCTGTCGCTGTCCACAACCACTACAAGCGCATCGAACTCAAGGTCGACAAAAACGACGTCGAACTCCAGAAGAGCAACATCCTGATGATCGGGCCGACCGGTTCGGGCAAGACCCTTCTAGCCCAAACGCTGGCCCGTATTCTGAACGTGCCCTTTACGATTGCCGACGCAACCACTCTGACCGAGGCCGGTTACGTGGGCGAAGACGTGGAAAATATACTGGTAAGCCTGATCCAGGCCGCAGACTACGATATCGAAAAGGCCTCACGGGGAATAGTCTATGTCGATGAAATAGACAAAATCGCGAAAAAATCCGACAGCCCTTCGATTACCCGCGATGTCTCGGGAGAAGGCGTGCAGCAGGCGCTGTTGAAAATCCTCGAGGGCACCGTGGCCAACGTGCCCCCGAAGGGCGGCAGGAAACATCCCCAGCAGGAGTTCATAAAGATCGATACGACCAACATTCTTTTTATCTGCGGCGGGGCTTTCAATTACCTGGAGACCATCATTCATGGCCGGATCGGCGTGAAGGGCATGGGGTTCGGGGCTGAAATCCGCAGCAAGGATGAAAAGAGCGTCGGTGAGGTGCTGCGGCACGTGCAGCCCGAAGACCTGCTCAAGTTCGGGATGATTCCCGAGTTCGTCGGCCGCCTGCCGGTTATCGCGACCTTGAGCGAACTCACGGAAGACGAACTGGTGAGTATTCTGAGCGAGCCTAAAAACGCTCTGATCAAGCAGTATAAGAAACTGTTCGAGCTCGAAAACGTTCGGTTGCGCTTTACCGACGGGGTCTTGAGAACGATTTCCAAGGAAGCCATAAGGCGCAAGTCCGGGGCGCGAGGTCTCAGGTCGATCATGGAAAACATCATGCTGGACATCATGTATGATCTTCCGTCCCACCCCGAAATTCAGGAGTGCATCATCAACGAGGACGTGGTCACCAAGAGCGCTAAGCCTTTGCTCCTGTACCGCGGCCAGGACCAGGAATCAGCGTGATTCCTTTGAAAATGGATTGAGCGGGGCCGGGTGGAATTTGTTTTCCGTTTAGGACCTTCCGGTTCCTTTTTGCATCAAGACATTTTCATTTTGAAAATCGAATAGACCAGGAGAATGACTGGTAAAATGTTCAAATTAACTCGTACCAAAGAAGGCCAGCAGGACAATATCTTCATAATGCCTCTACTGCCGCTGAGAGATATCGTCGTATTTCCATCCATGGTGGTGCCACTGTTCGTTGGGCGTGACAAGTCCGTGAACGCCCTCGACAAAGCGATGGGGGCCGACAAAAAGATCTTTCTGGCGGCCCAGACGAAGGCAAAGACCGATACGCCCGGTGAGGGCGACATCTACCGCGTGGGCACCGTGGCGAATATTCTGCAGATCCTCCGTTTGCCGGACGGGACTGTAAAGGTACTGGTGGAAGGCGATTACCGGGCCAGGATAATCAGTTTCGTTCCGCATCCGGATCACTTTATGGCACAACTGGAGGCGCTCGAGGAAACCTCGGAAAGATCGGTTGAAGTCGAAGCTCTCATGCGAGGCGTGAGGTCCTCCTTTGAGTCGTATTCAAAACACAACAAGAAAATTACCCAGGAGATCCTGGACGCGGTCGCCGCGGTCGAAGACCCTTCCCGGCTGGCCGATACGGTTGCTTCCTACATGCCTTTCAAGCTGGAGGCCAAACAGAAGCTGCTCGATACCCTGAGCGTTTTGCAGCGGCTCGAGAGGCTTTTCGGACTCATCAGGTCGGAAATCGAGATCATCCAGACCGAGGAGCGCATCAAGGGCCGGGTCAAAAAGCAGATGGAAAAGACCCAGCGCGAGTACTATCTCAACGAGCAGATGCGCGCGATACAAAAAGAAATGGGTGAAAAGGACGATTTCAAGTCCGAGATCGAAGAGATTGAAAAACGCATAAAGAGGAAGAAACTGTCCCAGGAAGCGGCGGCCAAGGTCCGGGGCGAGTTCAAGAAACTCAAGATGATGTCTCCGATGAGCGCTGAGGCGACCGTGGTGCGCAACTATATCGACTGGATACTTTCGCTCCCCTGGTATGAAAAGACCAAGGACAAAATCGATATAGACGAAGCCACCCGAATCCTGGATGAAGACCATTACGGCCTGGAGAAACCAAAGGAGCGCATTATCGAGTACCTGGCCGTGCAGGCGCTCGTAAAGAAGATCAAAGGTCCCATCCTTTGCTTCGTCGGGCCTCCAGGGGTAGGGAAGACCTCGCTTGCGCGTTCGATCTCGAGGGCGATGAACCGCAACTTCATCCGGCTCTCGCTTGGGGGCGTGCGTGATGAGGCTGAAATTCGGGGCCACAGGCGCACCTACATCGGCGCGCTGCCGGGAAAGATCATTCAGTGCCTGAAGAAGGTCAAGAGCAACAATCCCGTATTTTGCCTCGATGAAATCGACAAGATGAGCATGGATTTCCGTGGCGATCCTTCGGCGGCGTTGCTCGAAGTGCTCGACCCGGAGCAGAATTTTGCTTTCAACGATCATTATCTCGATCTGGATTATGACCTCTCGGAGGTTTTTTTCATCACGACGGCCAACACCCTGCACTCCATCCCCCCGCCGCTGCGGGACAGGATGGAAATCATACAGCTTGCCGGCTATACTGAATTCGAAAAGCTCAACATCGCGAGGAACTTTCTGATAAAGAAGCAGTCGAAGGCAAACGGCATAAGCGCGGACAATATCGACTTCGTCGATGACATACTGCTCTTCATAATCCGCCATTATACCAAAGAAGCCGGAGTGCGGAACCTTGAGCGCGAAATCGGCGCAGTCTGCCGCAAGGTCGCCAAGGAAGTGGTCCGCAACGGACCTGAAACCAGGGTGGAGCTTACCGAAAATCATATCCAGGACTTTCTCGGGATTCCGAAGTTCCACTACGGGCGCGCCGAGGAAAAAGATGAGATCGGCCTTTCGATGGGGCTTGCCTGGACTGAATTTGGGGGCGACATTCTCGGGATCGAAACCGTTATCATGCCGGGCAAGGGCAAGGTGACGATCACGGGAAAACTTGGCGAGGTCATGCAGGAATCGGCGCAGGCAGCTTTGAGCTATGTAAGGTCGCGGGCAAAACAGCTCGGCCTCGAGCCTGATTTCCACCAGAACCTCGATATACACGTCCATGTCCCTGAAGGGGGCATCCCCAAGGACGGCCCGTCGGCAGGTATTACGATGGCGACTTCGATTGTGTCCGCTCTCAGCAGAATCCCGGTGAGAAGCGACGTAGCCATGACGGGCGAGATAACTCTGAGGGGCCGCGTGCTTCCCATTGGCGGACTGAAGGAAAAGATTCTTGCCGCGCACCGTGCGCTGATCAAGACCGTGTTGGTCCCTAAGGATAATGCCAAGGACCTCAAGGAGATTCCGGCAAAGATTCTCGAAGAGATAAACATCGAGCTTGTGACGCACATGGACGACGTGCTGAGATTGGCGCTGGCGCCGGTTGAAGCGGACAAGCTGTTCAAGGAACCGGAAGCAGACTCACCGGTCATCTTGCCGGCAAAGCCCGCGGGCGACGAGATTCACGCGCATTGACGAAACGAGCGGTCGGCGGAGTCCCCGCCGCCGTTAAAAGGTGGTGCTCCGGATCTTCCAGGTATGGCTCTGGCGGAGCAAAACAGCTTGACATTTGGGCCGCTTCACTGATAATGAAGAGTCTCGGGACGCCAACGGGCAAAGGGCCTGTCTTTCCCCCCCTTTTATATGGGGGAGGGTGGATTTTGGGCGGGTAGCTCAGCTGGGAGAGCATCGGCCTTACAAGCCGGGGGTCACAGGTTCGAGCCCTGTTCCGCCTACTGATTTATTGGGGTGGTAGTTAAGTTGGTTATAACGCCGGCCTGTCACGCCGGAGGCCGAGGGTTCAAGTCCCTTCCACCCCGCCAGAAAATTCAAGGGGTTAGCTTAATTGGCTAACCCTTTTTTTGTGGGGTTTGGCGGTCTGAGGTAGAATTTGCGGTAAAATGGGGATCAGCATCACGGCAGAGAAATGCACCTGTGCAAATGCTCTCGTAAATACGGCTTTCTGATTATCAGTGTTCCTCGCCCCCCTCCGGATCTTCATGCCGAAAAGACCATAAACTTCCTTGTTGATATCAGGGAGCAGCTTAGCCGCGCGGTCTCGCGTTTTTCTCTCAATTTAGCGACGCCGACTGGTGGCATGAGGTTGTTTGCCCGTTGTCATTTGAATAATTGCACGTATTCCATAAACAGATACATTTTTCCCCGCTTACCGCCGGTGATTTCTTTCAGTATGCCGAGTTGCTCCAAATCGGCAATCAATTTGTAGGCCGATGCCGGTGATATAGCCGCTATTTCCCCCACTTTGGCGGCATCAATCAATGGCTGTTGGTACAAAAAATTGACAACTGTTTGTGCGTTTGCCGTTCTGCTGCCGAGAGTTCGTATCTTGGCCTCAACCTCCTTTTCCAGTTTGAGAATGTTGTCAAACGTCTTTATGCTGATCTTGGCGGTTTCAATGAGTCCCACCAGAAAAAACCTGAACCATTGGAGCAGATCGTTCTTTTCTCTAACCCGCATCAGGTTGTCGTAATAATGAATGCGGTTGCGCTCAAAAAAGTCGGAGAGATACAACACGGGTTTCTTTAGTATACCCTTGCTGACCAGATATAAGGTAATCAGCAACCGCCCAACCCGGCCATTGCCGTCCAGGAATGGATGTATGGTTTCAAACTGGTAGTGCACCAGGGCAATCTTTAATAGCTCTGGGAAATAGTGCGAATCGTTATGCACAAACTGCTCGATGTCGCCCATTAATTCCCTGATGGAGGAGTGTACAGGCGGAACAAACACCGCATCGTTGATCGTTGCCCCCCCAATCCAGTTTTGGCTTCGCCTGAATCCGCCCGGCTGCTTGTGCTTGCCGCGCACTCCTTGAAGCAATGTCTTATGGGCTTCCCGTATCAGCCGTCCAGAAAAGGGCAATGTCTGCAACTTCGCAATCGCTTCATTCATGGCCGCGACATAGTTTTGCACCTCTTCCCAGTCGTCTCTTTTATCGAGAGAAACGTCCTCTTTTTCCAGAAGCGCCTGTTCCATGTTCGTCTGTGTGCCTTCAATTTTGCTTGATTGGGTGGCCTCCTTCAGCACATGCATACGGATGAACAGGTCGATATTTGGAATATAGTCCGAATACATGTCCAGCCTCCCCAAATGTCGATCAGCCTGCCCAAGCAACTGGATCAACTCCATATTGTCCAGCGCCCAGGCGCGGTTGATAGGGTTGGGTTGAAAGCTTTTGTGGAGATCTTGCTGAACGTAGTGTCCTGACTGAAAGTTTTTCATAGGAGCCCCCTCACCGGGAAATCTAAAATAAATTGCAGCGTTGTTTTAGATTTTAAACAAAAACTAAAATAAGACAACCTGTTATTTCAGTTTCCCCACGGATATGTCACACCAACAGAATCCTTCCGGTCAGCAATGCCCGCGTACCATGCCCTGCTTGAGGTCGCGGCTCAGATCGACGGCCATTGAAGATAATGAAGTATAGGCTTTTGCGTGTGGATTTGCGTGCGTCTCTGTCCTTATTTCAGACCAATTCAGATCATTCTGCATTCAGTCAAATCAATAACTTATGGGTGAAGTCTTTCTCAAAATCGTTCTGTCACGCCGGAGGCCGAGGGTTCAAGTCCCTTCCACCCCGCCAGAAAATTCAAGGGGTTACGTGTTGAGCGTAGCCCCTTTTTGTCCCTTTAAGCCGCCGAATGTATCTTTACTTCCTGC
>JBEKMB010000058.1:0-27709 GCA_050008735.1 Syntrophobacteraceae bacterium
GAGAGGCTATGGCGACCCGCGCTGTCAAACGGGCTCGGCGGCCCAAGGATTTAACGGTCTGCCATAGCCGGTGGAAAAACACTGGAAATATTCAATGGGGCCTCGCAGAACCGCCTCCGACGGGTCATGGGGTAGACCCATTCTCGGCGGTTCTGCTCAGCCAGTCTATACGCTTTTAACATGTTTCAAACATACAAGGATTAACAGGATTTACAGGATTAACAGGATTAAAGAAAAAGACAATACTTTTGACAGGATTAACAGGATTTACAGGATTAAAGAAAAAGCCCCCTGGCCCTGACAGAAGAAATAATTGGTAGCGACCAGCAATCTCCATCCTTCACAAAGGGCGTGTAAGATCCTGTCGTCTATCATTGTTTTCCTGTTAATCCTGTAAATCCTGTCCAAAGCTCTCCACTCATTGTAAGCGCTTATGGGGTGATGGCCCCGATGGACTTCGGGCTAATCCTGGAAACGTCGCAGCAGGCCGCCATAGGCATCGATCCGGCGGTCTCTAAGAAACGGCCAGTTGCGGCGGACTGCCTCGGTCCCGGCAAGATCGATTTGCGCCATAAGCACTTGCTCCCTGTCGTGGCTTGCCCTGGCGAGGAATTCGCCCTGGGGGCCGACGATGAAACTGCTGCCCCAGAAGATTTGGCCCTGATCCGCGTTTCCGGATGGTTCGAAGCCGACCCGGTTTGCGCTGATAAGCGGCAGTGCATTGGCGATCGCGTGGGAGCGCTGGATTGTGACCCATGCATCGAGCATCAGCTCGCGTTCGGTCTCGGATGCCCCGGGCTCCCAGCCTATGGATGTCGGATAGATAAGCAGCTCGGCCCCGCAAAGGGCCATCAGCCGCGCGGCCTCCGGATACCACTGGTCCCAGCAGACCAGCACCCCCAGCCTGCCTATCGATGAGGAGATGGGGCGAAACCCCAGGTCACCCTGGGTGAAATAGTACTTTTCATAATACCCTGGATCGTCAGGGATGTGCATCTTTCGGTACATCCCAGCCAGCGAGCCGTCCTTGTCGAGGACCACGGCCGTATTGTGATATAAACCCGCGGCACGCCGCTCGAAGATGGAAGCCACGATCACCACTTTCAATTCCCTGGCCAGAGAACCTAATGCCTCGGTGGCCGGACCGGGGATCGGCTCAGCCAGATCAAAGCGGGCTGGGTCCTCGGTCTGACAGAAATAGGGGCCAAGGTGCAATTCCTGCAGCACGACCAGTTGCGCATCGTTGGAAGCGGCTGTGCGAATGCCGGAGATACTCTTTTGCAGGTTTGCATCCCGGTCCGCCGTGCAACTTTGCTGGACGAGGCCCACGATGAGTTTTTTCATGCCAGGACTCCTTTGGGTATCTGCATGGTGATGCAATGAAGCGAGCCTCTACCGGGCAGAAGGGGCAGGCAGTGGACCGCTGTCACCCTGCGCCCCGGAAAAGCCTGCGAAATGACCTCGATGGCGGCGCTGTCCTTCCGGCCCCCATACACCGGCACCAGGACCGCCCCATTGATGATGAGAAAATTGGCGTAGGTTGCCGGAAGCCTCTGGCCATCTTCATCGTAGACGGCTTCAGGCCAGGGAAGCGCAAGCAGCCGGTAGGGCCGGCCATCGAGGGTCTTGAAGGACCTCAGTTCGTCGGCCATTGCGCGCATGGCCCCGTAGTGTTCGTCGGCGGTATCTTCGCAGGCGGTATAGACGATGGTGTCATCGGGGCAAAACCGGGCGAGAGTGTCCACGTGTGAATCGGTATCGTCCCCGGCCAGATGACCGTTCTCTATCCACAGGACGCGCCTTGCCCCCAGCACTCGACACAGATACGACTCGATGGCGTCGCGGGAAAGATGCGGATTGCGGTTGGGGCTGAGCAGGCAATTGGCCGTTGTGAGGATCGTACCCCTGCCGTCGCTTTCGATGCTTCCGCCTTCGAGAATCAGTCCCATTGTCTCGATCGGACAGGCGCCAAAGGCGCCGGAGGCGGCAAGCCTTCTGGTTATCTGATTGTCAAGGTCGGAGGGAAATTTAAGTCCCCAGCCATTGAAGCCGAAATCCAGGACCACCGGTTTTTTAGCATCGAAAACGATTAGAGGGCCGAAATCCCTTGCCCATGTATCATTGGTCGGTACCTTAAATGACCGGATCGGGTCCGGGGGCAGCCCCATTTCGACCATGGATTGCACCGCGCCCTCGATATCGGGGGCGACCAGCAGCAACTGCTCGAAGCGGGTGATTTCTCTTGCGATCTCTATTGTGACCTGTTGCACCGCACGGAGGTCTGGGGCCCAATCGGTGCCTTCGTGAGGCCATGCCATCAGAACGGCGTCCTGGTCTTCCCACTCCGCTGGAAATCTGCGTATAGTCTCGATCACCGACATACTCCCTGTCCCGCTGCGCCGTCGAGAAGACCACAGGTGCATTGAGCGCCGGGGAAGAAGTTTGTCACCCGGCCTTGGGCGTTTGCATTCGAGCGCGGCGGGCCGATGGAATGTTAAATTTGCAATAGAAGCATAAATATGGCCTGTTATCAAGGGAGGCTCATTTCAGTTTCCTAAATTTTCATAGACAAGGTATGGGCTACTTGTTAAATTAACACGCTACGGCCATAATGGAGACGGTGCAGAATTTAGATTTGTCTTCGAGTTCAGCTACTTACGGGAAAGAGAGTGATTAAAAATTGGAAGAGCAGTCAGCCAAAGGAATCCGGAATTGGCTCCGAATGTGCTTCCGACGGCTTGCTGGTGTTCGGGACGCCGACGACGTCGAAAAAGAGATACAGCAGATAATTGACGAGGGGGAGCAGCGGGGGCTCATCTCCGAGGACGAAGGGGAAATGATCCAGGGGATCTTTTCCTTTCGCGACACAATAGCCAGAGAAATTATGGTCCCCCGTACCGATACGGTTTATGCCGAGGCTGAAACCAGACTCTCTGAAATAATTAAAATCATAATAGAGAGCGGACATTCCAGGATCCCGATTTACCAGGATAATATCGACAATATCATTGGGACCCTGCACGCAAAGGACCTCCTTCCGTTCTGGGGCACGGACGATATTACGATCCGTGAGATAATGCGTTCCCCGTATTTCATCCCGGAGACCAAGAAAATCAGCGAAGTCCTCGAGGACCTGAGGGACAATAAGTCTCATATCGCCATTGTTATTGACGAATATGGCGGAACCGCCGGCATTCTCACGCTCGAGGACATAATAGAGGAAATTATCGGCGAGATAATGGATGAATACGATGCCGAACAAAAGCTCATAATCGAGCATGAAGACGGTTCAATCAGTGTAAATGCCCGGCTTGACGTTGAAAAACTCGAGGATTTTCTTCATGTGGAGCTGCCGGAGGGCGGTTTCGAATCTGTCGGCGGATTTATCATAAGCCTTATCGGAAAGGTGCCGGAAGTAAACGAAAAAATTATTTATAATGATCTCGAGATCGTAATCGAGACCGCAACGAGCAGGAAGATCGACCGGGCGCGTATCCGCAAATTGAGCAGCCAAGCCCCGGAGGGGCCTTCGGACGAAGGACAGGGCAAGTAGCTGCGGGCGGCAGATCTGAATTATATAAGTCACCACCGGTCTTTGTCCTCTATCCCCTATATCTTAGAATCCAAGCACACTGGTCTGGAAGTTATGAAAGCGATATTGCTCTCGATCGTGAGCGGATTATTGCTTACGGCGGGCTTTCCCAAGCCCGCGATGTTCTATTTGTCCTGGGTGGCTCTTTTGCCGCTGCTTTATGCGATCGAGGGGAAAACAGGAAAGCAGGCGTTTGCGCTCGGTTACATTTGTGGGATGATACATTCCTGGACCTGCCTTTTCTGGATTCATTACGCTGTTTATAACTATGGCGGTTTTTCCCCTGTGATGTCCCTGGTGGTTCTTCTGATCCTGTGCTGCGCAATGGCTGTATATCCCGCTGTGTTCGCTCTTCTGGCGCAAAGATGGGTGGGTGTGCCCCTGCTCTATGTTTTTGGGCTGCCGTTCGTGTGGGTTGCTCTCGAATGGGCACGTGCGTTTGCGATTTCAGGGTTTCCGTGGGCGAACATGGGCTATACCCAGACGCCGCTGAACATGCTAATTCAGTTTGCCGACATTACGGGAGTCTACGGGATGAGCTGGCTCGTGGTGCTCGTCAATACGGTCATTTACGGCTTTATTCGAAATTCTTGCCGAAAATCGGGCGTGGCGGTCCTGGCCGTCTGCATAGTTGGTGCTCTGCTATACGGCTTTTGGCGAACCGGGCAGGTAGGGGCCATGCAGGACCGGAACGCTTCGATGAACGTGGGGGTTATTCAGGGCAATATCGCCCAGAACCAGAAATGGGACCCTGCGTTCGCGGCCCAAACCATCAACACATATGGCCTTTTCAGTGAGGAATGCGCCAAAAAAGAGCCGGTCCCGGATATCCTCGTGTGGCCCGAATCCGCAATGCCTTTTTTTTACGGCATCGACGAGGACCTGAGTTCGGAGGTCGACCGGATTGTAGAAAGTGTTGGAAAACCTCTGCTTTTCGGGAGCATCGGCGTGACCATGGTCGAGGGCAGGCCGCGTTTGCTGAACAGGGCTTATCTTCTCGATGAGAGCGCCGGGCTGAAGGGCGGTTATGCAAAGCAGCACCTGGTCCCATTCGGGGAATATATACCATATTCCAAACTATTATTTTTTGTTCATAATATTGCCGCGGCGGGCTCAATGGATTTTGTTCCAGGCAGGGAGTCGGGGCCGGTTTTTTTTCGCGGCCTTCCAATGGGTGTGCTGATATGCTATGAGGCGATTTTCCCGCAGATTTCCCGTGAAACCGTCCGGCAGGGGGCCCGGATACTGATGAACATCACCAATGATGCCTGGTATGGTGATACGGGCGGTCCGTACCAGCATCTGGAAATCTCGCGCTGGCGTGCAATCGAGTTTCGGGTCCCGTTGGTGCGGGCCGCAAACACGGGGATCAGCGCGATATTCGATGCCACCGGGCGGGAATGCGGGAGACTGCCTTTGAATACGGGCGGTTTTTTGACATGCAGCGTTCACCCGATGCCTTATCTTTCTTTTTATGCTAAATATGGTGATGTATTCGTATGGTTTTGCGTTATTGCTTCATTGTGCGCGATTACATTTAAGATAGTCCATTCGAGAAACCTTAGGAGGATATCCCGATGAACATGGATATTTCAGAGCTGAGAAATTCGCTCAAAGATTTGTCTCAAAGATTTCAAACCCTTGGAGGATATCTTTGACATCGCGGGCAAAAAAGTACGTTCGGCCGAGCTTGAAAAGCTGATGTCCAAACAGGGCTTCTGGGAAGATCCAGAGGCCGGCCGCGATATTTTAAAAGAGCGTTCGGAACTCAATGAGATGATTGTGACGTGGGGCAATCTCGCCGGCGAGATTGAGGACAACGAACTGCTCTTTGATATGGCCGTAGCAGAAGAGGACGAAAACAGTCTGCAGGAGGTGCGGCAGAAGCTGAAGGAGCTGGAAAAGAAATACAGGGAACTCGAACTCAGGCAGATGTTGAGCGATGAAAACGATGACAAGAATGCAATCGTCAGCATCAATGCGGGAGCGGGTGGGACCGAGGCGCAGGACTGGGTCCAGATGCTTTTGAGGATGTACCTGCGCTGGTGCGAGAAGAAGAACTTCAAGGTCGATATAATAGACTTGCTGGAGGGAGAAGAAGCGGGGGTAAAAAACGTTACCTTTACCGTTGCGGGCGCTTACGCTCACGGGATGTTAAAGGCCGAATCCGGCGTGCACAGGCTGGTCAGGATCTCTCCTTTCGACGCCAGCGGCCGAAGGCACACATCCTTTGCCGCGGTGCTGGTATTTCCCGAGATCGACGACAAAATAGAAATCGATATCAAGCAGTCGGATTTGCGGGTCGATACCTTCCGGGCCAGTGGGGCGGGGGGGCAGCACGTAAACAAGACCAGCTCAGCCGTCCGGCTCACACATTTGCCTACAGGGATTGTGGTGCAGTGCCAGAATGAAAAATCCCAGCACCGAAACCGCGATATAGCCCTGAAAATCCTCAAGGCAAGAATCTATGAACGTGAAAGACGCGCCCAGCAGGCGAAAGTACAGGAGACCCACGATAACCTCGATGAAATCGCATGGGGCAGTCAGATAAGGTCCTATGTCCTGCAGCCCTACAGGTTAGTAAAAGACCATCGCACAAATGTGGAAAAAGGAAACGTGGAAAGCGTCCTGGACGGCGAGCTGGATGATTTCATAGAGGCGTATCTGCTGAATTCGATCGGCGCGAAACAAGGCGCCTCGGGTGCGGCTTAAAAGTAACGCGACATTGGATGCCGGGCAACTCCATGCAGTGACCGGCTTCAGGCTGGAAGCTGCCGGCCCATGGAAAAAGGCGCCTCGGAACAACGGCGCCTTATCACCAGGATTTACGACATAGCCACCTGGTGATTACCTCAATAGCACGCTATGTGGTAGGACTCAAGGGGGATTTCTGGTGGTAGGAAATGGGTATTTCGGACTCCCAAAGAATCGCTATCAGGCGCAGAATCGAGCATTTACATAAAAAGGTCCTGGACCGAGAATTGGTGAATAGACAAGGGGGCGCCGAAAAAAAAACCGTTCGGCGCCCCCTTGGATTTAATCGGAAAGATATTTGGTTAAGCGCCACGTTCAGCGGTTGCCGGTCCCTGGCGGCCAAACGTGGCGACTCTTTCAGGTGCGGCCCTAAGTTAGATGCTGTAGCCAACCTCCCCGTGAATTTCTTTGTCGAGGCCCATGGATTCTTCATCGACGCTTACTCGTAAGCCCATTGTTTTTTCCAGGAAATAGGCGATCAAAAAGGTCGCCACGAGGCAGTAAAGGGCCACGGCAATGACTCCGATTGCCTGGATTCCCAACTGCTTCGGGTTTCCTGCCGTCAGGCCGGTTGCTCCCACGGTTGCGAAAAGCCCGGTCGCCAGAGTTCCCCATATGCCGCCGACCCCGTGGACCCCGACCACATCGAGAGAGTCGTCATAATCGAGGCTGAATTTCATACGGACACCGTAATAACAGATCACACCCGCTACAAGGCCGATAACCATCGCCCAGCCTGGAGTTACAAATCCGGAGGCCGGAGTCACCGAACCAAGTCCGGCAACGATTCCGGAAGCGAATCCAAGCGCGCTGGGTCTTCTTACCATCATCCATTCCATGGCCATCCATGAGCACGCTCCGGCGGCGGCGGCGGTCATCGTGGCCGTGAAGGCCAGGGCAGCCGTGGCGTTTGCCGCAAGGGCGCTGCCGGCGTTGAATCCGAACCAGCCGAACCAGAGAAGCCCAACGCCAAGCAGTGTCATCGTAAGATTATGAGGGACAAACATTTCGCTGGGATATCCACGGCGTTTTCCGATTACAACGGCAATTGCAAGCGCCGAAATTCCGGCCGAGAGGTGGACAACCAGACCGCCGGCAAAATCGATGCCGCCCATCGACTGAAACCAGCCCCCTCCCCATACCCAGTGAGCCAGAGGATAGTAGACGAGAAGCGACCAGAGTAGAAGGAAAGCCACGTAGGAACTGAACGTCATTCGCTCGGCCACGGCGCCGCTTATCAGGGCTGGAGTGATTATGGCGAACATGCCCTGAAACATTACGAAGGCGTATGTCGGGATCGTGTCCCTCAACGAATCTACTGTCGTTCCCATGAGCATGAACTGGCTCAAGTCTCCGACAAACCAGTTCCCGGGACCAAACGAGAGCGAATATCCCACAACGATCCAGAGAACTCCGAGAATTCCAAGAGCGGCAAACGAGTGCATAAGAGAGCTGAGTACATTTTTGCGCTGTACCATGCCGCCATAAAAGAGGGCCAGGCCAGGCAGCATCAGCATGACGAGCGCGGCCGAGATGAGCACCCAGGCCGTATCGGCCGGATTCAGCACGGCCGGATCCGCCGCCAATGCCGGACGTGTCCAGGCGCACAGCGTCAAAAGGGTTATCGCGGCCATAGGTATCAGCAAACCTGAAGACTTCCGGAACATAAAAACCATAGCGCACAAGCCTTTCCTTGTTGAATGAAACTTCCGGATAAATTGAATGAGTTTAAACGTGCAGTTAAGAGCAAGCTGCATACCGGGAGGAGGGGTGGGAACAAGTAGTTGATGTAAAAGACATTTTTGGGCTATGGGGCGGGGCCGTTCATAAACATTGTGACATTTATGTATCTTTGGTCAAATATCGGGATAAATTACCGACAAAAATGTGCCGATATCTGATCGAGGAGTTGTTCCGATGGCGCCCTTGTGCATTAAAATGCCCTTTTATGTAACATAATCGCCTGCAGGGAAGACAAAAGTGGCGGAATCCGGCGTGTTTGTGTTATTTGTTTATTACTTATGGTTACAGGCCGGGAGCTTTCAAAAAGGGACGTAAATGTTATCTCGGTACAATTGTGTATAACTTTATGAGCCCATGGAGAGCCTCTGGAAGCTTGTGCAAAAGCGTTTAATCTCTAGAGTGCCGCGATTTGGCAAACTTGTTTAACATCGGAGCGTTTTTTTGGCATGTGCTTTGGAGGGTGCCTTAAGGGACGGGTCCGCTCACCAGCCCTGGAATGCTGAAAGGCTCAGAGTGATTGGGGGAGAGGCGTAATTCAAATCGAGAAGAAAGTGGAGTGACGAGATGACAAAAATCGAAGCAATCATTAAACCTTTCCGGCTCACTGAAGTGCAGGCGGCGCTTACATCTCTTGGCATACAGGGAATGACGGTAAGTGAGGTGAAAGGATTCGGGCGGCAGAAGGGGCATGTGGAACTCTACCGGGGGGCCGAATACACGGTAAACTTCGTGCCCAAATTGTACATCATGACCGTTTTACCGGACGATCTGGCCGAAAAAGCCGTGGAGGCGATACAAAAAGCGGCCTACACCGGCAAGATCGGAGACGGGAAAATATTTCTTTCGAAAATCGACGAAGCTGTGAGGATCCGCACCAAGGAAACGGGAGGCGAGGCCCTCTGAGTCCGGCAGGTCCCGGGAGCGCCACATTAATCTCCAGGCCCCGCCATGCGGAGGAGTGTGGGGGATCGCAGGTCCCCCCATATCCACTCTTCCGATACGGGGAATCCCCTGTTTTCTCAGGGTGACTGGGAATCGGCGCCTGTCTTCATATTCCACACTCTCGTAGAGTGGATCTGTTCTGCCCTTCGCGCAAACCCTCGATTGTCTTTCGGGACGAAAGATCGATCCTCTCCCGGCCGGAGATTTCGTGCTGCGCCCGGCATCTTTGCGGCGAGCTTAGCGGTAATGATGCCCGAGCGCGGCGATATCAACGGCAGGCCTTCAATGAAGCTTGAAAAAGTGAATAGGGCAGTGTAATACTCGCGCCAATCGAATCGGCAATTCACCGGGGCGGTTTATCAGGCGCACGCGCGAAGCGCCACAATGTGCCGCAGGGGGCTGTGCTCCCCGCTCTTTTGGCTTTTCCAAAAGAGACAGTGCTTTCATGAACCCCACCTTTAGAGGGTGGCAGCGCGGTGCCCCAGGGAACTTGCGTGCGGCGGGCCGATGAAAAACGGAGTTCAAAGCCATGAGCTTCATTGAAGCAATCATTTTAGGAATTATCCAGGGAATTACCGAATTTTTACCGATCAGCAGCACTGCTCATCTCACGATAGCCGGAAAACTGCTCGGACTGATCGACAATGCGCACCCCGAACGCTGGACGGCATTTATCGCCGTCATTCAGCTCGGCACTCTTTTGGCCGTTTTTGTATATTTTTTCCGGGATGTGTTTGAAATATGCGTCTCTTTTACCCAGGAAAACCTGATTTCGCGGAAACGCTACAGACAGCAAAGCCTCCAATCGAGGATCGGCTGGTTCGTGATAGCGGGGTCGGTGCCGGTTGGAGTTATCGGACTGGCCTTCAGACACGTAATCGAGGGGCATCTCACGAAGAGCATGGCGGTTATTTCCGCCATGATGCTCGCAATGGCCCTTTTCCTCGGGTTGGCCGAAATCACCGGAAGGTTTACGAAAGATCTGAGGCGGATTTCGATTGTGGATTCGATACTTATCGGGTGCGCGCAGGCGCTGGCCGTTATCCCTGGTGCGTCCCGGTCCGGGTCGACAATTGCTGGAGGGATTTTTCTGGGAATGACACGAGAGAGCGCGGCGCGGTTTTCGTTCCTTTTGAGCATGCCCGCGGTTTTTGCCAGCGGTCTGCTCGAGTTCAAGGAAAGCATGAAATACCTTGATTCGCACAATCTCGTGATCCTGATTGTGGCGACAGCCGCGGCTGCCATAAGTGGGTACGCCGCCATAGCCTTTCTCCTGAGATACCTGCGGACGCATACGACATACATTTTCGTTTTCTACAGAATTGTTCTTGGATTGGCCATGATTATTGGAATCAAATACCTCGATCTGTTCTAAGAAACATGCCGGGCTATTTTTTTCAGTGTTTCCTTTCTTCCCGATTTTCCAGGTCTTTTACAAAAACGTTTCAGAATTGTGCTTCCTGTTGATGGCGATACAATTATGTACGCTTTTTTTGTTCTGAAACTGACTTCCCAAGGCTCTCCCCTAAGATTTTAATCTAGTGAATCCGACTATATAGCATAGAAGTCCAGCGGCTTCGGAATCGTTTGGCATGTGCTTTGGACTGTCCCACAGCGGGTCGGCGTGCGAACAGCCGCGCATCGCCGATCGCCAAGAGTAATCATTAGCGGATATTTATGAATCTTAATTCGAAAGAGAGAGGCGGAGGTAGGGAAGATGACCAAAATTGAAGCAATCATAAAACCTTTCCGGCTTACCGAAGTGCAGGAAGCGTTAACGGCGCTGGGCATCCAAGGAATGACGGTCAGCGAGGTGAAGGGGTTTGGACGCCAGAAGGGACATGTGGAGTTTTACAGGGGAGCGGAATATTCGGTCAATTTCGTCCCGAAGCTGCTGATCCTTACCGTGGTTCCGGATGAACTGACGAGCAAGGCGATGGAGGCAATTCAAAAGGCGGCCTTCACCGGGAAGATCGGCGACGGAAAGATCTTTATTTCGCCCGTAACGGATGTCATGCGAATCAGAACCAAAGAGACCGGTCCTGAAGCGCTCTAATGTTTTTACGATTCATCGGACAAACCACCCTTTTTTCAACTCGTTCAGGGAGCCGGAGGTGATGATATGAAACAACTGTTTGTGGCTTTAATTCTAGTTTTCCTTGCATTACTGGCAAGTCCTTGTTTCGCTGAACAAGCAGGTGCACCGGCACAATCGGCGCAGGCGGCCCAGCCGGCCCCAGCTCCAGCGGAGACGCCGGCGAAAATCGATACCGGGGACACGGCCTGGCTCCTTACTTCTTCAGCCCTGGTTTTGCTGATGACTCCCGGCCTTGCCCTGTTCTACGGAGGCATGGTAAGGCGCAAGAACGTCCTTGGGACCATTATGCACAGTTTTATAGCAATGGGCATCATAACGATTCAATGGGTGCTTTTCGGCTACAGCCTCTCGTTTGGCCCGGACATCGGGCACTTTATAGGCAATCTTGACTGGATCGGACTAAAAAGTGTCGGCTTCGAGCCGAATGCCGATTACGGTCCGACTGTTCCTCATCAGGCGTACATGATCTTTCAAATGATGTTTGCAATAATCACCCCGGCCCTTATTTCCGGGGCCATTGCCGAAAGGTTCAAGTTCAGTACATATCTCGTATTCATGACCGCCTGGGCATTTCTTGTCTACGATCCGCTTGCCCACTGGGTGTGGGGCACTGGGGGATGGCTAAAAGAACTGGGCGCCCTTGATTTTGCCGGAGGTCTTGTGGTGCATATCAGCTCCGGGGTGTCTGCTCTGGCCTGCGCACTGGTTTTGGGCAAAAGGAAAGGCTACCGTGTTGAAATAATGGCCCCGCACAACCTTACGCTCACGATACTGGGAGCCTGCATCCTGTGGTTTGGGTGGT
Source organism: Syntrophobacteraceae bacterium (assembly GCA_050008735.1). Classification (GTDB taxonomy): domain Bacteria; phylum Desulfobacterota; class Syntrophobacteria; order Syntrophobacterales; family Syntrophobacteraceae; genus SbD1. Next base: position 11,932 of record JBEKMB010000058.1, read on the forward strand.
TTGGGTTCAATGCGGGCAGCGCCGTGGCTTCGGGTGCGCTTGCCACCTCCGCTTTCGTGGTTACTCACATTGCAACCGCGGCTGCAGCCATGTCATGGATGTTCACGGAATGGATCCACAGGGGCAAACCGACTGCTCTTGGCGCCGCCTCCGGCGCGGTTGCAGGACTTGTCGCCATTACACCCGCATCCGGCTTCATCGGTCCGATGCCGGCGCTGTTGCTCGGGATTATCGCGGGCGCGGTCTGTTACGGCGCGTGCAGCCTGAAACCGAAATTGGGATATGACGACTCGCTGGACGTGGTGGGCGTTCACGGTGTCGGGGGGACACTGGGGGCCCTGTTTACGGGATTTTTCGCTTCAAAGCTGATCAATGCAGCCGGAGGTGATGGACTCTTCTTCGGAAACGCCGGGCAGGTGGGCATTCAGGCGTTGTCGGTGGTATCGGCTTGGGTTTACTCCTTTGTGGTCACCTTCATCATACTGAAGGTACTTGATGCAACCATGGGCTTGAGGGTAAGCGAAGAGGATGAATCGACAGGCCTCGACCTGAGCCAGCATGGAGAAGTGGGCTACACGTTTGAAGCATAAGACCGGGGCCGATCTTTAATCTCCACACCCGGTTGGGAGGAGGGGCCGGGGGGCTGGTTGTCCCCCCGGCCCCGGCACCCTTTATCTCTCCAGGATTTGAACCTTCAGCACATCCTCCCTCGGAAGCGCCTTTTCCACGCGAAGCCTCACCATGTCCCCCTGGTTGAATTTGGCGTCCTCGGATACGGGCGCATTGGCTTCGAGCAGAAAATCCGGGATCAACAGATGCGCGTAGCGGCTATTTTTGTCGAGCACCAGCGCGTTCAACTCCTCTAGATCTTCCTGCTCCATGTACTTGAGAATCCAGTACCTGGACCATTTGCGCTGGATTGTGGAAACCCTCGCCTGGGTTGCGGAAAGCTTCATTCCGGTCTCGTCGAGCTGCTGTTTGGAGTAGACCCCCGCGCCGGTGGCCAGGGCACTTTTCAGCTGACGTTGAACTATAAGGTCCGAACAGCGCCGAATGGGTGAGGTTACCGTCGTGTAGTGAGCAACCGCGAGGCTGCAGTGGGGTTTTGCCTCGGTGGTCAATTCAGCCCTGGAAAACAGGCGCCTTTGGCGATAAATTCGAAAGAGTTCGTGCTCGCTTTGCACGAACTCAGTTTCCGGCCTGCATTCGGCCTGATTCCGGAAAAGGGCCGGTATCGATCTTTGGGCAAGATAGTCGGCCGCGGCCGCATTCGCTGCGATCATCCACTCCGAAACCATTATCTGGCTGGGTATTTCCTTTTCATAGCGAACGATCTGAATCATGCCGGCGCTGTTTACGTAGACCTGTATCTCCGGAAGCGGAAGAATGACCGCACCCAGCTCAAGGCGCTTCTGCCGCAGTTTCAACGCAAGCTCGAAAAGCGATTTGAGTCCGCTGTCATCGTTTATGTCTTTGTCAACGTCTCGGTAGGTGAGCTGTCTGCGAACCCTGACCACACTTGTACAAATCCTCGTTTCGGAAATATTGGCATCGGAATCAATCGTAATGAGAAAACTCAGCGCCAGGCGGTCCTCGCCCGCCAGCAGGCTAAGCACCCCCTCTGAAAGGGACGGAGGCAGCATCGACACTCGATCGTCGGGCAGGTAGATGGAACTCGCTCTGGTCTCGGCCTCTTGATCCAGGGCAGTCCCCTGGCAGACCAGTTCGGCCGCGTCCGCGATGTGAATGCCGACCTCGAAGAGACCGCTTCCGATCACGCGCAGACTGAGCGCATCGTCGTAATCGCGGGTCCAGGGACTGTCGACGGTGAAAGCATCCAGGCCGGTGAGGTCCTCTCGTCCACTTTTTGCCGCTTCCACAGGATTGGTTTTTGCGATCAGCTCAGCCTCTTCCAGAGCATCGGGTGGGAACTCCGGGGAAATACCGTGCTCGTGCAGCATGAGGTTTTCGTCTTCGCGCCATACCCCAAGCCGTACCAGAATACGGAAGGCTGAGGCGGGTGTCGGAGGAACGGTGGCCAATTTGAGAAGTTCTTTGACGAAAACGCCCTCTTTTGCATCCTGTCCGAAAAGAGCAAAGTTTTTGATTACTTCTATCAGTTCTTCACGGAATTCGATTGAGGGAATACTTTGCTTGCGCGAGTGTACGGCGCTCACCCAGCTTGCTCCTTCGGTAAGCCTGCGTTCTCTTTCAGCTTCTTTTTGCAGCTCGATGCGGCGTGCTTCGACGCTTTCAGCCGACCTCGGGTAAAACCTGGAGTCCTTAGCCTGGAAATAAAGCCTGTCGGAAAGCAGTATGCGATTGACGGCGGCGGCCCGGTCCTCGGAAACTGGAGTGCTGAATATAAATTCGGCAATTTCTTCAGGCTCATAGCCGATCTCCTCGGATTCGAGCAGTGACCATATCTCCTCCAAGTCGATCATGCCCATGATTTTCCGGCGAGTCTGCGAGAGGGCGGCGAGCTTCTGCAACAGCTCATCGCGGCTCAGTTTAAGGTCAAGGGACGTCTTCCCATGGAAAACAACCCTTGTGGGCGTAAGGCTTACTTCGCGGTTGCGCTCGGAGAGCACGGTGCATCGACTGTCCTTGACAAAGAGCACGACCCCGCAAAGGATTTCCTTTGAATCGTAGAATTCGAACACGGCGCCAGGCGCAATTTGAAAGCCCTCATGCCGGCTCATGAAAAATTCTCCATTAAAATTCCGTTTCTATTGGCGGTAAAAAAAAGAACTCCATGCCACATCTTCGGGTGAGCCGTACCAATGGCCAGGCCCGCCGATTGCTCCCGCGCAAACCAGCAAAACCCCACCGGCTCGAGAGCGGCTCGGGATCAGCCGGCACGGCCCTTTTTGGATGAATTCGTCTTGCGCTCTTTTTCTCCCGGTCTTACCCCGTCTTTGTGAAGGAGTTCTTCCCTGAGTCCGTGAAGCGTCTGAAGGGCTGAGATGGGCGTCATGCTATCCGGATCGAGTTCCAGAATTTTGCTCCGCAACCAGTCCGGGGCCTTTGGGAAAAGCGTGAGCTGCAGGTTCGGTTCAGCCTGCTTCGAGGATCGGTATCCCTTTGGCTTGAGATCCGGGGTGCCGGACTGTGAGGTGGAGGCGTCGCCTTCGAGTTTGCCCAGGATTTCGCGGGCTCGTTCCGTGATTTGCTCGGGCAGACCGGCAAGCCTGGCGACCTGGATGCCATAGCTTCTGCTCGAACCGCCCGGGATCAACTTGTGATAAAAAAGTATTTCCTGCCGCCATTCCCTGATCGCCACATTGAAGTTTTGCACTCTGGGCCGGCTGCGGGCAAGGTCAGTCAGTTCGTGATAGTGAGTGGCAAAAAGGGTTTTAATCCCCACGCCACTGAAATCATGCAAAAATTCCGCAACCGCCCACGCTATGCTCATGCCGTCGAAGGTACTGGTCCCTCTTCCGATTTCGTCCAGTATGATAAGGCTTTTTGGGGTGGCCTGGTGCAGAATATTAGCAGTCTCCTGCATTTCGACCATAAAAGTGGAGCGGCCTCGCGCGAGATCATCCGATGCCCCAACGCGGGTGAAAATGCGGTCAACAATGCCGATGCGCGCTTCTCGGGCCGGAACGAAGGAGCCGATTTGGGCCAGAAGCACGATCAGGGCGGCCTGCCTCAAAATGGTGGATTTGCCGGCCATGTTGGGGCCGGTTATGATGAGCACCTGTTGGGTTTGCTGGTTGAGTTCCAGGTCATTTGGAACAAAACCGCCTTCGGGCAAAAACCGCTCTATAACGGGGTGCCTTCCATCCACGATATGGATGGTGCCGTCCCGGCCGGTCTCGGGTCTACAGTAATCGTATTTCGCGGCAACCTCTGCGACCGAGGCCGCGCAGTCCAGGATGGCAACCAGTTCGGCCATCTTCTGTATTCGTCCGCTTTCGAGGGAGACGGTGTGGCGCAGCTCGGAAAAAAGCCTGTCTTCGAGTTCGGTCCGCTTTTCCTCGGCCTCCAGGACCTGGACTTCGAACTCCTTGAGTTCTTCCGTGATGAAGCGTTCGGCGTTCACCAGGGTTTGTTTTCGAAAATAATGCGGAGGCGCCGAGGAAAGGTTGGAGCGGGAGATTTCGATATAGTAGCCAAAGACCCTGTTAAAGCGGACCTTGAGAGAAGATATGCCTGTTTGGCTGCGCTGGGCGGCCTCATATTCAGCCATCCAGCCTTTTGCATCCCGGCTCAGACGGATGTAGCGGTCCAGGTCCGGGTGAAAACCTTGATTTATAGCGCCGCCATTGGAAAGGGTTGCGGGAGGAGGGTCGCTCAGGGCGGCTTCGAGGTGTGAGGCAAGGTCCTCGAGGCTGTCCCATTCGGAGGCAATGCCGGCCAGAAGCGCGCTTTGAGAGCCGGCAATCATCCGGTGCAGGCCCGGCAGGTCCTGGAACGATTTTTTGAGGCCGATCAGGTCTCGAGGAGAAGAAACGCCGGTGCTGTTTCTTCCATTGAGCCTCTCAATGTCGTTTATGCCTTCGAGGGCGCCCAGAAGGGCCGCTCTTAGCTCGGATTGGGCCACCAGTTCCGCGACTGCATCCTGCCTCTCATTTATCGCATGCAGGTCCAGCAGGGGATAACGGAGCCACTGCTGGAGCTTGCGGCCTCCCATCGCCGTACGCGTATGGTCGATCACCTCGATTAGAGAGCCTTTTCTTCCCTGGAAGCTCGAGGAGTAAAATATTTCGAGATTTCTGACGGTGGCTTCATCCAGGGCCATGAACTCGGAACAGTTGTAGGGGGTGATCTTTTTTATGTGTTCGCAAGCGCCGAAAAGATTTTCATTAACATAGGCCAGCACTGCTCCGGCAGCCCGGATTGCCGAATCCATCCCGCTGAGTCCGAAACCGTCGAGCGAGTGAACCTTGAAATGGGCGGTCAGGCGTTCCTGCGCCCGCCGCCTGTCGAAATGGACCTCCTCGATGTGCGTGAAAACCGGATCGATACGGTTTTTTACCGACTTTGTCCACTCCGGGCTGGACTCTTCGGGCAATAGGATCTCTTTGGGGTTTATTCTGAACAGCTCTTCGAGCAGGCTTTCGTGCGAGTCAAGTTCCGTGACCCTGAATTCGGCCGTGGAGATGTCCAGACACGCAAGCCCGACAGGTTTGCCTCGTGCGGGCCCTATTACGGCAGCCAGGTAGTTCGGCTGGTTGGAAGTGAGGTTCTGATTGTCAACGGTCAGCCCCGGCGTGAGGACCCTGGTTACTTCGCGGCGCACGAGGCCCTTCGCCTTTTTCGGATCTTCGACCTGATCGCATATGGCGATTTTGTAACCTGCCGAAACAAGCTTGGCTATGTAGCTCTCGGCCGCGTGGTAGGGAACTCCGCACATGGGGACCGGATTTTCCGCCTGTCTGTCCCTGGAAGTCAGAGCGATGTCCAGCACCTTGGAAGCGGTCAGCGCATCTTCCAGGAACATCTCGTAGAAATCCCCCATGCGATAGAACAGAAGCGATTCCGGGTACTTCGATTTTATCTCGAGGTACTGCCGCATCATTGGGGTAAGATCGTTCATCTTATGATTTCCGGGCTGTACAAGCCGCTTTGCGGTCCATGAAAGAATTCCCGAACGCAGTCCGGTTCGAGTTATAATATGTTATGCTGAAAGCCGAACTGTGAATTGTTAATGAATTGCACGTTCAATATCAAGAGATTAATATCCAAACAGCCCTCGAAGCGATAAGAAAACAGCGGGGCAATTTAGATCGGGAGCTTCAGTATTGGATCAGGACGTTATCCGCCTTCGAGGCGTTCGCCAGCATAATCTGAAAAACCTGGACCTCGATATTTCGTTAAACAAGCTGATCGGCCTTACCGGAGTGAGCGGGTCGGGCAAGTCAAGCCTTGCTCTGCATACGCTTTACGCCGAAGGACAGCGCAGGTACATCGAAACTTTCTCGCCTTATGCCCGTCAGTTCATGGAGCGCATGGACCCGCCCGAGGCCGACCTGATAGAGGGCATTCCACCCAGCATCGCGATAGAATCGGGGACTGCGGTTCGCAGCTCCCGCTCCACGGTAGGAACGATAACCGAAATAAACGACTACCTGAAGCTTCTTTTCGCCCGGCTTGCAGTGCCGCACTGCCCATCGTGCGGAAATCCCGTAACCGGCGATACGCCTGAAACGATCCGCGGCAAGCTTGGCGATCTTTCCGCGGAAGACCGGGTGCTCATTTGCTTTCCGTTCAGGCGAAATCCGGGCAGCCAATGGAGGACTGAACTCGTTTCACAGGGTTTTCAGCGAATATTTGCAGATGGGGCTGTCCTGGAGTTGGACGATCTAAGTGATTCCGATACAAAGCGGCTCCACGGGCCGGAGGTCCTGGTGGTGGTCGACAGGCTGCTCTGGGGGAAAGCTTCGCGGAACCGGATTTCCGATTCCATTTCGACGGCCTACACAATGGGGGAAGAGCGGCTGGCAGTGGTCGTGATGCCGGATCGGATCAGAAGGTTCAGCTCCGAGCTTGCGTGTGCCGAATGCTCCGATGCCCCGCGAATCCCTGTTCCGAACCCGAACCTGTTTTCGTTCAACAGCCCTATCGGGGCGTGTCCCAAATGCCGTGGCTTCGGCAGGACGATCGGAGTGGATATCGACCTGGTCATTCCCGACCGTGGCCTGTCTATCGGCGATGGCGCGGTTAAACCCTTCGGGACGAACAGGGAGGAGTACATTGAGCTCCTCGAGTTTTGCAAAAAGGAAAAAATACCCGTCGACGTTGCTTTTGGCGCGCTCGATGCGGCGGCCCGCCACAAAATTATAAACGGAACAAAGACCTACTATGGGATAAAGGGGTTTTTCGAGTGGCTGGAGACAAAGACCTACAAGATGCACGTGCGTGTGTACCTGTCGCGATACCGGGCCTACGTCCCATGTGATTCCTGCTCGGGGTCGCGTTTTCAGCCTTTGGCCCTTGCCTACCGGCTGCGTGGGTCGAATATAGCCGAGATTGCGGCTTGCAGCATTGAAAAGCTGAGCCGGTTTTTTGGCGGGGAATGGCCGGAGGCTTCGCAGGACCCGGCGGTTTTACTGCTGGTCTCCGAAATCCGAAGCAGGCTTCAGTTCCTGATGGCGGTCGGACTTCACTACCTTTCGCTGGACCGGCAATCCAGGACGCTTTCGGGCGGAGAAGTGCAGCGGGTGCATCTTACGCGCGCCCTCGGGTCTTCGCTGGTAAATGTGCTCTACGTGCTCGATGAGCCCAGCGTAGGTCTTCACGCGCGCGATCAGAAAAGACTCATGGGGCAGCTGAACCGGCTGGTGACCATGGGAAACAGCGTTGTGATGGTCGAGCACGATCCGGGAATGATCCGTTTCTGCGATGAAGTAATAGACATGGGGCCGGGTGGTGGCGAAAAGGGGGGAGAAGTCCTGTTCCAGGGACCGCCCGGCGAACTCGGGCGATCTTTGGAGAGCCTCACCGGTGCATATCTGTCGGGACGAAAGACGGTCTTGCCTCAATCGATCAGCCGCAGGACGCCACACCCATGGAAGAAAATCATCATCAGGGGCGCACGCGAAAACAACCTCAAGGGAATCGATGCGTCGTTCCCGCTCGGCCTTCTGGTCGGTGTAAGCGGGGTTTCGGGTTCCGGGAAAAGCACGCTGGTCGAAAAAACACTCTACCACGGCTGGCTCAGGAAGAAGGGCAGGGCGACGGAACCCCCGGGTTTGCACGATGAAATCGCGGGGGCGGAAAACGTCAGTGACATCATAGTGGTTGACCAGCAGCCCGTCGGCCGTTCGCCGAGGGCCAACCTGCTTACCTATACCCATGCCCTGGACCCGTTGCGCAAGATGCTCGCGGCCACCCCGGAAGCGATTGCGAAGGGCTTTTCGGCCAGGCATTTTTCATTCAATGTGCCCGGGGGAAGGTGCGAGACGTGTAAAGGCGAGGGCTTCGAGCGCGTCGAGATGCAGTTTTTGGCCGACGTTTTCCTGCGATGTCCCCAGTGCGGCGGCAAACGGTTCAGGGAAGAAGTCCTCGAGATCAGGCTGCGTGGTATTTCCATCGGCGATATGCTGGATATGACCGCTCGGGAGATACTCGACCGTTTCCCGGAGGACCGGCGGCTCGCCGAGGCGCTGGGACCCGTAATAACGATCGGCCTTGACTATATCCGCATGGGGCAGCCTCTGAGCACGCTTTCAGGCGGAGAGGCGCAAAGACTCAAGCTGGTCCGGCATCTCTACGGCGCTCAATCAGACGGCGCAAAGCTTTTCGTTTTGGATGAGCCCACGACCGGCCTCCATCCCGATGACATTTCCAAATTGATTCGAGTGCTTCACAAACTGGTCGACAAGGGCGACACGGTCCTGGTAGTCGAGCACAATCTGGACCTTCTTGCCGCTTGTGACTGGATCATGGACCTGGGTCCGGAAGGCGGAGAGGAAGGCGGGGAAATTATCAGCGAGGGCACGCCGGAAACGGTGTCCGGGTGTGCCCGAAGCATAACGGGCCGTTTTCTTTTGGAGCGCCTTGGCGAATCTGAACGGTTTAATGAGGCTGAGGGCCGACTTTCGGAGGCGGCGGAGCCGCAGGCCGGGTTTTCGGCTTTTGAGATTGCACCGCATCGGCACGCGGACAATCCGGGTGCGCAAGATGTGCCGGTCATAGCCGATTCGAAAAAAAAGACGGCCGTAGCGGCCCGCTCCGGCGAGATCCTGATACGGGGAGCGCGCGAGCACAATCTCAAAGTCGAGCAGATCGCGCTTCCACGCCGAAAGATGAGCGTTCTGACGGGGCTTAGCGGCTCGGGGAAATCCACCCTGGCTTTTGACGTGCTGTTCGCCGAAGGTCAGCGCAGATACCTGGAGTGCCTTTCCTCCTACGTCCGTCAATATTTCAAAATAATGGAAAAGCCGGATGTGGATCAAATCATTGGGCTGCCGCCGACAATTGCGATCGAGCAGAGGACAAGCCAGTTCGGCAGAAGGTCCACGGTCGGTACGATAACCGAGACATACCACTTGCTGAGGCTTTTGTACGCCAAACTGGGCAGGCAACGCTGTCCGGAGTGCGGCAGGGACCTGGAAAACCTTACGGTCGACGACATCCTGGCCAGGGTCCGGCAGGAAGCGGGCGCTGGTCCCGTAAGACTCCTGGCCCCGCTGGTCCACGGGCGAAAAGGAATATACCGGGACCTTTTCGGCCGGCTGAAACGCATGGGATTCGAGCAGGCAAGGGTCGACGGCAGGTACGTGTCGCTTGACCCCATTCCCGAGCTTGCGCGGCGCCGGGAGCACGATATCGAGGCGGTTCTGCCGGGGCTCGAGCGCGGCGCAACAGGCCTCGATGAACTGCAGGATTCGGTCAGCCGGGGGCTTGCGATGGGAGGAGGCATCCTGTACCTGGACCCGCCCGGGGGGGAAACCAGGGTCTTCAGCCAGCGCCTCTACTGTCCGGTGTGCGACCGGGGGCTTGCGCCACTTGACCCCAGGCTGTTTTCCTTCAACAGCAGGCAGGGGTCCTGCCCGGCCTGCATGGGAATCGGAAGGGTAAAGCGGATAAGTGCGAAAAGGCTTCGGGGCGCTCCCGGTATCTCGCTCAAAGATGGGCTTCTGAGTTTTCTACAATCGACGGTATGGCATGGGACGAAGCGGGAAGCCGAAAGATTCGGACGGCTCTGGATGGACGAATTGGGAATCGATTTGAAAAAACCGGCGGGAAGTCTCGATGATTTGGCCTGGGAGTCGATACTGCACGGTAAAAAAGGCAAATTTCCCGGCGTTATCCAAATCGTGGATGGGATTACCGAAGAAGATGAAGCGTGGAAATGGCTTCAGCCCATGTATGACGACCTGCCCTGCTCGGAGTGCGGCGGGAGCAGGCTCAACCGGCAGGCACGGTCGGTCTATTTCCGGGAACTTACAATCGCCGCCATGAGCGCCTTGAGGGTGTCGGAGTTGGCGGAAAACTGGAAGCAGTTTCGCTTCAGTGCGAAAGAGGCCCCGATCGCCGGGCCTATTTCCAGGGAAATCATGGAGAGGCTTGCGTTTCTTCAAAGAGTTGGGCTCGGCTATTTGTCCCTGGACAGGTCCGGAGATACCCTCTCGGGCGGTGAAACCCAGAGAATACGGCTGGCTGCTCAGCTCGGTTCAAACCTTCGGGGTGTGTGCTACATTCTCGATGAGCCTACCATCGGGCTTCATCCCGCCGACAACCGCAGGCTGCTGGAGAGCCTGGAGCAACTGCGGGACAAGGGAAATACCGTTGTCATCGTCGAGCACGACGCGGAAACTATGAAAAAGGCCGATGTGCTGGTTGAACTCGGTCCGGGAGCAGGCATCAACGGTGGAAAACTGGTTGCCATGGGCAGCTTCAATCAGCTTGTGAAAAAGCCGGGGACCCTCACGGGGCAATGGTTCGGGAAGGCCCTTGGAAAGCTTTTCGCAATTCCTGACCGAAAGAAAGCGGGAGAATTGGGGTGGCTCGAGTTCATGGGCGCCAGGGCGCGAAACCTCAAGGGGATCGACGCCAGGATTCCGCTTGGGCTCCTGGTAACCGTCACGGGGGTCTCAGGCGCGGGAAAGAGTACTCTTGTAAACGAAATAATCTATAGGGGACTTGGCGAGGCGCTGGGGCGTTCCTACGGGGATGGGTGCGGCGGCAATTTCGACTCGCTGTCCGGAAGCGAAAAGGTTCAACGGGTACTCGAGGTTGACCACAACCCGATAGGGCGGACCCCGAGATCCATTCCGGCGACTTACATCGGTGTATGGGACCAAATCCGAAAGTTTTTCGCCCTGCTGCCCGAATCGCGGGCGCGCGGGTTCGGGCCGGGTAGGTTCTCGTTCAACGTAAAAGGCGGCCGCTGCGAGGCGTGCAAAGGGCAGGGCCGGAGCAAGGTCGAGATGAATTTCCTGCCCGATGTCTTCGTCCAATGCGAATCGTGCGCCGGCAGGCGCTTCAATGGTGAAACCCTCGACATCAAGTTCAAGGGCAAAAACATTTCAGAGATCTTAGAGATGCCCGTGGATGAAGCCGTTGAGGTTTTTTCCGGCATCCCGCTCATTTGGCGCCGGCTCAAAATCCTGGGCGATCTCGGCCTGGGGTACTTAAAACTCGGCCAACCCAGTCCGACACTGTCGGGAGGCGAGGCCCAGAGAATCAAGCTCGCCGGGGAACTGGGCAACAGCAGAAGCCCTACCTTATTTATTCTGGATGAACCGACGACGGGATTGCACCGCGCCGATATCAGGCGCCTGCTCGACGTGCTCAGGGCGCTGACCGATCACGGCCATACCGTCCTTGTTGTCGAGCATAACACTGACTTTATCTGGGCCAGTGATTACGTGATCGATCTCGGTCCGGGCAGCGGGGACGAAGGCGGCGAGATTGTCGCGCAGGGCGAACCCGCGGAAATAATCGCGGCCCGTGAAAAATCGCTGACCGGCCAGGCCCTGCTTCCGTATATGAACGAGTAACCGGTTCTTGCCGCAAAGGGGGCGAAACGTAATGTCCGGTTTCTAAAAGCGCGGGGAGCACGGCCCCCCGCACCCCCGCAGGGTTTCGGCCGCACGCGCAAGCGCGTGAGGCCGAGGGTTCGGCGCTAGCGGCGGCGGCACGGGGAGCCATGCCCAAAGCCTCAAGAGGCAGAAATCTTACCGGACAATACTGTGGTCTTCGCGCCCCTTTTTTCCTTCGAGGTGGATTTCAGGTTGTGAAGGTTTAGCAAAAAGATTTCTTCATATTTTCGAAAAGTTTTAGCATCGTGTCGTGAATGCTCGAGAAATTCTCTTCTTTTTCCAAAATGGCATCCGCTCCCTGGACGTATTCCCCATCGACAAGTTCGTTGGAACAATTCCGAATCAAAGCGCGTACGCTTTCGACCGACGATTCCAGATGGAACTGAAGTGCGAGGACCCGGCTGTCGTTGGCCGAAAATGCCTGGGCCGGGCAGGCTTCGCTCTCGGCCAGCATGACCGCTCCGGGAGGAAGAGAGAAGGTATCACCGTGCCAGTGAAACGCGGGGAATCCGTTCGGGATGCCCTGGAAGGGCACCGATGATAGCCCCTCCGGCCTCAGAGTTACCGGAAACCAGCCTATCTCCTTGTGCCTGTTGCTCATGACCCGGCCCCCGAGGACGTCCGCGATCAACTGTGCGCCCAGGCAAACGCCAAGCACAATTTTGTTACTTTCCATGGCTTTCTCGATGGACCTTTTTTCAGAGGCAAGCCACGGGTATTCGTTTTCTTCATATATGTTCATCGGGCCTCCCATTATTACCAGCCAGTCGAACTCATCAGGGCCGGGAGGCTTTTCCAGCCTGTAGGGGTGGGTCCCGGATACGTGCCAGCCCTGATCTTCGGCCCAACTCCGGATATTTGCCGGCCCTTCGAACTCTACGTGCTGAATGTAGTGCAATCTCATCGCAACCTCTTTTCCGCCATATACCGTTCAATATCTCTCAAGCATTAGACAATGTCCGTGCCCCGATCTGATACTCCGTCATTTGGCCTCCATTTCGCGGGCGCCGGCGGCAATCCACTTTTCGATAACGGTGATCTGCATCTCTGAGAGCCAAGGGGGGCCATCCTTTGGCATGCGGGGTTTTGAAATTCCTTTGAGCCTCCTCACGAGTTCGCTTTTGTCGGGGCTGCCGGGGACGATAACCGGTCCGTCCTTTGACCCGGCCATAACGTCGTGGTAGCTGTCCAGGCGAAGTCCTTCCGGGGGACGGGTCCCGGTGTGGCACTTAATGCAACGGGCCTGAAAGATCTGATGGACGTCCGGGGAATAAGGCGTCCCCGTCTGTGCTGAGACTTGGGGAATGCAGATCATCAGTGAGGCAAAAAAGAGCGCGAAGATACGCGGCAAATAAGTTTTCATAACAATCCTCCCAAAGGTGACGCCATTGAGCGCAAAGACGCACATCATCCCGGCCAAAGCCGGGAGAGCGCGGAGTAGATTTTGGCCCGCGGCTGAGTAAAATGTTTTCAAAATTCTTAAAAAAATCGAAGACCGCGCGGTGCGGAACTCATCTGGAATGAGCGCACAGTCGGTTAGCGTGTTCTGGAATTTAAGGCAGGATTTGAAAATGTGAAGAGCTGCCTGGAAAGGTCGGCAATATTGCAACCGTTAACGATGGAAACGCAGGCTGGAGAAAAAGGGAACCATGTTCGGGGAGGCGACCATCGAGGTGGGTCCGCAAGGCGCTTCGATATCGGTCATATGACTTTCGTTAAGGACTTGGCCGTGCACCCTTCGTCGGACTGGCCAAGACGGACCGCACACCTTCAGACGACCAGGCTAGATTTGGCCGCGACACAGCCGGGGGTACTTACCGCTGCTTCCTTCCGGATCTGACGGGGTTCGTACTCGTCTGTTGCGTGGCGTCCAACCGGCGCCGGAATTAGATACGGCCAGCTCAGCTCCGGGCCCTTCAAAAGGGGATTCAACCCCGCTGAAGCGGATCTCGGGCTACAGGGCACCGCTAGTTCCCCGTCTAGCACGGCCAAGAGGTTAGATGCTAACATATTCGGCCGGTAAATGCAAACCTGAGAGAAACTGTACCCGATCACAGCTTGCGTAGCGGCAAAGGTCATTGCGTCGCACGAGTCGTAGATAGCGCCGGTCTCACTCGAAGACGCCTTTGGGCAAGGCCCGGGACAAGCTCAGAGGGGCGAAGAAGGATGAAATGGCAGGAAATGGCACGGATTTGGGAATTTTTGGGAAACGGAAGACGGATGGGGGATGGGGAATGGGGGGAGATTTTGCTTTTCGGCCATGAATGCTTTCAATATCTTATCTCTGAATTGGTAATTACAAGATATTAATAATCGTTCCGTATAGATAATTCACCTTGTTCTTTATTAAATCTTAAAGTAATGGAATCGGATGATAGATGGAGTATGGATAAAAGATATCACGGAATAATGGTATGAACATATGTGATGCGCTAAATATCTACTATATCATGCATAATGATTCTATTTGCTAAAAACGTTTAGATAAATATTTATGATTGACAAATGGTTGAAGTGTGCAAGTATCCTTCTTAAGGACTCAATACATTCTTCATGGAGTTGTTTCCGGGAAAACAACGGTTCATCGGGCAACGAGTGCCTCCAATATTTTTCACGCGAAGACGCGAAGACGCGAAGAAAGATAAGCGGAAGAACAGCGGCAGGCAGCGGGGAGTACCTGGACAGTTTGCACGCGCAAACATGCAGGAGTCAGAGTGACACAACGCCGGTTTGGTATGTAGTCGATAGCACGGAAGTTGCCTGCCTTCCTGGAATGCCTTCAACGAGTGGATATCGGTATGGTCCCAACCGGCCCGGCCCAGGGGGGCTGGTGGTTACCGAGGTCATATACCGTGATAGGAAATCTTATCCCATCGATGGGAACTGTTCATGATGAAGGATTGATATGAATAAGTACCTGAGGTCATCAATAATTGCCATTTTGCTGGTCGTGGCTGCAGCCACGGGACATGCAAATGATACCAGCTACACCTACGATCAGCTCAATCGCCTGATTGGTGTAGAGTACTCGGATGGAACCAGAGTTGAGTACACTTATGATGAGGTTGGCAATAGGATAACGCGGAGCGTTGCTCTTTCTTCCGGTCTCGCAGCTAACTTCACCGCTACTCCGGAAAGCGGTCAAGTGCCCTTGACGGTCGCCTTCACAGACCAATCTTCGGGAGCCGTCAGTTCTCGGTCATGGAGTTTCGGGGATGGAGGGGACAGCACAAGTCAGAATCCAAACCACACCTACACAAGCCTTGGTACATACACCGCAATTCTGACAGTCTCTGACGGATCGGTCTCAGCATTTGCACGAAAAACCATAACAGTCAATCCTCCCCCACCCATTGCAAATTTCAGTGCATCTCCCACAGGCGGCACGATCCCGCTTACGGTTACATTCACTGATAGCTCCACTGGCGCAGTCACGGGCTGGGCCTGGACTTTTGGCGATGGCGGAACGAGCACCATTCAGAATCCCAGCCATATCTTTACTAATCCAGGGACTTACACAGTGAACCTTACGGTGAGCGGGCCAGGAGGCAACTCCGATCCTAAGACGGCTTCCATTACGGTGCTGCCCCCGCCCCCTGTAGCCAACTTCTCAGCTACACCAGCCATCGGCGATGTCCCTCTATCTGTTCAATTCACGGACACTTCCACCGGGTCCATTACCGGCTGGTCCTGGGATTTCGGGGACGGACAAGCGAGCACGAGTCAGAATCCAGCTCACACTTACTCGGCTCAAGGGGCATATACAGTGAGCCTCACGGTCACCGGTTCAGGAGGATCAGATACCAAGACACTGACCAGCTACATTAATATAAGTACTCCGCCGCCTGGAATCGACCAGTACACGAAGCTCATGCTCCACTTCGACGGACCAAACGGGAGCAAGACCTTCACAGACTCGGAAAATACTGCGAAGACCGTAACCGGACACGGCAACGCGCAGATAAGCACGGCTTACAGTGAGTTTGGAGGTGCTTCCCTAAAGCTTGACGCCAGCAGCGGCTCGTATCTCTCGGTACCTGCCAGCCCCGACTGGAATTTCTCGGGGGATTTCACAATCGATTTTTGGTGGTACCCCACAAGCAGTTCGTATAATCCGATCATAAGCATAGGAACCTATTCGCTCTCCATTGCCGAACGATCCGGGGTCGTCTATGTGTGGATGTCGTCCAACGGATCGTCCTGGGACATTGCCAACCAGGTCAGGATCGGCACGCCGAGCGGCACGGGATTTGACCATTTTGCCCTTGTTCGGGCCGGAG
>JBEKMB010000059.1:0-33892 GCA_050008735.1 Syntrophobacteraceae bacterium
AGTTATTTTAAACGCAATGGTTAAGCAGCACCAACCATGGCAACCGGGTGCCGTATAAAAGATCAATGCTCAATGGCGCCCTTTTGAAAAACACAGTTGCTGTCAAAGCTTTTCTGTGCCCTCGGAGCCTGCCCCTACGAAAGTTGAGGCCCCTGCGGTGAATGCTTTTGCCCGAAAAAATCCGGAAACCGGACCAAAATGGACCATTTCGGACCACTCGTCACTCCTCACTTAACACACAAAAGCAGGAAGACCCGCGTCCTAAGCGCAATGCTCTGCAGCAGATCGGTGGAGGAGGCCGCGGATCTGGCCGGGGTATCTACCACCACTATTTTCCGTTGGCTTCGCGAAGACGAACATTTCCAGGGAGAGTATCGGAAGAGCAGTTCGCAACTGATGGAAGTGGCGCTCAGGCGGCTTAAACAGATTTGCGGTGTGGCGATTGAAACCCTGGCCTCGGTTATGGCGGATGGTGAAGCGACTGCTGCAAGCCGGGTCACGGCGGCAAGGGCAACCTTGGAACTCACATTGAAAATTGATGAACACCGGGACTTGGTGGACCGCGCTGAGCGGCTCGAAACCCGCTTGGAGAAAGGAAGGGGAAATGGCGACCGTTGAAAGACGAATCAGCGATCTCGAAGCGCGAAGTGACCTTTTGCCGACCTCCTGCAACCGATTTCTGTCCTCCGCTACGGGCCTTGCGGAAGCCATTCGAGAAGGGCGTCTCAGGGCGGCCGGTGGAGATCCGTTCGCCGAAACTTCGATAACCAGGGAAATGATGGACGACCCCGTTTACGGGGAACTCTACCGACTCATTTACGGGGCGCGAGAGCGCGTGAGGAATTTCAGAGAGGATATAAGTAAATGTCCAGGTTATCGTGTTTTTTACCCAGCTTCCGGGCACGGTTTGACAGCGAAGCTGCATTAGCCTTCCGGGTGCCAAGTTTTTTCTTCCATTTACTCAAAGATGTGATAAAAAGTGCAACTAGTTAACCATTTGGTTTTGCCAGGTTAACAATCGATACACAATACCAGGAAAGGTGTGATTTATATGCAAACCCAGGAATTGAGAGCGATTCGGGAAGCCGCCGAAAACGATCAGCCCCTGTCCGCGGAACTGGCCCTCTGCGTTTTGCGCTCCTCTGCCGCCGATCTGCCCGGCATTTTTGCCGCGGCCAGCACGGTGCGCCACCGCTATTTCGGCAACGCGATTCGCCTTTGTTCGATTTTGAATGCGCAAAGCGGGGCATGTTCCGAGGATTGCGCGTTTTGCGCTCAGTCGTCCTGTCACGATACGCAAATACAGACGACTCCGCTCTGCTCGAAAGAGGGTATGGCGAATGCTTTCGAAGAGGCAACCGAACTTCCGGTGACCCATTTTGGCGTGGTCACCAGTGGTGGCGCGCTTTCCGGACACGGGATCGAGCGTGTCTGCAGCGCGGTGCGCGAGAACAGGCATGCGCGCGTGGACTGGTGCGCTTCTCTGGGGTGCCTGGACTTCGAGCAACTGTGCGCCTTGAAGGAGGCCGGGGTGAAAAGATTTCATCACAACCTCGAGAGCGCGCAGAGCTTTTTCCCGCAAATCTGCACCACTCATAGCTGGGAAAAGCGCCTGGAAACCTTGAGAAACGCGCGAAAAGCGGGCCTGGAGGTCTGCTCCGGGGGGATTTTCGGCCTTGGGGAGTCGCTGGAACAAAGGGTTGAGTTTGCCTTGACGCTGGAGGGTGAAGCCGTCGACTCCATCCCTCTCAATTTTCTCGTGCCGATCCCCGGTACGAGGCTCGAGGGTATGGAAACAATGAAGCCCCTGGATATCCTGCGCATTATAAGCATGGTTCGCCTCACTAATCCCCGGGCCGAGATAAAAGTTTGCGCCGGCCGGGTCCACCTGGGCGACCTGCAGTCCATGATATTCCACGCCGGGGCAAATTCGATGATGATAGGCCACCTTCTTACGGTTGCCGGCGGCGAAGTGGACCGTGACCTTCAGATGCTCCGCGATCTCGAGGTCGAATATGCGTTCTGAGGAATGGATCGATGAAGAACTTGCCAAACTGCGGGACAAAAGCCTCGAGCGCCGTCTTTCGGTGTTCCGGGAGGCGGGCGGAAAAATAAAGATCGACGGCAGGACGTTTTTGAATTTTTCATCAAACGATTATCTGGCTCTGGCGCGCCATCCGGAAGTAATGTCCGCGAGCCGCCGGTACCTGGAGTCGTTTGGGTGCGGGGCTACGGCTTCCAGGCTGGTAACCGGCACCCTGGAGCCGTATCGTGAACTCGAGGAGGTCCTTGCCGCTTTGAAGGGATATCCCGCGTCCCTGGTCTTCGGCAGCGGGTTTCTTACCAATTCGGGAGTCATAACGGCCCTTGTCGGTCGAGACGACTACGTATTTGCAGATAAACTCGCTCATGCCAGCATCATCGACGGCATAATACTGAGCCGGGCAACTCTGAAGCGGTTCCATCACAACGATCCGGACCATCTGAGGCTGCTGTTGAAAGAGCGCCCCGGCGCCGGCCGCAAACTCATTGCCACCGAGTCTGTCTTCAGTATGGACGGTGACATCGCCCCTCTGCCGGAAATAGCCTCACTGGCGGTCGAACACGGCGCGATGATGATGGTCGACGAGGCGCATGCGACGGGTGTTTTCGGCCCTGGCGGAAGCGGCCTTATCCGGCAATACGGCCTGGAGGACAGGGTCAACGTCTCAATGGGCACGTTGAGTAAGGCGCTGGGCGGATACGGCGGTTTTATCGCCTGCTCGCAGGCCTTGCGCGAGCTTCTCATCAACCGGGCCAGATCGATTATCTATACCACCGGACTGCCCCCCGGCGTCGTCGGCAGCGCTCTTGGCGCTTTGGCCGTCGTGGAAAAAGCCGGCAATGCGGGGGCCGAGCTACTCCGAAGGGCGGCAACTTTCAGGGAGCGGCTGCAGCAAGGCGGCCTCAATACACTGGGTTCCGAAAGCCAGATAATCCCGGTGCTCATCGGCGAAAACGCAAGGACCCTGGCAATAGCCGAGCGTCTAAAATTAAAGGGCATACTGGCTGTCGCCATCCGCCCGCCGACGGTCCCGGAAGGCACCGCCCGTCTGAGGCTCTCCGTTACTTTGGACCACACCGCGCAAGACCTGGAATGGGCTGCTGAGCAAATTATCGCCGAGGCGGCAGGAAAGATAAATTGAAGGAATTCCCGATCCTTCTTATCTCCGGATGGGCGCACGGGGCTGAATCCATGTTTCCTTTAGCCGAGGCGGTAAAGGAGTCCCATCCGGTCAGTTGCGTTTCGATTTCCGAACTTCTCATGGAGGAAAACGGCGACGATGCAGCAGGGCCGGAAACCGCTTCGGCCCCGATCTCCCCGTATGCCGGGGCGGTTGTGCGCCGTCTGAAAAGCTTTGAGGGGCCCGCGTGCATCATCGGATGGTCGACCGGAGGCATCGTGGCGATCGAAGCGGCGGCCAGCTGTCCGCAAAGGGTCGCCGGGCTCGTGCTGTTGAGTTCAACCGCGCGGTTTTGCGCGGCCGGCACGGCCGAAGGTCCTTGCTCGCAGGCATATACCGCGGGTGTTGAACCGGCGGCTTTGAGGGCCATGATCCGAAAGCTGAAAAGAAATCCTGAAGAGGCGGTCGCCGAATTTCTGTTGCAGGCGGTTTTCCCCATGACTGTTGCGGCGGATGAACTGGTCCGCAGAACGCGAAATGCCCTCGAGCCGGGAAAAGATTGCCTGATCGACGGGCTTGAGTATCTTGCGCGGGCGGACCTGCGCGGAGCTCTACGGTCCATAGTCAAGCCATGCCTGGTAATTCACGGCGGGCAGGACAGGATCGTGCCATGGCGGGCGGCCCGGTTCCTGGGTTCGAATCTGCCGCTGTCCAAAGTCGAATTGATGTCTTCCGCCGGTCATCTGCTTATCGAGCAGGGAGGCGAAGATCTTATCCATCGCACCGCACAATTTGTGGAATCACTATGATGAACCAAACCACTCAGTCCTCACGCTCGGTTACCGCGCGCTTTTCCGCCGCCGCTCAAACATACCACGACGAATCCAATCTGCAGCGCGAGGTTGCAGAAAGGCTTGCAGCCTGGATGCTGCCCCTGGAGGAAATCGACTCTATCCTGGAGATAGGGTGCGGGACGGGTTTTTTGACAGAACTGCTGCTGGAGGGTTTCCCGGGCGCTGTGATTCATGCCCTGGACATAGCCGGCCCGATGATAGATCTGGCCAGGCAACGTATCGGGGAAAACGGCCGGATGTGCTGGCACGTCGCCGATGCGCGGCAATTTCAAACTGAGGTTAATTTTCCATTGATTATCAGCAGCTCCGCCCTGCATTGGATGACCCCCATACCGGAAACCGTGAGGCGGCTGGCCGGCATGCTTGCACCCGGCGGGCAACTGGTTTCCGCGCTGATGGTCAATGGGACATGCGAGGAACTCCATAGTGCGCGGGCCCAGCTGTTTCCGAATAAAACCGGTCCCGTATGTCTGCCGCGGTCCGAAGAGGTCCTGGATGCCATTGCCGCGGCGGGACTCAGGATCGAAAGCGAGAGCCGGGAGGTCCTCCGGGAGCACTACGGTTCTGCGTGTGGATTTCTCGGGAGCCTCAACCGGCAGGGGGTGACGGGTGTTGCCAACACCGGATGCAGCCTGCTCAACCGGACTGAATTGCGCAAGCTCGTCGGATATTACGACCAAAAGTTCGCTGAGCCTGGCGGTGGGGTATTTGCAAGCTATCGTATTCTTTATGTGAAAGCGAGTAAGGAAAAATGTCTCCGCTGAGTAGAGGGGTTTTCATCACGGGTACGGATACCGATGCGGGCAAAACGGTTGCGGCCGCTGCCGTGCTGGTCTCGATGCGCGCCGCCGGCATCGATGCCGTCCCCATGAAACCGGTGCAGACCGGCGCGATTTTGCAGGACGGAATAATGCGAAGCCCGGACCTCGAATTTTGCCTCCGAATGGCTGAACTGCGGCCGGACGAAGAAGAACTAAACGATATGGTGCCGTGTATCTACGAGCCGGCCTGCTCGCCGCATCTCGCCGCGGCTAAAGCCGGTCGCGAAGTTTCGTTCGATCGAATTTCCGAAGCCTTCAACCGTTTGCTTCGAAGGCGCGAGCGCGTGGTCGTGGAAGGTGCGGGCGGGCTGCTGGTCCCGATTGACAGCAGCCGGACGATGGTCGATCTTATAGCGATGCTGAAGCTTCCGGTTATCCTGGTGTCCCGACCCGGCCTTGGCGCCATAAACCATGTGCTGCTCTCCATCCGGGAACTCGAGCGATCTAACCTGAGGCTGCACGGGATAATATTTTGTGAAACTACCAACGCCGGGTTTGGAGAAATCGAGAAAGACAACATTGAAACAATCGCCCGGATGGGCAAAGCAAAAGTGCTGGGGCGCATCGAGCATATGTCCGGATTAGCTGAAAACCGTATTACTCCTCAAATTTTTAGAGACCGTACGGCGAAACTCCTGCCGCTTAAATGGAATTGATACACTGGACCGAATATGATTATGAATAACGCAACGCAATACTATCGAAAACTTGATCAGGCGAGTGTCTGGCATCCCTACACCCGGCACTCGGCCGTGAGGGACGGTTTTCCCGTCATCGCCAGGGGCGAGGGGGTGTACCTTTTCGACACCGACGGCAACCGGTACCTGGACGCAATCTCTTCCTGGTGGGCCTGCAACCTCGGCCACAGCCATCCGAGGCTCATCGGGGCGATCCTTCGTCAGGCCGGGGAACTCCAGCACTGCATTCTGGGCAACCTTACGCACCCCGGCGCGGCCGAGCTGGCTTACAGCCTTCTGGGGACCTTCCCCGACAGAGGCAGAAGAGTGCTTTTCGCGAGCGACGGGGCCAGCGCGGTGGAGGCCGCCCTGAGGGTTGCCGTTCAATACCGGCACAATATAGGGGAAAACGGACGCTGCCGGTTCGCCGCCTTCGAAGATGCCTATCACGGCGATACGATCGGGGCGATGGCCGTTGGCTACCTGCCGGCTTTCCACACCGCTTACCGCCCGCTGCTGTTCCCGGTCCACAAGGTGAAAACGCCTGACTGCTTCGCGTGCCTTCCTGACGCCACTCCCGAGACCTGCGGCCTTGAGTGCTTCTCTGCCATGGAACGCACCTTCGAGGAAAACGCAAGCGAGCTTACGGCCGTAATTGTCGAGCCATTGTGCCAGGGGGCGGCCGGAATGAAGATGTATCCTGCCAAATACCTCCGAAAATTGGGTGAGCTTTGCAGGCAAAACCGGGTCCTGCTCATTGTGGACGAGATCGCCATGGGTTTTGGACGCACTGGCAGGATGTTCGCATTTGAGCACGCGGGCATCGACCCCGATATCGTCTGCGTCGGCAAGAGTCTCACAGGCGGCTATCTTCCAATGAGCGCCGCCGTGGTGAAAGAAGAAATCTTCAATACTTTTTCCGATGAGCCCGAGGACCACACTTTCTACCACGGCCACACTTTTGCCGGAAATCCCATTGCGGCCGCCGCCGCGATCGAGTGCCTGAATATATACAGGGAAGAGTCCGCTGCCTTGGAATGATCGGCGCATTCGATTTGAGCGAAAAAGATGGCGAAACCGGGGCAAACCGCGCCCAACGCCTCTGCAGGGCCATGATGAAAAAGAAGGTCCTGGTAAGGCCGCTCGACGCGACCGTTTATCTCATGCTTCCGCTGGTCACCGATGATGAGGTGCTCGCCGATACCGTACAGCTTCTGCTGGATACCCTCGAGGACATCTAGCGGATTGTCAACAAAGTTTCAATGTCATGGCAAGTGATCGTCACCCCGGCGAAGCCGGGGTCCATTGATCTTAACTGGCCGAAAATACACTAGATCCCGGCTTGCGCCGGAATGACGGATTGTGCGTCTGCACCCCTCACAACTTAATTGACGCTCCGCTAGTTCCATGCAGTTGTAGGTTTTTCAGCGTAACCGGCCAATAGCAGATGCAGGTCTTCGGGGCTTAGTTTCCGTACCTGATCGGGTTCCCATCCGTATTTGTCGATAAGATACCTCTGAACAGCCTGCATTCCCCTCAAACCGATGTAACCTTCTTTTTCCGCCATATGGTCGCCGATTTTTTCAAATACATCTTCGATCATGTATGTACTCCTTTTGGTGCAAACCCAAGGTTCACGTTCGGATTTAACAATACTCCGTAAATAAAAGATAATCCTTCGAACTGGCTGTGAAAAGTGGTACGGAACCAGGGCCTGGACATGGGGGTTGCACGCCTGGATCGGGTTGGGGTTGTATTTTGGCGACACAAACCGGAGCAGATTGCACGCGGAGCTCAAAATATATCTTCGGCACAGCCCTCCCAGTGGGTGAGAAAACCTTGGTCCCATATTGCCGATTTTCTTGACACCGTAAGGGTTTTATGCAATAGGGATTTTGTACAGTGGAAAAGGCCAAAGAATTACTTATTATATTAGGGCTTCTTTTTTCCAAAGTTGTCTTCAGTCTACGAGTACGACTTCTATTCCGGCTCTCTTCGCTGATCTTCGAGCTAACACTCTAAATTCATCCTGATACTCTTTTTTCTCAAAGCCTTTGGTTCTTTATTCAAAGGGGGAAGGAGGTGGTGGCTTTCCTGGCGCATCGATCATTTGCGCGGCTGAGTTAGGTTCTGTATTCATGATTGAAAATTTGCTTCTTATGAACTCAACGCATTCATTTATGAGGGGGAGTTTGCTATGGCAGGACAAGCACAAGGAAATCCGGCAGTCGTCGGCTTGGCAGGCTTTGGTATGACCACGCTTTTACTTCAGTTTCATAACCTCGGCTGGTGCGGGACCGGGATTGTTTTTTGCACCGCTTTGGCGTTTGGCGGTGGCGCGCAGCTCATCGCAGGGTTTCAGGAATTTAAGGCCGGGAACAATTTCGGCTACAGCGCCTTCGTTTCTTATGGAGCTTTCTGGCTCGCCCTGGCAGCTATTTTCCTGATTATGGATCTCCAGCATGCGCCAGGTAGTTTTATAGGGGATCATCTCAAGATTTCCGCAACCGATCTCGGATTATTTCTCCTGGGGTTCACATTCTATACGGCAATCATGTGGATCGCTTCCTTTGCGGTCCACACCGCCATGATGCTTACCTTCCTCACACTTCTGCTGGGCTTTATAGGTCTTGATCTGGTCTTTTTGGCCGGTATGAAAAATCTGTTGATCATTACCGCCTGGGATCTGGTCGTTTGCGCGCTCCTGGCGTGGTATATGATGGCCCATGTGATCTTTTTGCAGGTTTTCGGCAAGAATGTGCTGCCGGTAGGCGGCCCCCTTGTCCAAAAGCCGGCGTAGTTTTCGCCCTCTTCGATTAGTTTTTTTATAATAAAACGAGCAGCCGGTTCAGCACATCGATGTTGAGCCGGCTGTTCTTTTGGCCCCATCCCGGAGGAAGAGGGGTTTAAAATCCTGTAAGGGGGCATGCCGAAAATTCAGAATTACCTAAAAGAAGATTCCCCGCCCTTTCGAACTTTTCGAAATTGCAGAATTTTACGCACACAATCCAATATTGGTGAGTGAACACATGTTGGAAGTCGAGCGAGTAGAACCGGTTCACCCGCTCACGGGTTTGAACCTTGCCTCGACTATGCGGGCAAGACTCTCGCGGGTATTTAGTTCGGGGTCCTCCAGGACCATCTCGAACAGTTGGTTGAGGACCTTCCCAACCTGCGGCCCCGGCGGAAGATCGAGGACCTTCATGATGTCATTCCCGCTCAATGCAAGCTCACGCACGCTCATGGCCGAAATCCTTTCGAGCTGCATTCGGATCCTGGCCCCAAGCTGATTTATCCCCTCGATCAGGCTTTGCTTGGCCTCGATGCGCCCAGACCAACCGGCATGCTCGACCCACTCGTTTGAATCCCCAGGCTCGGCGGCCGCGGTTTTATCAGAAGGTCCCGGGCCTTTCGCGCAGAGTATTTCGGCTTCGGCAAGCGCCAGGAAGTCGTCCAGAAGCTCGGGCCGGACCCCGGTTATGAATCTCCTGATCCGGACGTCGCTCCATGATAGGGCCTCGGGTGGAAGCTGGTGCGAAATGAGCGAGGAAACTTCATCTATGCTTCTATTGGACATATTCCATGTCTTCATTGTCTGCGTGGCCGCCAGGGCGCTTGCGCCTCGGAAATCCACCGGGCGGGCGCCTCCGGCGGTCTGCGCGGCTGGAGGGGCCGCAATGTGAAAAAGAGCGGCCAGCCTGATCCGCACCCGCTTTGGACAGTTCAGGACACAACAAAGAGTATGCTCATAGATACTTACGTCCGTTGATTTGCGGGTTTCGACCCGATCGTGCGCCCTCAGGCCTGGAAGCAGCTTACCTAGCGCCCCGATGTTTTTCAGCAGATCGAAGGCCGCCGATGTGTCCCCGGCCAGCAATATCTTCAGAATCTCATCGCGCACCCGCTCGCCCGAAACGCTTTCCAGCTCTCCAGCCCTCTGCCGCATTGCGTCGAAGGTGGCGTCGTCGGTTTTCAAGCCGTAAACCGCACATATTCGGGCAGCTCGAACGATCCTCAGCGGGTCTTCGGAAAATCTGGCCCCTGGATTTGCGACCGCGCGAACCAGACCGGCCTTCAAATCTTCGCGGCCGCCGTTCGGGTCGATAAGGACGCCGTCCGGATATGAGAGCGCAAGCGAATTAATCGTGAAATCGCGCCGCCCGAGGTCTTTCAATATTCCGGCTTCACCCGGAGGCTCGAAGCTTGTCACTTCTATATCGCGGGTGCGCGTGTGCACCTGCACCGTCCCGTGGCGGATTCCCACCGGGACGACTCTGGGAAAAATAGAGATGATTTCCCCGGTGCTCGCGCTTGTGGCAAGGTCCCAATCCTTTGGCTCGATCCCCAGAAGAAGGTCCCGCAGGGCGCCGCCGACGACCCACACGCCGAACCCCGCATTGTGGATCGTTTCCATGACCGAGAGGACATCCCCGGGGACGAAAGAAAGTCCTGGAGTGGCGGATTGAATCGGCATCGGCAGAGTAATCCTGAAGATATTATCAGTCGTCCGCTTCCATCCGGAAACTCCCGACTCAAGCTGAAGACCAGGGCTGAATTCCCCCCTAAAGGGGGCAGGGGGGTATGTTGGGATAGTAAGTAAGCAGCCTTAAAAAATCCCCCTCGAATCCGCCTTTAGAAAAGGGGGACTTCAAACCCGCCTCGCGGAACGTGGAGTTCACGGCTTTCCTGACGGAAACTCCCTAGGTCCCGGCCTGCGCCCCCAATGGGACGGCATCGACTGCCAAAGCTGCTCGAGCGACCTGGCGGCCCAGTTCAAAGCACTTCTCCAGGTCCTCTTTTCGGGGAGAATACTTGACGCGGACCCCATCGCTCACAAGATTGATATTCATTTCCCGCATGGCTTCCGAAATGATCTTGACCGCCTCGCCGCTCCAGCCATAGGAGCCGAAGGCAGCCCCGACTTTGCCGGTCGGCCGCAGGCCTTTCATGTAGCTCAGAAGGTCGGCCATTATGGGCATGATTCCGTTGTTTATCGTAGGGGAACCCAGAACGAGCGCCCTCGTGTCGAGCATCTCGGCCATTATGTCGCTTCGGTGATTCAATTTCAAATTGAGAAGTTTGAAGTCGATGCCTTCCCCTTTGAGCCCCTCGCCAATTGCATTGGCCATCATCTCGGTTGCCTGCCACATCGTATCGTAGATTACGAGGGCTTTTGCGCGACTCTCCTGCCTGCTCCACCTCTGATAGGCCTGGATTATACCTCCGGGGTCTTTCCGCCAGATAAGGCCGTGATCGGGGGCTATCATACCGATGTCGATCCCCATATCCGCAACCTTTGCGATCAGTTTTTGAACGAGGGGGGAAAAGAGCAGCAGGATATTTGCGTAGTACTTGGCAGCGTGGCCATAGAGTTCCGCGGCCTCGACTTCGTCGTCGAACCTCTGGCTGGCGGCCCAGTGCTGGCCGAAACCGTCGCTTGAGAGCAGCAGCTTGTCTTCCGGTATATAGGACATCATGCTGTCCGGCCAGTGGAGCATGCGGGTTTCGAGAAAACTGACCGTCTTTTTGCCCAGTTTGAGCGTATGGCCCGTTTCGACGACATGGAATGGCCAGTCCTCGCGGTTGTAGTGGTCTATGAGGGCCTTTTTCCCCATTGGGGAGCAGACGACCTTCTCGGGTCGGATCAGCTCCACAATGTCCGGCACTGAGCCGGAATGGTCCATCTCGACGTGATTTACCACCAGGTAGTCGATGCGGCTGGGGTCGATTATCTCGCTTATGCGTTCGATCAGGTTATTCTTGAAGGGCTTCTTGACAGTATCGAAGAGCGCAATTTTTTCGTCTATTACAAGATAAGCGTTATAAGACGTTCCCTTAGGAGTGGAATAGCCGTGAAAGTCGCGAATGTTCCAATCCAGGGCGCCGACCCAGTAAATGTCTTTCTTGATTTCCACCGGTGCCATTGAAGTCTCCCTTCTGGTCCTCGTATGATGATTTATTAACCACACAAGATTTTGCTCTTATGCATTTTAGCCGACGGAGAGGAAGAATTTTAGCATAAGCGGTCTGGATTCATGGCGCCGGCATCCATCCGAAATACCTGAGATCCGTACTGAACTCCGCCGGGGCGCAAAACAGCCCTGCCGGACGTAAACCAGCCGGTCGCGAGGATGAGCGCGCATAAAGCAGCTATCGGAGCTTTCCTCCAGCGCTTAATCATAACCATTATAGGGACTGAGCGCAATTTGAATCGGAATTGCCGCTTATCTTCCGGCATGGACTAACAGGTTATACTTAAAATCTCGGGGTGGATTGAATGAGCTCACAGGCAGAGGAAAGCCATAAAGATGGAAAACAGCGAACATATAAGTAAATACACCCAAGCTGAAATCATGGAAGAAAACAAACGAATCAGGCATCTCAGGCGGCTTGTCGATTTCGCTCATGCCCTTATCGCCCAGTCGCCCATGTCCATAGATGAGGCGCGCCGAGTCGTTCAGGCGGTCCGGGAACAGGCAATGCTGCTTTTTCCCGGAAAGGAGGAAACTTTCGAGCTGTTGTACACTCCCAGATTCAGGCGGCTTATTGCGGAAAAATTCGGCCTGCTGTAACATGTTGCCGGCAAAAGAACGTCGCTATCGCAAGGTTGCCTCTCAACCCCGGCGCGGAGGCGCCCTGGCGGGGACCCAGGGGGGGGCGGAGGGGTTGGGCTTCACTCTGTACGAGGTGCGGTGATAACGCATGAAGGAAGTCATTTACAAATTGCAACGGGAAGCGGAACGAATTGCCTCAAAACACCCCCTCCCCGAGTTTTACACCCGATTCATGGCCCCTATTGCCATTGCCAAAAGGCTTTTTTATAACTCGCCGGGTGTCGTGCACCTCCGGGCGATGGTTGAGCCCTGTTACCACGAAGAACTCGGCCACGGCATTTACCACAGTACTCGAGTGAGCATCGACTGCGCCGCTCTCATTCATATCGAAACGGACAGCGACCGGATGAAACCAATTGCCGTCGAGCGGCTCATGGTCATCGCGATATACGCGGGCCTTCTGCACGACATCCGCCGCAACGAACCAAACCACGCGGAGTGCGGCGCCCTGGAGTCCGAAAGGATACTGCGCTCCTTCTCCCTCAGCAAAAACGAAATCGCCTGCATAAGCAATGCAATAAAAAACCATGAGGCATTCGGGCCTGTGGTTTCAGACGGACGCCAATGGGTCCAACTCATAAGCGACTGTCTGTATGACGCCGACAAGTTCAGATGGGGTGCTGACACATTCACGCACACACTTTGGCACATGATGGACCATCAGGAACTCAGCCCCAGGGACCTCATCGAAAAATTCCCCTGGGGAATATCCGGGCCCCTTCGCATCATCGAGACTTTCAGGACTCCAACCGGCCGGCAATATGGTCCCGAGATCATCGAAACCGGGATGGAGATAGGAAAAGAGATCTATCGCTACCTCCTGCAGCATTATCAGCAAAGCTGACAGGTTGAGTCCGGGGCACCTGACGCCGGGAAAGTGCTTTTTACGCCCCGCGCTGCGCGGGGTTGCCGGGCGGAGGCCAGCTAAATGCCCGGATGCGGGCCGCTTGAGTTCTTACCGTGACGGCAATGAGGAGACTGCTGATGCCTGATGAGAATCGGGAAGTCGAACTGGAGGCTGAAATCAGGGCGCTGCGCGCCAAGGTGTCGGAACTGGAGTCGGTTGCCAGGGACCGCCATGAAATAGAGAAGACCCTGCTGGACCAGCTCAGGTTCCTGCAGACTTTGATCGACACTATTCCGAACCCGATTTTTTTCAAAGATAAAGATGGAAAATATCTGGGATGCAACGAGGCATTCGAGCGTCGCATGGGGATGGGCAGAAACGATATCATCGGGAAATCGGCGCTTGATCTTTTTCCGAAAGAGCTTGCCGCGCGATACGAACAGCATGACTCCGAGCTTTTCGAGCGTCCCGGTGAAAAGATGTACGAGACAAGACTGACTTACCCGGACGGGCAGGGTCATGATGTCATTATAACGAAGGGAATCTTCAGGGACTCGGAAGGCAATGTTTCAGGCCTGGTCGGGGTAACACTGGACATAACCGACCGCAAACGGGCAGGGGAGGCGCTGCAAAAAGCGCATGACGAACTCGAGGTGCGGGTGGAGAGAAGGACCGCCGCGCTGGCCGAGGCGAACAGCAGGCTTGAAAAAGAAGTTGCCGAGCGAAGCCGGATCGCTGAAGAACTCCGGACAAGCTCCGAAAAACTGAAGATATTTGCTTACTCCGTTGCCCATGACCTGAAAAGCCCTTCTATTGGAATCTATGGGCTTGCCAGACTTTTGCAGAAAAACTTCGCTGGGACCCTCAGCGAGAAAGGGGCTGGCTTTTGCGAGCAGATAATGAAGGCGTCGGAGCATGTGGCCTCCCTGGTTGATGCTATCAATCTGTTCATATCGACAAAGGAAACCCCGCTGAAAATAGAGGCTATAAATATGGAGGAAGTCTTCCGCATGTTGAGGGAAGAGTTTTCGGCGAGACTGAGAGTGCGCCGGATAAACCTGTTCGAGCCCATGGACGTCCCGCTCGTGCGTGCCGATAAGATTTCCATCCTCAGGGTTTTTAGAAATCTGATCGACAATGCCATCAAGTATGGAGGCGACGGGCTGACTGCTATTGAAATCGGCTATAGGGATTCGGGGAATTTCCATCATTTCACGGTAAGCGACGATGGGGCCGGCATCCAGGCCCAAAAAAGCAGTGAAATATTCAATCTGTTTCAGCGCCAGTGCGCATCGGACGAGATAGAGGGCACGGGCCTGGGGCTCGCAATAGTAAAAGAAATAATGGAACTGCACAAAGGCGAAGTTCGGGTGGAGCGGGGGACGGGAGGTGGAACGGTTTTTCAATTAAGCGTCAGGAAAAACCTTTGATCCAGCCGGGCCGCAACTGCCCTCGTCGATTAGGACAATATCTCCGGGCAACCCGAGGGATTGAGGAGCCGAGTTTATGTCCGTTATTCTCTTGATCAGACATGCAGCCAATCCTTTCGTTGGAAAGCGTTTAGCCGGAACAATGCCGGGCGTGCACCTGAACGAGGAAGGAAAAGCCCAGGCCGAAATGCTGGCCGAACGGCTCGGCCGGATATCCATCGACGCCGTCTACTGCAGCCCTCTTGAGCGCACCTTTGAAACCGCGCTCCCCCTGGCCGGACGTTTGGGGCTGGAGATCCACACCAGCCAAAGGCTATCCGAGGTCGAAATCGGCGACTGGACCGGGCTGGAGCTGCAAAGTCTGGCCGGCGACCCCCTGTGGCGTCGTTACAACGCCTTTCGCACCGGAACCAGGCCCCCAAACGGGGAACTCCTGGTGGAAGTGCAGCAGAGGATGGTCTCCGAGATTGAAAGGCTTCGGACGCAATACCCGCACGACACGCTGGCCGTCGTAAGTCATGCGGACCCCATCAAGGCCGTTCTGTCACACTATGCGGGTATTCCCCTGGACTTTCTTCTCAGGCTGGAAATAAGCCTCGTCTCGGTCAGCGTTCTTTCGATCGGCGACTACGGCCCCAAGGTCCTGTGCATGAACAGCTTGGGTGAGGTCCCCGATTTTCTGCTGTCGCCATTTCAAAAAGTTCCAAAGTAGCTTATGCCAAGTTGATATCAATAAGAGCCCTACCCGGATGTGAACACCGGTTTTCGTTTTTCGGCAAATGCCCTCAGGCCCTCCGCCCCCTCGGGGGATCCAGCGCAGGCGCACAGGCCTCTTCGCTCCCGTTCGATGTGAGTCTCGAAAGACGTATCGAAGGAGTCCGTGAGAAGCTTTTTCGACCACCCAAAAGAAGCCAGAGAACCGGCTGCAAGCCCACGAGCCATATCGGCGGCCTCATCGAGGGCAGTCCCGTCCTCAACGACCCTGGTTACCAGCCCCCAGGCCAACGCCTGTTCCGAGGAGATCGGCCGGTCAAATGCCAGGACCTCGAGTGCGCGAGCCATCCCTATCATTCTGGGCAGCGTGAAGGAGCCTCCCCCGTCCATGGAAAGGCCGTTTGACGTGTATGCCTGGCGCAAGACCGCGGATCGGGCCATTACCCTGAAATCACAGGCCAGGGCGAATGAGAAGCCCCCGCCCGCGGCTACCCCGTTTATGGCTGCAATAACGGGTTTTGGCATCCGGCGAATCTCCAGGACGGCCTGGTGGAAGAGTCCGGCGAGTTTGTGAAGCGCGGCCGAAGGCCCCTGTGGGGAAGAGACGGCGCATTTAAGGTCTCCGCCGGCGCAGAAAGCCTTCCCTTCTCCGGAGATGATGATTGCGCGCACACCGCTGTCCGCCGCAAGATCGATCAGATGGCCGGCAAGGCCCTCGGTCAGTTCGAAATTCAACGCATTGTACGCCTCGGGCCTGTTCAGCAACACCGTGGCAATACTGTCGGCTTTTCTCACTATAACTAATTCCCCCATCTAGTCCCTCCATGGTTGAAAAAAAACGGATTGTCCCGGGGCACTGTTCCGAACTGCGATACCATGCTGCCGATAGCTGAAAAATATTTTTGTTGCGCTCCTGTGGTGAAAATCGATCCGGGCTAAAAATCCCTCCCGCCCCTGGCCGGGGGTCTAAGTGCCGTGAAAAGCGCTTTTGTTTTGCAGCAGGCCCATAATACAGCCGGCGAGCAACAGGAGCGCCACCAGGCTGACGGCCCCGGCCCAGAGGGCGACGGGGAACAGGACATTCAATGGGCTACTGAAGCTTATGAGCGAAACGAAGGTGGCAAGCCATAGAAGGGACCACGCGGCGCGGCTGTGTTCCGACAGGGCGATGCGCCCGACACAGAGCGTGGGCAGAAGCATTATGCCGAAATGAGTGCGGCTCGACCTCGGAGAAAGAAGCAGCATCAGCAAAAAGATTATGCTGAACTCCAAGGCATCGGCGAAGCGATCGTCCCTCGGAGGATAATCCTTCCGCCCGCGGCGGCGGCGCCACAAGGCGAAACCGGCCGGAATCGCTACAATTGCATAGAGGAGCAGCGTGAGGGCCCTGAGGGCCACGGGCGAAAGAGAAGTCTTGCTTTCTATTACTTCCACTCCCTGCTCGGTCCACTTGAGACCCGTAATGAAAAAACGGTTTACGGCGCCGGAAAGCGACTGATTGCCGGAAATTTCTGCAAACCATGCCCCAGGGGCGGAGTTTTGCTGTCCCAGAGGCTGGACATAGTTTGTGAACCAGTCTACCGCCCAAAACCCGCCCGATGGCGACGGGTGCGCCAAATCGGGCAAAAAGTTGACCCCTACCGCGACCGCAATCAGCCATAGCGCGGCAATCCATTTGCCGCGCCAGGCGAGGTAGGGCACGAAAAGAAGCGGCGTACACTTGATCCCCGCGGCAAGTCCGATCGATGTGGCCGCCCAAAAATCCTTTTTTTCAAGCAGCGCCAGACATCCCGCTATGAGAAGCGCGGCTATCAGCAGGTCGCTTTGCATCTGCAACGAAGCGTTGAGCAAAAAACGGCCGCCGCAAAATAGGGCCATGAGAAAAACCAGGTGCTCTTCGGACGGAGCTTTTTCACCGGTCCCCTGCAGTCTGCAGTCCCCGGACAATGCCCGGGCGCCCTTCACCACATAGAGCATGCACGCGACGTTTATCGCGTAGAAGATAAATTGCGAAAGGGCCTGCGGGAGCAGCGTGAAGGGAATGGCCGCCAATGCCATAAACGGCGGATACAGGTATGCGCTGTCCTGTGCCAGGTCTCGCCCGGCCAGAAGGTTTCGCGACGCGGCCACGAAAACATCATTCCACTCGGTATGCCGCCGAAGCAGGGCTGGAAAAACCTGGGATATAAAAAAGACCGTTGCCGCAACGGTGTAGGGGTACTGCGCGGCCCATGCCCAAGAAAAGATTCGGCCGCCTTTTGAGGGGGGGGCGGGTCGATGAGCTAATGGGAGATGCATTCTCTGGCGTCTATCCGGAAACGCGCGATGAGACAGCGGCGGTTCCGATTCGAAAAAAGGACCCTATTCCGGACCGCAAAATTGAGTTCGGGGAATAGTACGGTCCTCCCTGCTCTTGCAGGGGCAAAGAATTACTACTACATAGTGCCTGAAGGCGTCAAGGAATTGCCGCGGGGGCGCCCGAGGCGAAATGTTCGGCTGTGGAGACGGGCGCGGCTCGATCCGGGATTATACTTTACCGCTCGATGCCGCGAAGGGGGTCATGAGGATCTCATGTGTATGATTTTGCCGGTGGGTGTCCATGCCGTTTTCTTGGAATTGATCACATCGTAGCATTCGATGAAATCGCCGACCTTGCCCTGGGTCGAGCCTGCAACCTGCACTCCCACCTGTTGGCCGGCCTTGGCTTCCTTCACCTGCTGCTTTTCGACCTGGAGCGATTCGATCCTTGCGCTGTGGACAGGTCCCATCGCGGTTACCACCCGGA
Organism: Syntrophobacteraceae bacterium; assembly: GCA_050008735.1. GTDB lineage: Bacteria > Desulfobacterota > Syntrophobacteria > Syntrophobacterales > Syntrophobacteraceae > SbD1. The sequence continues at coordinate 17,907 of JBEKMB010000059.1, forward strand.
AACGCTTCCCGACCTGGACAGTGCCTTCAACGACCGAGCAGCCCAGGATCACTCCGCCCTTTTTGGATTTGAAAGTGGCGATCACCTCGCACTTTCCGGTAACCTTCTCTTCGGCTTCGACCGGGGCCAGGGTCTGGACTATAGCTTTCAGGTCCTCGGCCAGTTTGTATATAACATCGTAGAGCCGCACCTCTACGCCCTGTTCCTTCACCCACTGATCCATCTTCGGGGCGACACCCACGTTGAATCCGATGACGAGCCTGCTCCCGGTCAACGCCATCAGCAGGTCCTGTTTGGATATGTTGCCCACGCCGGATTGGATCAGCTTTATTTCCGCTTCGGGTGTCTTGAGATTGGCAAGCAGAGTGGAAACGGCTTCAACGCTTCCATCGGTATCGCATTTGAGCACTATTTCGAGTTTTGTCTTTACTTCGTACTGGGTCCTCAATTCCAGGGGGACTTGCTTTACTGAAGCCTTCCTGGATTGCTTTGTCTCGGGCATTTTGCTCTCCATCTCCGGTCCGAAGCAGGTTCGGCCTAATGAAAAATGTCCCTACAAAGCTAAGAACTCGCGCGGTCGCAGACCAGTGCCCGTGAGAAGAAAGTCCCGGCTCACGGCCCGGTTGGCTCAACGCGGGATCAGGCATGAGCGTCAGTGAGGGGCGCGCTCAGGCGATGGCCTTATCAAAAGTAACGGCCATGGCCCTGACCGGACAGGCCTTCACGCACAGCTCGCAGGCGCTGCACCGCTCGGATTCGAACGCGACTTCCATCTGGGGCCTGTTTACATGAAGCGCCCCCGTAGGGCAAACGGCCGTGCATGCGCCGCATTGGCAGCATCGGTCCTCGTCGCGGTGAATGCCATGGCCGACCGGCTCCACCAGGACGCCCACCTGTTCGAGATATTGGACCCCTTTGGTGAAATCGTGCTCGCAGCCGAGCAGCTCCATTACCAGCATTCCCTCTTTGCGGGGGAAAATCTGGGCCTTCAAAATGTTGAACGTCAGGTTATAGTCGCGCACCAGGCTCGTTATAATGGGTTTGTCGACGATTTCCTTGGGGAATCTCAGTACAAGCGTTCTTGAATGCATAGATGCTCCTTTCTTTTCAGACGGAATAAAAATAACATTACCACGCAAAACGCCAAGCATTTTCCGCGGTACGCAACAAACAGCACGCGGATTGTGCGCGCAAAAGCCTGCAATTTCGAAAAGTTCGAAAGATCGGGGCAATGTTTCCCGGAATGTTTCCCCCGGCCCCCAATGGTTTCCGTTTATCTCTTGACCCGGTACGTATCAAAACTTTACTATTCCTTTTGACGGCGCGCGCTTGCGGGAATTTGCAAATGGGGCCGTGGTCAATTTTGACGGATATCGGCATAAAATATCAGGCCATTTGGCCGCGCCCGGGGGGCCGTGTGCGGCGGATGAGAGGCTGGAATTTCGAATGAAGATCGTATCAATTGCGGTGAGCAAGAGCAAGGGTACCAGGAAGGAGCCGGTCGAGCAGGCGTTGCTGGTGAAGGAGCACGGCATCGAGGGGGATGCGCACGCGGGGGCATGGCACCGGCAGGTGAGCTTCCTTGCGATGGAGAGTATCGAAAGCGCTAAAGCCGGCGGCCTTGCAGTGGGTTTTGGAGATTTTGCGGAAAACATCGCCACCGAAGGAATCGACTGGGTAAAAACTCCGGTGGGCGAAAGGTTCAAGCTGGGCGGGTCCGCCCTGATCGAAATCACACAGATCGGCAAGGAATGCCACAAAAAGTGCGCTATCTACTATCAGGCTGGAGACTGCATCATGCCTCGCGAGGGTGTTTTTGCCAGGGTGCTCGAAGGAGGGATTATTCGCTGCGGAGATGAAATCGAGCCGGCCGGCGCTTCTGCGTGACAAAATCTTAAGCAGTGCCTGTATTCGTTATGAATCAAATACGGCGCCAAATACCATTTGCATGGGATGGGGCGGGCGTGTATTTTCAAAATCTTAATCCCGGAAACTCAGAGGTAAACCAGCCATGACGCAGACGAAAAAATCCCAATTCGACTATACGGAGACAATCGAAAAAATCCGGGCCAAAAAGCGTGAACTGGGCAGGCAACTTGTGATCCTCACGCACCATTATCAGCGAAAAGAAATTGTCGAGTTGGGCGATTTCGTCGGGGATTCGTTCGAACTTTCCAGAAACGCCGCGGCCGACCGGGATTGCCGCTATATAGTTTTTTGTGGTGTGCACTTTATGGCGGAAAGTGCCGCGATTCTGGCACAACCCAACCAGGTCGTTCAGATCCCAAAGGTGGAAGCCGGATGCTGGATGGCCAGCATGGCCGAAGCTGAAACGGTCAAATCGGCCTGGGAAGAGATCGAATCGGCCGCGGGACGGGGTTCGACGGTGCCGGTGGTCTATATGAATTCGGATGCGGAGCTGAAGGCGTTTTGCGGCAATCGAGGGGGAGTTGTCTGCACTTCCTCGAACGCGCCCAAAGCTGTCAGGTGGGCATTCGGACAAAAGGAGAAGATCCTGTTCTTCCCCGACCAGCACCTTGGCCGCAACGTGGGTCACGACCTCGGGCTGGCCCCCGAACAGATGGTGGTATGGGTGCCCGGTAAGCCGCTGGGCGGAAATGATCCGGAAGCTCTCAGGCGGGCCAGGATTATCCTCTGGGATGGCTATTGCCTTGTGCATACCCGGTTTAGCGTTGAGCAGATAAAAAAAATGCGGGCCGAGTTTCCGGGAGCCAAAGTGGTTGTGCACCCGGAGTGCAAGCGTGAGGTCGTTGAGCACTCCGATGCGTGCGGGTCGACGAGCTATATAGTGAAATATGTGAAGGAAGCGCCCGCGGGTTCGACTATCGTCATCGGCACGGAGATAAACCTGATCCATCGCCTGGCCTTGGAATATCCGGACAAGAAGGTGCTCGACCTGCACCATTCGCTCTGCCCGAACATGTTCAAGATAAATCTGAAAAATCTGCTGCAGACCCTTGAAAACCTGGGCGAGATGAACGTGGTCAGAGTGCCCGAAGAGATAAGGGCAGGGGCCAAGCTGGCCCTGGACCGTATGCTTGCCCTGGCCTGAGCGATGTTCAAAACCATCAAACCCCTTGTCCTTGCCTCCGGGTCCCCGCGCAGAAAGCACCTGCTGCTGAGCCTCGGGATCGAATTTCTGGTTGCCCCCAGCACAATAGACGAATCGGCGGAGTCCTGCAGGGCCGGGAAAAGCCCCGCGCAAACCGCGGAGGCATGGGCCTGTCTCAAGGCCGGTTCAATCTCGGCCGTCCACCCAGATTCATGGATCTTGGGGGCCGACACCATAGTTGTGCTCGACGGCCGCATTTTTGGCAAACCTTCCGAGCGCCCGGAGGCCGTCGAGATGCTTCAGGCCCTTAGCGGCAGGGCACACGAGGTAATTACGGGCATGTGCCTTCTACGGCCTGGTGGAAAAGTTTGCGGGAGCTGTTCGGTTGCAACGCGGGTTTACTTCAAGGACCTTTCGATCGGAGAAATAGAGGCATACGTCAGGACCGGTGAGCCGATGGACAAGGCCGGGGCCTACGGCATTCAGGGGATCGGGGCTTTTCTGGCAAGGTCCGTCGAGGGGTCCTGTACGAACGTCGTGGGCCTTCCTCTGTGCGAGGCCCTTGAATGGCTGATCGCGGAAAATATTATCGAGCCGGCATAATCAGCGGCGCCTTGCCCTCACTTTTGCGAAGCAGGACGTAGAAAGCGCCCCAGCCTCCGTCATAGGAGCGGGCCGAGGCGAAAGCGAGGACCATCCTTTTGAGGGGGGCGCGGGTGAGCCATATGGGCAGGTTGTTTTTCAGCACCGGTTCCTTGTCCCTGGAATTGAGGCCCCTTCCGGCAATTATCAGCACGCACCTGCGCCGGGCGGCAAAGCACTCCGTGATGAACTCCCTGACCTCGCCGCGGGCCTCCAGCCTGTTGAGTCCGTGCAAGTCGAGGTAGTCCTGGTAGCTGAAGTAGCCCTCCCGCAATTTTTTCAGGACTTCGGGCGATATTCCCAAAACAGCGCCGTCGATGTACTCGTCGGAACAGGAAAGTTCAAATGGCCCCTCTCCGGCGACAAGGTCGGCCAATTCAGCATAGGCCTCGATTTGCTCCCTTGCCAGGAAACGCGGATAGTCCCCGCCCGCGCGCCCGCGCGGGACTTTCTTGCGGGACCCGCCGGGCAGGGGGCTTACACCCGCCATCGCCGTTCGGAAAAGTGAATCATCATCTGCCTGGGAGTCAATCAGGGCGGGAGGGGGCGAGATTTTTTCGGAAAACGGGTCGACTTTTTCCGCACGATGTTTGCCTCCGGTGGAAAAAGTTCGTGCAAACAGTTGATCTAACTCCTTAAAGGGGGTATAGAATTCAGAAGGAGGGGCATGCCGTGAGGATCGGCGCATTTGTTTGGGCCCTTCGGCCTTGCGTCTGTTCATTTCGGCTCACTTTCCTGCCTCAGAATAACACGGGAGAAAAGGGCGGAAAACTCAAATCATGAAATTTAGCTCAGTTGCTGTGATCGAAAACCAGCATGATTTCTCAAACTTTATACATAATCTCGAAAGAACCGCTTACGTAGCTATAGATACAGAGTCAAACAGTTTTTACGCCTACTATAACAGGACCTGCCTCATACAGGTATCGACCGAGGGACAGGACTATATCATCGACCCGTTTTCGCTCGACGGTATCACCCCCTTCGGGGAGATACTCGCCGATCCGGCCATAGAGAAAATTTTTCACGCATCTCCCAACGACATCGCCGGGCTCAAGCGGGATTTCAAGTTCAGGGTGCGCAATATCTTCGATACCTCGATTGCCGCCAAGATGCTAGGATACAAACAGCTGGGGCTTGCCCCCATTTTGCTCGAACACTTCGGAATAAGCCTAAATAAGAAATGGCAGCGATATGACTGGGGAAGACGTCCCTTAAGAGACGAACAGATCGAATACGCCCGTCTCGACACCCATTTTTTGATCCCGCTCAGGCACAGGCTCGTGGCCGAACTCGAGGAAAAATCCCTGCTGGATGTGGCGCACGAAGCCTTTGAAAAGCTTTGTCTGCAGGAAATAACGGAAAAACAGTTCCGCCCCGGTGATTTCCTGCACATCTATGGGGCGCAGTCGCTCGACGAGGTGGGCAAGCGGGTGCTCAAGGCGCTCTATCTTTTCCGCGAAAAGGAAGCGCGGCGACGCGACCGCGCGCCGTTCAGGATACTGACCAACGAGACGCTCCTCAGGCTTGCCATGCAGCGGCCGAAGAGCATACACGATTTCAATAAAATAAAGGGCATTCCCCGTTCTTTCACCAACTCGCGAGCCGCCGCCTCACTGCTGGAACTCATCCGCAAAAACGAAGAGCAGGAAGAAGAAGTAGTTGTGAACTGATTGAGCAGGTGAACGGGTGAATAGGCAACTGTTGTCCCAGCGCCTTCATGTCTTCGCGTGAAATATTGTCACATTCCTGTTTTTCGCGTGGAAAATTTCCAAGCCCCGCACGAAGTATAGACTTCCGATGCTGTGCGTGCGGCGAACGTTTACCGCACGGCAGGTTGATTGATTTTTCTTCAGAGGAATTCCATGACATCTAATATTGAAATAAAGGACAGTTTCAAAAATTACAGCCATGACCAGGATAAGACGAGGCGGCCCGAGCAGACAATCTCATGGGTGCGGAAGCGTTTGGCCGGGCTGAACATGAACATCCTTGCCAAGACGGTGCGGATTGACACCGGCAGGCTCGACATACCCGTCTATATAAGTTTGTGCGGCGAAGACGCCACCCGGTTCACCGGCACTAAGAAACAGATGGGCAAGGGCGCAACCCCGGAGCAGTCCGAAGCGAGCGCGCTTATGGAGTTGATGGAGCGTTTCAGCTTCTTTTCCTTCATCAACGATTTCCAGTTTCCCACTTTCCGGCGCAAAGACCTGGACGGACACGCCGTTTCGGCGCAAGACCTGAAAAAATCCGTCTATGATGCTCAAACCCCGACGGAGCTTTGCACGCGGTTTCTCGATGATTTGCCGCTACGGTGGGTGAAGGCCTGGAACCTCACGCTCGGCAGGGAGCAGTGGCTGCCGATCGACTGGTTTTATACCATAAATGAGTACAATGGGCCGGCGGGCGGAAACACCATGGAGGAGGCAATCCTTCAGGCCCTGTGCGAGGTGGTGGAAAGGCACGTCGGATCGATCATCAGCAACGAGATGCTGGTTACCCCCGAAATTGACGTCGATTCCCTTCGCGATCCCGCGGCAATCGAACTCATTGACAAGTTTCGCTCAAAAGGAATCGAGCTTTTCCTGCGCGACTTTTCGCTCAATACCGGGATACCGACCATCGGGGTGCTCGCCTACGACCCATCGACGTACCCGGAAAAAAGCGAGATCGTCTTTACCGCGGGGACTACTTCCAATCCCGAAAAATCTCTTTGCCGGGCGCTTACCGAAATAGCCCAGCTTGCGGGCGATTTCGAGAGCCGCACCACGTATCGGCCCACGCTGCCAAAGTATGCGACCCTGGAAGAAGCCGCCTATATGATCAAGAGCAGCGGGAAGGTATCCATCCAGGACCTTCCGAACCTCGACGACAACAACATGCGGATCGAAATCGAACGGTGTACGGCTGCCCTGGAAAAAATCGGCCTTCAAATCCTGGCGGTCAACATCACGCACCCGCAACTGCAGGTCCCGGCGGTTTACACGATAATCCCAGGGGCGCACTTCCTCGATCACACCCGCAACACCGATTTCCCGCAGCACGCGGCGCGAACCATGCTGAGGGGACTTGCCGGCGAGCAAGCCCTCTTCCAGATGAAACGGCTCCTTGCCACGTTCGGCCCGCGCTACGATCTTACATTCTTCCTCGCCCACACCCTCGAGATGGAAGGGAACCCCGAATCAGCCCTGGGGCTTCTCGAAAGCGCCCTCGATCAGTCTCCCCATCCTGGTGAAATCGGCAGCATCCATGTCCATATTGCATCCTGCTTAAAGGAGATGGAACGCTACGAGGAAGCCCTTGATGCGCTCGACCTTGCCGAAAAGGCCAACCCGGAGCTAAAGGAAATATTCAACCTGCGAGGGTTCTGCTATTTCAAGCTGAAAAAACACGACGAATCGATAGCTGCTTTTGAAAGGGCTATAGAGCTGGACCCCGGCTCCGCGATAGATTACGCCAATATCGGGTCCAACCTCAGAGAACTCGGCCACAAACAGGAGGCAATCCGGCTCTATCAGATCGCCCTCGAACTCGATCCGGACATCGAATTCGCTAGGGCCGGGCTGGAAAAGCTTGAGGCCCAAACGGCGGCCGGTGGTTGAATCGAACGGAAGAAAAACGCGCGGGGGGATTGTCAATCCTGTGAAAACCTGCCTGACAGGATTTCCAGTGATAGGCTTCAGGACTTTAGAAAAGCCTCTCACTGTCCAGGGTGTCACTCCTCCTTATGCGGATATTTTTCCTGTTAATCCTGTCAATCCCCCGCACCCCCGTGGTTTCAGATTATACAGTATAATGAGTAGTGCAAGTGTCCCCTCAATTAACCGGTGCGTGAGGGAGAAAAAAGCAACGGACAATCGGAGGGCGTCATGAACAACGCGGCCAAGGTAATAAAACTGAGCGTGCCTTCTTGTGATGGAAAGCTATCCGTCGAGGCGGCCCTGAAGGGCAGAAGGTCGATCAGGGACTATAAAGAAGGGCCTGTGGACCTCAGGGAAGTTTCTCAGCTCCTCTGGGCCGCGCAGGGGATTTCGCGGCCTGGCAGGTACCGTACATGCCCTTCGGCCGGGGCGCTTTATCCCCTTGAACTTCAGGTGGTGGCTGGCAAAGTGGACGGGCTCTCAGCCGGGATTTACAGGTACGATTGCGCAAATCACGCACTAAGCCTCGAAGGTGAGGGGGACGTAAGGCCCAATCTCGCCAGGGCCGCTCTGGGCCAGTCGATGATCTCCCTGGCGCCTGTCACGATCGCAATTTCCGGCGTTTTTGAACGGAGCAGGCGCAAGTACGGCGAGCGGGGAGTTCGTTACGTCTTTATGGAGGCGGGCCACGCCGCCCAGAACATTCACCTCCAGGCCGTATCGCTCAACCTGGGGACGGTCGTGATCGGGGCCTTTCGTGACGAGCAGGTTAAATGCGTCCTGGGCCTTCAGCCCGATGAAAGTCCGCTTCTGCTGATGCCTGTCGGAAAGCTGCCAATGGACGGGGCTTGATTACGGAAGGTGCGGGGTTCGAGGTTTTGCAAAAGATGGAAAACTGCCGTGTCTAACCTGGTGCTTCCGGATGAAGCGCCACGGGTCTTTCCCGGCCGCTGGGTTTCCCTCACTTATTCTTGCGCCACCGGGCATGGGTTATTCCGTGCTTTTTGATCATATAGTTGAGCTTGCGCGCGGTGACCCCCAGGCGACTTGCGGCGTCTTTTTGCACCCAATCGTTTAGTCTCAGGGCTTCCAGGAGCAGGTCTTTCTCGCTTGCTTCAAGGTCTTTCACCGGTTTTGGAGAGCAATCGGGTTTTTGCGAGAAGCCTGAAAGGGAGATGTTTTCCAGGGTGATCTGGTCGCTTTCTTCAAGCAGTACGGCCCTTTCGATGGTGTTGGAAAGTTCACGGACGTTTCCGGGCCAGTGATGGAGCTGGAAAAGTTCTAATACCTGCGGAGCAAAACCGTCGAAACGTCTTTTCAGTTCGCAGTTCGTCTTGCGAAGAAGGTAAGCAGCAAGAGGCTCGATGCACTCCCTTCTTTCTCTCAGGGGGGGCAGGTGGACCCTCAGGACGTTGATCCTGTAGTAGAGGTCTTCCCTGAATGTCCCTGCCTCCACGTTTGCCTCGAGGTTTCTGTGCGTTGCTGCGATTATCCGGATATCAGTTCGAATGGTCTGGTTGCCCCCAAGCCGCTCGAAGCATTTTTCCTCCAGCACCCGCAGCAGTTTTGCCTGTAGAGCCGGGCTAAGTTCGCCTATTTCGTCCAGGAAAACGGTGCCGCCGCTCGCCTGTTCCAGACGCCCCGTCCGGGTCTTTGTCGCCCCTGTGAAAGCCCCTCTTTCGTGTCCGAACAGCTCGCTTTCCAGGAGGGTTTCCGGAATATTTGCGCAGTTGATCTTCATGAACGGCCGTGTGCGTCTGCGGCTGTTGAAATGCACTGTTCCGGAAAGAATGCTCTTCCCCGTCCCGGTCTCTCCGGTGATCAGGATTGTAGCTTCCGAATCCGCTATTTTCCTCAACGTGGAGATGACCTTCCTCATGCTCGGGCTGATCGCGATTATCCTGTTAAAATCGTAGGTTATGTCCTGGGTGCGCCTGAGGTAGTCGATTTCATTCTTTAAGGCCCGATTCTCGATGGCCTGTTCAACGGCAATTCTCATCCTGCTCGAAGAGTAGGGCTTGACGATGAAGTCGAAGGCCCCGGCCTTGATCGCCTGGACAACGGTTTCGGTCCTTGTCTGCCCGCTGACGACCAGCAAGGGTGTGTGGGGAGGCAATTTGTCTTTTAAAGTCCGTATATTGTCATCGTAGTTCGATTCGATGCTCACGGCTACGGCATCGAATGCATCCTTTGCCAGCCGCTTGTAGGCTTCGCTGAGATCGGTGCAGAACTCGACCCTGTGCGTACTCAGGCCTTCGGATGCAATATTTCGCCAGACCTGGTCATGTTCAACTAGGAGCACTCTGGCCATTTTCAGTGCGGCACCGCCTTTGTCAGTAATTGTAAAAAAAGCTCGCCAGCCGGTTTGCCCAATCCGGCCTGCACTTCAGACAGCTCCAGATATTACGCATAAGTCCCTGAAATCCAGATTGAGGGCCATGATAGCCTATTTTGTGCTAAATAGCTAATTTATTGCACTTAAGGCCGTAGTTTGGTAATAAGTACCCTAGTTGGTTTCCGTCTGTATTATTCGACGTCAGAAAAGTCCTTTTCCGCCCTGGCGGCGTTCGTCTTCGGACCCCGCGGAGCGTGGGTTTTTCACCGCTTCGCGCAATCCTCGATTTCCTTGCCAGGACGAAAAGTCCTTTTGATAGTCGAAAATTCGACGTCGAAGAACCGAACCATAACTGCGAGCGCCTCGTCCGGTGTTTTTCCGGATGCGCTCAAGTCGGGCAATGAAGCTGAGCTGAGTGCTCTATATCGAAGTATTGCCGGGTTGCTATTTTTAGCCGATAAAGGGTTTTGGAACCGGCAATCCTGAAATGCTGCTGACTTATTTATTCGTCTGCCGGGGGACTTCGAGTGGAAGTGGACGTTATGGAAGCTTTCAGAAATTCCAGGGTAACGATACTGGACGACGACCCGCTCATCGGCGAGACCCTTACGGAGATGATACGCTCCTGGGGCCTGAGCGCGGAAGGCTTCACCCAACCCGAAGCCGCCCTGGCGCACATCCGTGAGAAGAAGTGCGATATTGTCCTGCTCGACGTCTTCATATCCGAAGTCAGCGGCTTGGACCTGATCCCGCAGATCAGCAGCGACTCGTCGGACGATCTCAAAATCATCATCATAACGGGGTTCGCCGATAAGGACACAGCTATCCGGGCACTGAAGCTGGGCGCCTTCGACTTGCTGGAAAAGCCCTTCCAGAATGAGCTGCTGTACCATTCGATATTGAGGGCCCTGAAAGCCCTGGAAAACGAGAGGGGTTTCAGAAGACTCATAGACGACCTGAAACAAAGCCGCTCGGAGTTGCTCGCTCAACAGCAGCGGCTAGAAAATCTCAATGCCCAACTTCGCGACACCAACAGGGCCCTGTCGATTTTTGCCCAAAACATCGAGCGTGAAAGGGCCGAAGTGGAGAAACGAATCGCCCTGAAACTGAGAAACCTCATAATACCCATGGTCATCAAGCTCAAAAAGGACAAAGCTTTCGTCAAGTATGAAGGCCAGCTCGATATGCTCACCATGCAGATCGAGGACCTGACTTCCGGTTTCACAATGGACTCGCGCATTGCGGCGGTCCTTTCATTTACCGAGTTGCGAATTGCGTCCCTCATCAAAAACGGGATAACGACTGAAGAAATAGCAAGGCAGTTGCATATCTCGGAGAGCACCGTGCGAACCCACCGGAAGAATATCCGCAAGAAATTGAAGATAAACAACGTTCAGTATAGCTTGAGAAATTTTCTCAACTCCAGGGCCTGATCCCGCTGGCAGGTTGCGGTCGTTCAGCTGATTTGGCCTGGCGGGCGGATCGAGTCCTTATGGAAATCCGGAAAAGAAGTTATGACGCCATGTGTTAAACTTGCAAAAGAGCTTGTCCGCAAGGAAATATCGGCCCTGGAATGCCTTTATGCCAGAATCGGCCCCGAATTTGAGCGTGCGGTATCATGTCTTAGCACGATCAAGGGAAAGGTGATTGCAACCGGGCTGGGCAAGTCGGGAATTATCGCCGGCAAGATTTCGGCGACCCTTTCGGGCACGGGAACTCCATCGATTTTCATCCACCCGGTGGAAGCGATGCACGGCGACCTGGGGATAATACAGCGGGGAGACGTCGGGCTGTTTCTCAGCAACAGCGGGGAGACCCCCGAGGTGCTTCGGTTCCTTCAGATCTTCAAGCGAATGGGCCTGAAAACCATAGCTATGGTCGGAAAGTTGAATTCCACCCTTGGCGGAGATTGTGACATCAGCCTCGATGCAACGGTAGAATCCGAAGCATGCCCTCTCAATCTGGCTCCCACGAGCAGCACAACCGTCGCGATGGTCCTGGGGGACGCACTGGCCGGGTGTGTTTTGACCCTCAAGGGGTTTTCCAGCGAGGATTTCAGCAAGCTGCACCCGTCGGGCGCTCTGGGCCGGAGGCTGCTCTTCCGGGTTGAAGACATCATGTGTTCGGGACAAAAGCTGCCCGTGGTAATGAGCGGAACTCGGATGCGGGATGCGCTCATAGCGTTGACCGAGAAGGCGGTTGGGGCCGTCGTCGTTGTTTCAGCCGTGGGCGATCTTTTAGGGATTTTCACTGATGGGGACTTGCGGCGGGCGATTCAACAGCATGAAAATCTGCTGAATATGGAAATAGACAAACTGATGACCAGAAATCCCGTCGTTATCCATGAAGGGCGAATGGCGGCCGAGGCCCTGAACCTGATGGAAAATCGCCCCTCTCAGATATACGTTCTGCCGGTCCTGAATGCCGAGAGCAAAGTGACCGGAATCATACGGCTGCACGACCTGGTACAGGCAGGCCTTTAATAGAATGCCGATCCGCGGTTTGCTCTCCGCCGCGGTTCAAGCGGCGCCCGGCGGCGCCAATCCTCACGTTCGCGGCCCCGCGAGGCGCGGAACTTGCCGCCTTCATCCGGTGTTTCCTGAATACACTAATTGGCCGCTGATGGATTTTCGCCTTTTTTGTAAAAAGATATAATGAATTCAGCGTCTTTAGGCGAGAGGTCGAACCGCATGACGGCTTCATTTACCAGACCCTGGAGAGGTTTTCCGGGGTTTTCGGTTATCTCGGCGGATATCCATTTTACTGCCTTGCGCAGAGCGTCTCCCTCGGGCATTACCGTAGCCATATATGTCCTCCGATAAGTAGATTCAGGTACAGGTCCCATTAATCTTATTATACCAGATTATCGATTCGGGTGCAGTTTTGATTCGCGAAACGACCGAGGCCGCATTTATCACGAAGAGCACGAAGGATACACGAAGGGGACGAAACACGGCAATAGTTATCAATAACTTGAGTATAAACGCCTGCTCTGAAGCAAGATTTTGCCGGATAGCAGTAAGAGGAGATTGCCTTACCATGCGAAGAATTGCTCATTTCTGAATTGGACTGCTTTCCGCACATGTCTTAATTTCGGATGGGAATGAGTGGGGCCAAAGGTGGAGAGCTTTCTTTTACGGTCGAAAGGAAAAAGATATGTCCGCGAGGTCAAGGACATTGGTTTCCCTGTGGGTCTTTCTCATGGCGGCCGCACCCGGTTGGGCCGTGAGCCCTTATGAAATCTACGAAGCCGGTACTCTCAACCAGGTTATCAAACGCAACAGGCTTATAGTTGGAATGGAGGCCAAGTTTTTCCCTTTCGAGTATGCGGATACGGACGGGCAGCCGGCCGGTTTCGACGTTGAGCTGGCAAAGCTTGCCGCACGGGAGCTCGGCGTTGCGGTCGAAATTCGGGACATGGAGTTCAGCGGACTTATCCCAGCCCTCCAGGGGGGCAGGATAGACATGATCATTTCCGGCATGACGCGGACCCTGGAGCGCGCAAAAACGGTTTCGTTCACTCAGCCGTATTTTCAAGCCGGACTGTGCGCGCTCATGAGCAAAAAACGGGCAGCCGGTGTAACCGAAATCGGCCAGTTAAACGCTCCCGGCCGAATCCTGGCGGTAAAACTCGGCACGACCGGGGACCTGGTTACCGCGAAACTGTTCCCCAAGGCCCAGGTGAACCGGTTCAAGGAGGAGACCGCATGCGTACTGGAGGTCGTATCGGGCCGGGCTGACGCCTTCATCTACGACCAGTTGTCGGTCATGAAGCACCAGGCTCAAAACCCGGCAACCACTTATGCGATCCTCAAACCGTTTACCTACGAACCTTATGCGATTGCCGTAAGAAGCGGCGATTTCGATTTCCTGAACTGGTTGAACCTTTTCCTGGAAACAATAAAAACAGACGGCGAATATGATGAACTCCGCAAAAAGTATTTCAAGGACCTTCAGTAGCGGTACGGAAAAGGTGAACGTTCTCGTCTGCCTGGCAATACTGGCCGCTTTCATGCTGGCTCTGTTCCTGCTCCTTTCCGGGATGGAATACCCCTGGAACTGGCGGGTCACCTGGGAATACCGCAGGCTCTACATCGACGGCCTCTATTACACTCTGGCCATCTCGGCGGGGGCCATCTGCCTTGGCTACATCCTGGGCCTTGCGGGCGGAATTGCAAGGGTATCGGGCAATGCGTTCGCAAGAGAGGCGGCACGGCTCTATGTGCTGTTTTTTCGCGGGACCCCGCTCCTTATCCAGATATATATCGCCTATTTCTGCCTGGCCGCGGCCGTTGGCTGCGATAGTCCGGTGGTCGTAGGCATTTTCACCCTGGCGGCGTTTTCGGGGGCATACATAACGGAGATAGTGCGGGCGGGAATACAATCCGTCGACCGGGGTCAGGCGGAAGCTGCGCTGTCGACCGGCCTCACCAGGTGGCAGAGCCTGCGCTATGTAATTTTTCCCCAGGCCTTCAGGCGGATCATTCCTCCCGTAACCGGCCAGTTTGTATCGCTTATAAAAGACTCATCGCTTCTTTCGGTGATTTCGGTCCGGGAATTGACGAAGGCATCAGAAGTGGTAAATGCGACGACCTACAGGACTTTTGAGGCCTATCTGCCGCTCGCTTTAATGTACCTGCTGCTCACCTATCCGCTCTCCCATCTGACGCAAAGGCTGGAGAAAAAACTGCGGAACAATTGAGTCTTGAGATCGCAATCCACATCAATAAAAAAACCGGCCGGAGGGCCCACGGGGCCGCCCGCCGGGCTGAGCTTTCGCCTTGACTTTGAATCAAGGGTTAGATATTTTGAATTTTCACTGGGGGATCGTCCAGCGGCAGGACTGCAGACTCTGGATCTGCCTACCTAGGTTCGAATCCTAGTCCCCCAGCCATGTTATTTTATGGTCCCATCGTCTAGTGGCCTAGGATATCGGCCTCTCACGCCGAAGACACGGGTTCGAACCCCGTTGGGACTATTCACTTTGCGGGGATAGAGAAGGTGGCGGAAGTAAATTTGAAGTAAAATTTGCTTCGTGATCCGAACCAAGCTGCTCGACAAACGCTGCCAAATCACTGTGAATCATACCAATATATCGGTCTGTCGTACTTGGGGAAGCATGTCTCAGGAATCTTTGAACAACCGGGAGAGGAGCCTGAAATTTATCGTTCAGGATCGTTGCTGCATAACGCCGAATTGCATGGAATCCGAAGCATTTGACTCCAGCCCGTTTGCAGATCGAGTTCATGAATGAGCGCCGATATTTGAAAGGCTTCCCGTAATGCCGTCCTTTGTTGCCCTTGTTGCCCGTTTGAAGGGAAACAAAGACAAAGGGCGAGTCCTTAACATCATCTGGTCTGTTATTTTTCCACCACCAGAGCGCTTGCCACAATCCATTACTCATCGGTAACCAATCGTATCGCATCGTGCCGCCGCGGGTCTTTTTTGTGCCGAGTCTCACTAGCTTCTTTTCGAAGTTCACGTCATTCGCCCAAGTCCACCTGAAGATCTCTCCGCGCCGAGCACCTGTGTCTATGTAGCTGAGCAGGAAGACTTTCTCCTCCGGAGTACCCGCGTCAAGCACTGCCACCATATCACGCTCACTGGGAATATATTCAAGTTCATGGTTGCAAGGTAACTTTTCCGTCTTAACGGGGTCGGTGGATAAATTGTGGATCTTAATTCCCCAGTTCCATAGGGCAATCAGATTTTTTCTATCTTTGTTGGCGGCGTTATTACTGGCGACCCTCGCCTTCTTTTTCTTGCCGTTTTCATCGACATTGGATAAAGGAGGCTCCGTTGCTCGATCCTGTAAATACGCCTCAATCATTGCAGGGGTAACGTCTTGTACGGGAGTTCCGCCGCCCCATCGCTTTGACAATACCTGCAACAAAAG
This sequence comes from Syntrophobacteraceae bacterium, assembly GCA_050008735.1. Lineage (GTDB taxonomy): Bacteria > Desulfobacterota > Syntrophobacteria > Syntrophobacterales > Syntrophobacteraceae > SbD1. The sequence continues at coordinate 33,497 of JBEKMB010000059.1, forward strand.
CTGTTTTTCGAGAAAAGTTTTCCTACTAAAATGCAATTTGGAATGGTCGAGGTACAAGCTGAAGAATTCCCTCAACTCCATCTCACCCGGTTGTGGTGGCGGAGCGCTTTGTTCTTGCAGAAGCTCTTCTGCCATCGCCTTTTCCCAAGCTAAAGCCTTCTTTTTCTGATTGGGCGGGAAGAGCTTTTGCCGTCTTTCACCACGAAGCATGACCGAGGCAATCCATCTGTTCTTCTTTTCATTGAAATTAGGCATCTCGTTTTTTTCCTCCCTTCCTAGCCTGGATTCCCACGTTAGTTTTTTGAGTTAACACCACGCTCGTTATCACCCGAACCTGATGCGGAGGCGTCTGTCCTCGAGCCATGGCACACTGACGTCTGTATTTTGGAAATCGGC